>JAHFCH010000160.1 GCA_023249635.1 Fibrobacterota bacterium
CTACCCGATTTTGGCCCTTTTCAGGGTCCCGTTCGACCTGTACCCGGGCTGACCCGCTCCAGCTAACCCCCTTTTCCTACGGGAGTTGGAAAAACCGCCCGGAAATGCTAAGTTTTTCCGCCGTTACAAAGAGTTACCGGAGGATCGTTTGCCGAATCATAAGTCCGCTGAAAAAAGGGTCATCACCGCTGAAAAGGCCCGCCTGGCCAACCGCGTGATCCGCTCCGCCATCCGTAAAAGCCTGAAAGCCATCCGCGCTGCGGATAAGAAGGAAACCCTCCTTGCCGAGGTTCCGAACTTCTTCTCGATGCTGGACAAAGCCGCTCGTAGCAACAGGGCCGGGATCACGAAGAACACCGCCTCGAATTACAAGCGCAAGGTGCATGCGCTGATTGCTTCCAAGAAGTAAGCGCGAGAGACCGGTTTCGGTCTTTTCCCGTTCAGGTTTAAGGTCTAAGGTTCAAGGGACTGGCCGTTTTGGCAAACACCGGGCTACCCACCCCCCTTAAACCTTAAACCTTTTTTTCCCCTTACCCCCGCTTAACCCCTTCTTTCTCCTGGGCTTCCGCGACTCTTCGCATTAATAGTGCGATAATTGGCTCCGTGAAACCCCCCGTCCTTATCGTCGACGACGAAGTGTCGTTGTGTGGCCTATTGGAAGTCTTTTTCGAGAAGAAGGGTTATGCCCCCTTCTCGGCCCATGACGTCCGAGGCGCGCTTGCGCGCATGGAAGGTCCCGAGCCTTTGATGGCCATGGTAGACCTTTCCCTGGGCGGGGAATCGGGACTGACCGTCGTGAAGTCCCTGATGGAAAAATGGCCGCGGCTGCCGGTGGTGGTGATGACCGCGTACGGTACGGTGGAAAAAGCCGTGGAAGCCGTGAAGCTGGGCGCGTACGATTTCATCTCCAAGCCATTCGAGATGGTGTTCCTGGGCAAGGTGGTCGAGAAGGCCGTGGCCACCCGCGTGCTTGAGGACGAAAACCGCGAGCTGAAGGAAATCATAAGGCGGCAAGGCGTGGAATTGGTGGGCCAGTCCGAACCCGTGCGCCATTTACGAGAGCGTATCGAGGCCATCGCCTCTTCGGAAAGCACCGTGCTCATCACCGGTGAAAGCGGCACGGGCAAGGAATTGGTGGCGAAGCTTATCCACCAGAAATCCTTGCGCGCGCATAAACCCTTCGTGGTGGTCAATTGCTCCGCGCTTTCGGAGAACCTGCTGGAGTCCGAACTCTTCGGCCACGAGAAAGGCGCCTACACCTCGGCGCATGCCGACAAGGACGGGCTTTTCGCCGTGGCGCATGGCGGCACGGTGTTCCTGGATGAAATCGGGGAGATGCCCTTGCGCACCCAGGTCAAATTGCTGCGCGTGATCCAGGAACGTGAGATAACCAAGGTGGGCGGCACCGCATCGGAAAGCATCAATGTGCGCATCCTGGCCGCGACCAACGTGAACCTGGAGGATGCGGTGGGACAGGGACGTTTCCGGGAAGATCTTTATTACCGGCTCAATGTCCTGCGCATTTACACGCCTGCGCTGCATGAGCGCGGCGACGACCCGGCGCTTTTGGCTACGCATTTCCTGGGCCGCAAGGGGCATGGCCGCAAACGCTTCTCTCCCGGGGCGCTGGCCCAGATCCGCGAGTACGCCTGGCCCGGTAACGTGCGCCAACTGGAGAACGCGGTCGAGCGCGCCATCGCCTTCAGCACCGGAGAGGTGATTGAATATCTCGAGTTGGACGCGGCTACGCCGGTGGCGCCCGGGGAAACTTCCTCCGGGGCTTCGGAAAACGGGGTGATGGCCTCGGCCAACGGACTGGATCCCACCCTCAACGATATCGAGCGGGCTTACATCTTCTGGGTGCTTTCCCAACATCATTGGCATAAGCCCACCGCGGCCAAGATTCTCGGGTTGGATATCTCCACGCTTTATAGGAAAATCGAGAAATACGGGCTTAAGGCCCAAACATGATGCGTACCTTCCTCTCCCCATTCCGTCTGCCGGCGGTGGCGCTCGCCGCTTTGTGCCTCTATGCCCCCGCCCGTGGCCAGTCAGCCGTGCTCGAATCGCTCCGGCAAGCCATCGTCTCACGCTGGGAATTCCAACAGAAATTCCCGGCCTCCCAGAAGCTGTTCAGCAACCGCTCCGATGAGAAGGAGCGGATGCAACTGATCGAGCAATTGCGCCCGCTCGCGACCCCGGCCACCGCCGCCGAAGCGGCAGCCACCACTCCGGTGCCCGGCAGTTTGTCGCAATCCGCCCTGGCCACCATCTGGGCCAACTTCGCCCTGGGCGTAGCCGCGGAGAAGCAGAGGCCCGGTGGGGGGGAAGCCGATCTGGCGTCGGCGGCCGCGCAAGCCAAGGGAAACCTGGGACTGAATTATGAACTGGCTCGCATCCTCGGCGACGTGGAGATGTATCAACGCGCGCATTCCTGGCAGATGGAAGTGCATCGCAGCATGTTGGAAAAGGGCTACCTGCGCATGCCCGACTTGGCCAAGCTGGAATTGTGGCGGGTGCGCCAGACCATCCAGACCGGCAAATTCCAGGTGGCGCGCCAGGGGATGGAATTCGCCCGCCGTCTCGATCCCATGTGCCCGTGGGTCCCTTTCCAGAACCTGGTGCTGCATACCCATGAGCATCAGCCGCTGGGTTGGGATCTCGGTTTCATGTGGGGCTCGTTGATGGAGACCTTGCACCTGCTCCGCTACTACGACGTGCAGACGCTTTTCCTGGTCAACCTCTCCCGTTGCCTACGCATCGGCTTGGGGCTTTTCGGTGCCCTGGGCCTGCTGATCCTGTTCGCGCGTCACTTCCCGCGCATCGCCCATCCCTGGGCCGAAAAGCTTCCCCAAGCGGTGGAGATGCGCGTGCGCTATCTGGCCATCGCGCTCATCCCCTTGAGCCTGGCGGTGGGTGGGGCCGGCTACGTGCTGCTGGGACTGATGGGAACCATGCTGCTTTGGAAGCATTGCAGCGATGACGAGAAATCCGTATTGAAAGTGGTGCTGCTGGGCATCGCCTTGGTGCCCTTTCTGGTGATGTGGGAGCGCGCCATGTGCCGCCACCTGGACGCCCGCGTAGGCGTAAACCTGTACCATCTGGCTTGGGCCCGCGGCTACGAGCGCCCCCTTGCCGATCGCGCGCTTTCCTTTCCCGCCCACGATCGCGAGGACAGCTCTTACCGCGCCTTGGCGCTTTCCATCCAATACAAGAAACAGGGGAATTACCTGCGCGCCGGCGAATACGCCCGCGAGGCCGCCCGCATCGACGGCGTTCCCGCCTTCGCGGTTCTCAATTCGGGCAATTTGTACATGGCGACCTTCGAGTACGAGAAGGCCTCTGAGGCCTATGCCAACGCCCGTCGCCAGGCGCCGGACCTGATGGAAACCTGGTTCAATTCCAGCCAGGCCGAGCTGTACGGCAACAACTCCACCAACCACAAGAAATATCTGGACCGGGCCGCCGACATCGATGCGCAATGGGTGACGCAATGGCTTAAGGACAATGACGAGAATTTCCCCACCTACCCGGCCAGCCGCAAGGCCATGGATCCCATGCTGCGCAGCGGTCATGCCTGGCAGGCCGCGTGGCGGGCGCTGCTCAATCTGGAATTCCTCAACGTGACCGTGCATGCGGGCATTCTTCCCATCCAGGGATCGTGGTTGTTGCTGGCGGCGCTGGTGGCGGTAGTGGCGCTGTGGTTCCGGTTCCGGCAATACTCCCGGCATACCCATGGCTGGGATTTGTTCGAATGCCGTATCTGCGGGCGCACCATGTGCCGCACCTGCCGTAAGGGCGTGCATTGCCAGAACTGTTTCAAGACGGTTTCCGGCGTACAGGAGAACCGCATCCGCGTGGAGCTGGTTGCGCGCTTGCGGCATCGCGCTGCCTTGGTAGCCGTACGTTCCGGTTCGACGCTTAACAGCCTGTTCCCGGGCATCGGCCAGCTGTACCTGGGCCGGGGCGGCGGGCGCTACCTGTGGCCGCTCATGACCTCCATCCTCATCGGCCTGTTGTGGGGGCTCAACCATCTGGTAATGGAATACCCGAGCTTCGTGTTGGGGCCGCTGCGCTGGCTGCCATGCGTGCCCTTGCTCCTGCTGTACGGCATCTTCAACCTGAAGCAATTGCGTTCGCCGATTTCCGAGGATGAAGTGGTCCCGGCCCAAGGCGACAGGCAGCGGGAGGCCGCGCGATGATCCTTTCCGGCGACCTCAAGGATTTCTCCCTGGCCGACGTTTTGCAACTGCTCCTGCAGCAGCGCAAGACCGGCATTCTGGTCCTTACCATGCCCAAGGATCGGGCTGAACTGTTCATCTCGCTGGGCAACCTGACCGGGGTACGCGTGAACGGCGAAGCCCCGGAAGGCAAGGTGAAGGATATCCTGATTGAGACCGGCCGCGTACCGCGTTCCGAGATGGGGGATTTGGAAGCCATTTCCCGGGATATGGACCGACCCCTGCTCTCAACCCTGGCTTCCAAGGGCTACCTCAAGGAAGATGAGCGCAAGGAATGGCTCCAGATCATCACCGAAGACATGGTTTGCGAGCTTTTCGGCTGGGTGGAGGGTCGCTACGAGTTCGTAACAAGCCAAAAGCCACCGCCCCAGGCGCAACTGAACATCTCCACCGAATTCGCCTGCATGGAGGGAATGCGCCGGATCGACGAATGGCCGCGCCTGCGCGAATCCTTGCCGGACCTTAAAGTGGTGTACCGGCCTACCGGGAAACCCTATGGCGGGGACCCTTTGGGATGGGACTACCTGGTGCTGGGACTGGTCGATTCCCGCCGCAGCGTCCAGCAAATCGCCCGGCAAGTGCCTTTCGGGTCTTTCCGGCTTTCGGAATGCATGGTAAATTTATGGCACGGCGGATTTATCGCCCCGGTGAAGGCGGCGAACGAGGAGCACGGGGCTCCGATGCTTGCCGATCCGCAATCCGAGAAAGATCGGAAGACGGCGATGATCTTGGGAGTCGCCGTCCTTTTCCTGGTCTTCGCGACCGCGGTGCGCCTGTTCTCCATTTGGATGGTGGGGGCCGTTGAGCAGACCGGTTCGGATTGGCAGGATCCGGACGATTACGAATACGGCATCTCCCATGCCATGGCAAGGGATAACATGGAGGCCTTTTTGATCGACCTCGCCGCGCGCACCGACAGCCTGCCCAAGAGCCTGGCCCCGCTGCGCGACGAAGGCATCCTCAGCAAACGCGAGATCGACGGCTCCGGGGCCAACCGCCCCTTTTACCGCAAGACCAGTTCCAAGACCTTCATCCTAAAGTGATGGGCGCAAGCGTAAAATGACCACCGCACCGATGCATGAAGTGAAGCCTGCCGCCGCCGTCATCGCTGACGACGTGATCTGCCAAAGCTTCATCCAGAGCTCGAGCACCCTGGCCTATGCCTGCCTGCTCATCCGGCAGCGAAAATTCGATCTCGCCGCGCACGTACTGCACAGCCTGGAGGCCAAGCAGGCTTCCCGCTTCAAAGATATGGTCTTCTACCTGCAGGCCCAAATCGGCATCGAGACCGGCGAATTCGCCATGGTCAAGAAGCGCATGGTGCCGCGCGTGAACCAGCATCCCAACGACATGGTCGCGCTCTCCATGCTCGAATGCTGCGTGTACCATGAGTTCGCGGAATGGGAAAAGGATCATCCCACGCTTCCCGAGGCCCCCGTCGATTCCCCCTTCGGCAATGCCCAGGCCGTTTCCGCAGCCGCATATGCCGCCACCTTCGACGAACCGGCATCCGCCGCGGTCCCGGATCTCATCGAGCTCAAGCTGAACGCCTTGCCTCCGGAAATGTCCGCGGCCCCGCGTGCCGATGCCCCGGCCCGTCCCGCCATTCCGGTCGCTTCCCGCGCCACGCCTTCGGGCCCCCGTCCCGGTTCCGGCCCCGATGGCGAACTCGGGTTGTATCAGGTCTTGGCCAACGACGCCAACACTTACGCCTTGGCCTTGTGGAACCCCAACGGGAAGTCAAAATCCTTCTGCCGCAATCCCGATCTGGAACCGCTGATGGCCAGCTTGCCCCGGGAACTTCCCGGCGCCATCCAATCCGCCTGCGTCGCCCTGGATAGCGGTCCGGTGCACAAGATCTGCTTCTGCTTCCAGACGCTCACGACCACCACCTTCCACGCCGGCGCCGAGAACATGGCCTTGGTCACGGGCAACATCAACCAATCGCTCCTCACCATCGTGAGGGCCGAGAACACCTTCCGCAAGGCCTCCGCGAACGGCTCGCCGCCTGCCGGGGCCACGGCCTCGCCGCGCCCCGTGGAGTATGTCCCGAATGAGTAAGATCGAGTCGGGCCCATTGCATATCAACAAGCTGGTGGAGTCCCGCGACCTGGACGGTTGCCTTGGATACCTGAGCCTGGTGAACGGGATCCATGGGGCCATCCTGTACACCCGCGAGGGCCTGGTGATGGCATGGGGGGAGAACTCCCACGAGAGCCTTTTCATCGAGGCGCCCTATTTCGTGTCCAGCTTTCTCGAGAACCTGGATCGATGCAAGATGCTGGGATTGGGGCCTTTGGACCACGTGGTCACCTTCACCGAGAACCGCTTCCACCTGATCATCAACGTGGAGCTATCGAATAAATTCTTCCTCACGGTCACCGGCGCTAGGGGCAGCTACGAGTTGTTCAAATTTCGGATTGAACGGGGTGCGCACGCCATCGCTCAACTGCTGCACGCACGCGGCTACTTACGGGGTTAGGTGGGATGTTAACTATATTGGAACGGATAAACCAGATCAAGGGCGTCAAGGGCTCCAGCATCGTCAGTCCGGATGGGATTGAGATTGTCTCCCACTTCCGGACCCCCGTTCCCTCGGACTTCATCAGCGCCCTTATCGTATCGGTGCAGCAAGTGGCGAATAAAATCGTTTCCAATGCCCAGGCCGGATTGCTCATGCAGACCATGATTGAAGCCAGCGAAGGAAAATTCTTCGTGCAAGTGGTCGAAATCGGCTATCTCGTGGTGTTGGCGGACAGCCAGGCGAATACCGGCCTGATCCGCGTCGAAATCGCCCAAGTGAGCCCGTTAATCAAGTAACCAAGGAAGATCCCGTGGCATCGATTAACTACGCAACCAGGGAAATCAGCTGCAAGATCGTGTACTACGGTCCGGGCTTGAGCGGTAAGACCACGAATCTGCAGATCATCCACCGGAAGATCCCGGACAAGGACAAGAGCGAGATGGTATCGCTGGCGACGGAAACCGATCGCACCCTGTTCTTCGACTTCCTGCCTTTGGACCTCGGTTCGATCAAGGGCTTCTCCACCAAGTTCCAGTTATATACCGTGCCCGGCCAGGTCTATTACAATGCTACCCGCAAGCTGGTGCTGCGCGGCGTGGACGGCGTGGTGTTCGTGGTGGATTCCCAGGTGGACAAGCTTCAGGAGAATCTGGAAAGCTTCGCCAACCTGCAGGAGAACCTACGCGAATACGGCCATTCGATCGAGAACATTCCGTTGGTCCTGCAATACAACAAGCGCGACCTGCCCAACGTGTACTCCATCGAGCAGCTCAACTCGCTTCTCAATAAGCATAAGCTCCCGCATTACGAAGCCGTCGCCGCCACCGGTGTGGGCGTGTTCACGACCCTCAAGGCCATCGGTAAGTCAGTCATCGACAAGTTCAACGCCAAGTATGCCGGCTTTCAGGGCACACGCCGTCCGGCGCGCCCGGAAGCTCCGGCTGCTCCCGCCGCTCCAGCCCCCAGACCGGCGGCCCCAGCCCCCAGCTTCGGTCAAGCGCCCAAACCCGCCTTTGGCGGATCGCCGCCTACCGGACCCCAGCCTTTTCACGGCGTACCCGGCGCACCCGGCGGACTTCCGTCGGGCGCATTCGGCAACCCGCCCCAGGCTCCGGGCGGTTTCGGCGCCCCGCCCCAAGGCGGCGCTCCGGGTTTCGGCGCACCGCAGCCCCAGGGCAATCCCTTCGGCGGAAACCCCGGAGGTATGGCCGGCGCCATGCCCACTTCCGCGGGATTTCCCGGCCAGATGCCTACCCATCCCCAGCCGGCCCCGGTACGTGGCCCGGCTCCTGGCGGCCAAGGGCTCGGCGGTTTCGCCCCGCCCGGTTTCGGCGGCCAGCCAGGTAACGGCCCAGGCACGACCAATCCCGGTTTCGGCATGGGTTCGCCCAATCCTTTCGCAGGCCCGGCCCAACCTGCCGCCCCGCGTCCCGGTTTCCCCGGGGCTCCCGTAGGCGGTCCCGGACCCTCCATGCCCGGCGGCAACCCGGGATTCGGCGGCCAACCTCCCGCCATGCCCAACTTCCCGGGCCCCAAGCCCATGGCCACAGGGGCTCCCGGCGGCATTCCGCAACAGGCCGGCAATACCGGCTTCACTGCGCCTCCCGGCATCCCGGTTTCCCCCTTCGTGGATTCCTTCGGCAATAAGCAAGGTCCCGGGGGTAACATCCCGGCTACCCCGGGTATGGGCCAGGCCCCCGGCGGAGGCTTCGGCGCTCCCGGTTTCGGAGGCGGCGCTCCCGCCAACCCTTTCATGGGCGGACCCGCTCCTCAGGCCCCTGCGGGCAATCCCTTCGGCGGCACCGCGCCCGGAGGCCCCGGCGGATTCGGGCAGCCCCAGCCTATGCCCGGTCCCGTGCAGACGCCCATCGGAGGCGGCTTTTCCTCTTCCTTCCCGAGCTCGCCCGGCGCGCAGAATCCTTTGCAAGGCGGACCCGCCCCTATGGGCAACGCCACTGGTTTCGGAGGCGCCCCTCCCGGATTCGGCGGTTTCGGCGGACCAACGCCGCAGTCACCCGGCATGCCCGGTATGCCCATGGGAACCCCGTCGGGTGGATTCAATCCGCCCATGTCCGGCGGCTTCGGAGCCCCGCCCGCAGGCAATCCCGGATCCCCTTTCCAGGCTCCCGGCATGCCCGCCGGCCAGGGTCCGGGTCAAAACCCCGGTCAAGCCCCCGTGCAAGGCAAAGGCCCGCCCTATCCGACCCTGCAGCCTCCGACTCCCGAGCCGATCGTGCATGGGAAAAACCTCGGGAACATCGAGGACAATAGCGGTATCGTGACGACCTTCGAGGATCTGGCCAAAGACGATTCCTTCAAAACCAAGAAACTGCCGCATCCCAGCGAAAAGAAGAAGGGTTTCTTCGACGGCCTCTTCAAAAAAGAGAAGTAGCGGATGGGCGACTTCGTCTTATACAAAGAGGATATCGATCGGATCAACAAGATCCTGTCGCACCTCATCACGGAGTCGGCCTCCGCCTACGTGCTTCTGATCAATAAGGACGGCAATCTCATCTCCCAGGTGGGATTCAGTCCCAACATCAACGTTACCACCCTGGCGGCTTTGGCTGCGGGCAGTTTCGCTTCCACCAAGGCCATCGCGACCTTGATCGGCGAGACGGAATTCTCGGTGATGTTCCACCAAGGGGAGCGGGAGAACATCCATATCTCCCTCGTGGACGAAGACGTGATCATGGTTCTCATCTTCGACGACCGGACCAATCTCGGCCTCGTGAAGATGGTAGCCGCCCAGGCCAAGGCCAAGCTGAGCCACGTGCTCAAGGATGTGCATGGCAACGGCATCCCAGACGTGATGCCCGATGTCGTCGCGGGCGGAGAGGTCCAGGACAAGCTGGACTCCCTGTTCCCCGGCGAAAAATAGCGCCCTTAACAATTCGGATCGTTATTTAGGCGCGGCCCTGCCGTCCACGAGGCGCCAGGCGCCCGTTCCATCCGCGAAACGACCGTAACCTACGCGTGACGTTACGCCCCGGACCCCCGTTCTGCTTTCCCCTGGGCCGGAGGCGGCCAAGCCTACCGTAGGCGCCGGCAGGGCCAGGCTCCATAGACGGCCTTGCCCATCCCCGACCAAAAGCTCGTTCTCATCCCCGGTCATCGATACCGGCGTCGCTCCCGAGGGCAGGGCCAGATCTTGCCAGTGCGCGCCATCGGGGCTGGCGAATGCCCCCAAGTAGGTGATGGCATAGAGGCGGCCACCCAAGGATTCCAAGCCTGCCGGATAGAACGGAACGCTTGGCGTTCCGAGGGGGCGTGACCAATGGGAACCCAAATCATCCGAACGCATCAGACACGGGTAACAATCATCATACCCGGATCTGATGGCAAAGAGGGCGCTTCCAAGGAACACCATGCGGGGAATGGAACCGGACGGGCCCAAGTCCTGGGCGGTGTCCCACCTCGCGCCCCCATCGAGGGAACGGTAGAGGAGGTTGTCCGAGACCAGCAGGGTATCCCCTTTGACCACCAGGCCGGAGAGATCGCCATACCAGTCGTTCATGCCCCAGCGGGACCTGCCCATCAGGTCCGGCGGCGTTTCGCGGCAAACATCGCCGGCGTCGCAGATGGCGACCAGGTGACGCGGCGCTTCGGAGCCCACGCTTCTGCGGAGGGCCGCCACCAGCCGCGATCCGGAAGCGGCGAGATCCGACACGTTGTCGTCGCGCGAACGCTTCCATGCGGACGCTCCCGCCGGGAGCTGCCACAACGCCCCGCCGCCGGTCCACAGGGTCCCACCCGCCTCAACCAGATGGCTCGCGGCGCCCGGAAATGAGGGGACGGGCGCGCTCCAGGTGCTTGCGCCCCGATCGGCGCGCAACACGCCGGAGGAAGTCTGGACGAACAGTCCGGCGCGTCCCGCCAATTTGGGCAGTACCAGGGTTTCGCCAAGCCCTTCGCCGCTTTTCCAAGCGCCGCCTTGCGACCATGCGTACGCTGCGCCGTGCGGTCCGGCGATGGCTGCGATGGCTCCGCCCGCGCTAGCGATCGCGAACCCGGTATCGGGCAGGGTGGCTCCGTCGATGGCCAGCCAACCCTTGCCGGTATTGAGGCTGCGCAGAACTTCCCGCTTTCCGCTTTCCACGGCCAGCCAGCCCGAGTCCCCGCGCCAGAGGCAACGGAAGCGTTTGTCGTTGATCTTCGCGGCCTTGACGTTTACCTGGATCATCCGGTATAGGCCGTCTTTCAGGGCGGCCAGGGTCTCTTCCGAATCCCCTGCGAGTGCGTAGGCCTCGGAGTCCGCGGCCAGGGTGAAGAGCAAGGCATCGCCGGAGGGGACGGTTGCGGCCATGAAAAGATGATGGTTGAGGATGGCCGTAAGCAGGGCTCCGCGGCCCATCGCGGCTTTGCAATTGACGTAACCTGTCGGATACCCTACGGGGAGGGCGCCATAACGGTAAGGCTGCGCGCGCCAAACCGGATCCGTCGGCGCGAGGCGGTAAAGCGAATCCCTCGCGAAAGCCCACAGGCTGCCGTCGCGAGTGCGGGCCATGGCCTGCGCCCCATGGATCTCCTGCGTTGACCAGGTGAGGCCCCCGTCATGGGACACCGCCAAGTCAGGGGGATAGGTCGGGTTCTGGCAAAAGCTGAAGCAATCGGCCAAGGGATTATACGTGGACGAGCGCGCGGCATACACGTCCTGTCCATGGGACAGAATGGAGAGCACGGGATAGCCTGTAGGTAAAGCGGCGCGGGACCAATGTGCGCCGCCATCGGGGGAACGGAACAGGTTGCCTTCCCAGGTGCCGGCCAAGAGCGCGCTGCCCGCCCTGCCGAGGCTAATCGCATATACGCTCGAGGGCGCATGCAGGTCGCTCCAGGAGGAAGGAGCGGCCGCAGCCCAAGCGGAAACGAAGAAACCGAAGGCAAGCATGCGGATCATCCGGACTCCCGGGTTGGAGATGGTTCCAACCTAATCCCCGGGCCGGAATCCCCCCGTCGCAATGACCGCGAGGTAAGGGCCGAAACGGCCCCGCCTCGCCGATGCGCGCTTAATCTCCCTCGTTCTTCCTTAAGGTGCGTTCCGCGCGTTGATCGCGCGGCCGTCGGGCCGCCTTAGGATCCCATGGCTTTCGAAGAGGCGCGCTTTTGGGGAGCGCTCCCGGGTGCGGCGGAGGCTAGGCGCGTCCCGTAACGCGGCGGTTTCCCCGTAGGTCCAGAAATGATCGTAGACGTGGATGTAGATCCCCTGCACGGCCGTTTCCGTCATGGATACCGGTCTTCCCGCCTTGAGGCGCACCACCGTGGTCCGGGTCTCCACGTCCGGACCCGCGGCCTGGAACATCACCACGCTATCCGGCAGATGCCAGGTGTAGTCCGTATGCAGCGAGTCGTCCAAGCTGTCCAGGCCTTCGTACCAGTAGTCGTCGCGGTGGGAAGGCAGGCCCTGGGAGTCGTACCTTATTTTCATGGTCCGGGAAGGCGTGAAAGGGTTCGTGGCATGGATCTTTTCAAACCGGATCACGGAGTCAATGCGGCCGTCGCGGTAAAAGTAGCGGCCGGAATCAGCGTGCGTAGGGCTGGACCAGGAAACCACCTTCCCGTCCGCGCACATGAAATCCACCACGCGCTCGGGAATCTTTGATTGAGGGCGGAACTCCCTTTCTTGCTTGACGCAGCCATCGGAAAAGACCAAACGCGCATCGAAAGTGGCGGGCGTACCGCCCCATACGTCCACGGTATCGTGGCCGCGCCAGACGTAGGCCTTGCGGCTGGCAAGACTGTCCTCCCCGGTGATGTGATATCCCGAAGGAAAATCTTCCGGCGACGTGCCGGATTGGAAGTAGGGAAGGTGGAACACGATGAAAAGGAGGAAAGCGTTCATGCCGGGGGCCTCGCGGGTTGGATCCCAATGCGGCTCAATGCCGCCTCGGAAAAGTAGTCCCACAACAGACGCAGTGGACGGATGCATCCGCCACTCCGGAATGAAACTGGGAACGCCCGGATGCGCCCTCAGCGGAGAGGCACTAGGCGGCCGTCGGCGTAGGTCAGGAATCCCCGGGCATTCCGGAACAGGCCCTGAGCCGTATTGCGGTTGAAGGCCGGCGTACGGGCGGCGCGACGGGCGGCGCGACGGTCGGCGGGCTGGATGCCGGAGACCTGTTCCAAACCCCGCGTCCATACGCCGCCGTTGTCCAAACCCGCCGCGAGCGTATTTCTCTGCACGGCTAGGGAATGCACGTTCCGATCGGTCAGGCCCGCGCTGAGGTCGGTCCAGGCCGACCCCCATCTCCCGCGCGCGAATACGCCGTCATCGGTGGCGAGGAGCATATCCCCGCCGGGCCGGAAGATAAGGGTCTTGGGCGTACCCCGGATGCCTGCGAGGGCGACCGGCTTCCAGCCTCCGGCGAACCGTCGCCGCGGAAGAGACCGCCCTTCCCTCCCAGCCAGAACTCTCCCGCATAAGCCGCCAGGAAAACGGTTTGCCCCGGTGAATCTCCCGCGGGGTTTGCGCCGGCATTGATCCAGGTTTCCCCGCGATCGCGGGTCAGGTACAAAGAATCCAGGAGGACCAGGGTGGAGTTTCCGGTCGCAGCCATGTCAGTGAACCCGTTCAGCACTGCGAATGTCCAGTAATGGAGCCGCTTGGAAGGGAAGCCTGCCATGGCGGGCTTACGGCACGCGAAAGGTTCGGTTTCGCCGCAGGCCAGGAGTCGGTAATTGTCCATATCGAATCCGGCCAACCAGGTTTCGGCGGGATAGATGGCTTTGAAGTAGCCAGTGTCGGAATTCTTCCATCCCGTATTCTCCCAAGGCTCGGCCAGGGCGCCGTACTCCCGCACCGCGTACAACCGTCCGTCGAATGCCGTTACCTGGAGGCCAACCCCGTATGCGGTCGCGGTCCAGGCACCGGGACCGTTGGCCGGATGGAAGAGGATGCCGCCGTTCCCATCGGCCGCATACAGGCGATCGCCTTGGAAGGCGAGGCTCAAGGTCGCCCAGTCATGCAGGCCCCGGTTGGAGTACGACCAGTCCGAGGCACCGCTTTTGCAGTAGGCGGCTCCGGCTCAGGCTGTCACCAGTCCCCTGGGGTGCAAAAGCGTAAAGCCAGGTCCCGTCATGGAGGAGCCAGCCATCGTTCCGCCTGGAACTGAGCGGTGTCAGCGCCCTGTCCTTCAGCACGTAGGCGCCGCTTCCGGTGCGGCCAAGCGCATAAACGGTATCCCCGGCCCAGCTGAGGGAGCGGGCTTCGATTACCAATCCGAATGCTCCGGCACTGGGTACCCGGGCCCAGGATTTACCGTCGTCCGCGGAAGCGACAAAGTTGCCTCTATCCACCGCGTAGATACGACCCCCATGTGCCGCGAAGGCGGTGGCGGTTCCGGTGAATACGCGCTTCCATGTAAGCCCCCGATCCTCGGAGCGGAGAATCCCCCCGCCGGCGTAGATGTCGGGACAGGGGAACATGGAAAAGCATTCCACGATGCCATCGATGATGACGCCGGCAGCCGCGAGGATGGAACCATCTCCGGGAGCGAAGAAGGCACGTAGCGGTACTCCCACCGGGTCCATGGTGTGCACCCAGGTGGCCATTCCGTCGGTGGAACGGAAGATGCGGCCGTTCCAGGTTCCCAGCAGTTTGATGCCTCCGGGGCCGTTGGCCAGGGCCGTGACCCGAGCCCCGCCGGGCAGACCCGCGTTGGTAAACGGGGTGGACTGGCCCCATGCGCACAAGTTGAGCGCGGCGACGGTCAGGGTCAGAGCGGCGAAAACGCGTTGAATGCCGAATAGCGGGGTTTTTAGCATAGACTTACCTCTACGAAAGCTGTCAAACAAGAAGCATGCCAAGGACTCCTTTACGGGAATCGATTACCCCGTTTTGTTATAATAAGCCGAAATACCCACAGGACATACGATGGACAAAATCAAAGCGGAACGCCTGATCCAGGCGGGCCTCGACCGCAAAGCCGACTTCGTGGAGCTCTTCGAAGAAGAGACCCGCAACGCCTCGGTCTCCTTCCGGGATCGTAAGGTAGAGTCGGCCACGGCCGGAACCGATTTTGGCCTGGGCATCCGCCTGGTCTACGGAACGGAAATCCTGTACGCGCATACCAGCAACGAGGATGAGGATCACATCATCCGCCTCATCGACAACCTGGCCCGCAGCCGTGGCATCGTCACCCCGAATTCCTCCGAGCCCACCGTGAAATTGGTCGGCAAGGTCTTCGAGAACCGGCATAAGATCGTCAAGGACCCGCGCAAGATAGGCCAGGATCGCAAACTCGACCTGGTCAAGTTGGCCGACCACGTGGCCCGCGCCTATTCAGAAAAAATCGTCCAGGTCAACTCCCGCGCCGCCGACGTGGTGACCCAGGTCTTGATCTGCAACAGCGAAGGCCTGTGGGTCGAGGATACCCGCACCCGCAGCCGCTTCACCGTCAACGTTACCGCCGAAGCGGGCGGGGAAATCTTCACCGCCAGCGAAGCGCCCGGTTCGCTACGCGGCTTCGAATTCTTCGAGGGCCTGGACATCGCGCATTACGCCAAGGTCGCGGCCGAACGCGCCGTGCTCATGCTCAGCGCCGGCTACGTCAAAGGCGGCAAGATGCCGGTGGTGATGGGCAACGGATTCGGCGGCGTCATCTTCCACGAAGCCTGCGGGCATATGCTCGAAACCGAGGCCGTACGCCGTAAGGCCACCCCCTTCGCGGGCAAGATCGGCGAACTGATCGCCCATCCCTCCGTGACCGCCATTGACGACGGCACCCTGGTGAACGCCTGGGGCTCGCAGAACATCGACGACGAAGGCAATCCCGTGCAGAAGACCGTCCTCATCAAGGACGGCAAGCTGCAGGCCTACATGAGCGACCGCGTGGGCGGCAAGGAAGTCGGGGCCGGCATCACCGGCAGTTCGCGCCGGGAGTCTTACCAGTACGCCCCGGTCTCGCGCATGCGCAATACCTACATCGACCGCGGCGATTCGACCCTGGCCCAGATGCTGGCCACCATCGACCACGGCATCTACGCCAAGAAGATGGGCGGCGGCTCGGTGAACCCGGCCACGGGCGAATTCAACTTCGCGGTGGAAGAAGCCTATCTCATTGACAAAGGCAAGCTGGGGGAACCGCTGCGCGGGGCCACCCTCATCGGCAAGGGACCGGACATATTGCCCCTCATCTCCATGGTCGGCGACGATCTGGAGATGGCGGCGGGCATGTGCGGCGCCTCCTCGGGATCGGTTCCCGTCATGGTGGGCCAGCCCAGCATCAAGGTCGACAATATCCTGGTGGGGGGAAGATGATCCAGAAAGCCGGCGCTTCCGGAGCCGAATCCCTGGTCCCGGCCGAAGCCTTGGACTACATGTGCGAGGAGGCCCGCCGCCAGGGGGCCGATATGTTCGACGCCGTAGTGGGCGAATCGGAGAGCATGGGCCTGGAGCTTTTCGAAGGCAAAGTCAAAAGCACC
>JAHFCH010000161.1 GCA_023249635.1 Fibrobacterota bacterium
CCACCGTAGTGCGCCAACAATTGGCGCGGCGCGGGGAAATGTTGCAGGGAAAGAAACTGGTGGTGTGGACCTTCGTGGAACGGGATTTACGTTTCGGATCGAAGGGCTGGTCGTTGGCTGCCCTACCCTGATAACGGATTTTGCTTATTCTTTAGCGGAATTTAGCGTCTCCATCACACCCGCCTCACTTTGCGGTTGGCACTGGGTCTAAAAAAGGACTAAATTTAGTCCTACCTACACCTGGGGCCCCACCATGAAATACTCTTCCCAAATACGTCCGATCAGTTATCTGAAAGCGCATGCCGCCGATGTCGTGCGGAATCTGACGGAACAACGCGAGCCGATGGTCATTACGCAAAATGGCGAAGCCAAAGTCGTGATTCAGGACGTGAAGAGCTACGAAGAAACCCAGGAATCCCTGGCGCTCCTGAAAATCCTCGCTATCGGGGACGAGCAAATCAAGCGGGGCAAGGTGGTTCCCGCCAAGGAAGCCCTCGCCTTACTCAGGAAAAAGCATTCCCTTTAATGCGTTTCAAGGTATTGTTGACCGGGCAGGCGTTGCTCGACATGGACGATATCATCGGTTATGTCCGGAGTAACGATTCACCCGCGGCAGCCGCAGCCTTAGCCACTCACTTCGAGAAGGTTTTGGGACTTCTCGAATCATTCCCACAACGCGGAAATGTCGTGAAAGAATTGGCCAGCCTGGGAATCAAGGATTTCCGGGAATCCCTTTACAAGCCATATCGGTTCATCTATCGCGTTACGCAGAAATTCGTCTATGTCAACCTGATAGCGGATGGAAGACGGGATATGCAATCCCTGCTCTCCAGGCGGATTCTGGGCTCCTTTTAAGAGCTACGTCCCAGCGCCGGGTCGGGCGGGATGGGCAGGTCGGCGGGCGCATACTCGTTGATGCGGTGCAAATCGATGGTAGTGATCCCGGCCTCCGAGCGCCCGAAGATGAACGCGAACTTCGCCCCGTAGACCACTTCTTCGAACCGGTAGGAATTGCGCACGTAGACGGTCTGCGAGAAGGCGTCATCGAATGATTTGATCTGGATGAAGAACTCGCCATCGCCCGTCCGGAAATCCTCCGCGGTCATACCGTGCAGCGGGCTCGAATCGGCGATGGGATGCACGATGGTCCAGCTCAGGGGGAAGAAGCTGATCGACTTGCGTTCCAGGGAAAGCTCGTGGAAGCTGCGGACGCCGGTGCGGGGATGCACCATCGACAGCGAGACCTGTACCTCGGTCTCGATCATCTGGTTGTTGCGGGCATTGGCGATGCGGAACATGAAAGCCCTCCCGTCACGATAGGGGGCGATCAAACACACCTTGCTGAACAGGATGCGGCCGCGCGGCCGCGCGAAACGCGAATACAGGAGGCCCGTAGCGATGGCGAATCCCATCAGGCCCGCCAGGGATTCGATGGCGGCGATCATGCTGACGACGATCCCCTCCGGGCTGATGCGTCCGTAGCCCACCGTTGTCAGCGTCTGGGCGCTGAAGAAGAAAGCATCCCAGAACGCGCTCATCGTGCCCGACCCGTTGGCCCCCACCAGGTGCTCCACCCCCACCGCCATATACAGCATGGAAAAGAGCATGTTGACGGTCAGGTACCCGGCGAGCACTACCAGGATGAACGTGGGCCAGCCGATGCCGGTGAGCAGGTGGTAGAAGTTCAACGCCAAATGGAGGGGTACGCCCCGGCGCTCCACATTGAAGGACCCGTCCCGGTTGAGGAGTCGCACCTCGCGGGCCGGCAGCTTGGTGCCGAACCCGAGATCGTCCGGTTCCTGGCTTTCCTTGCTCTTTGTCAGGGTTTCCCCGGGATTGACGGCCATCCTATTCCCCTCCAGGCTATTCTCTTGTGTGAATTAAATCTAGGTAACCCCCGGGTTTCCCGGCTTCCGGCCCCGCCCCTCCCGATAGATTAAGCCCGTCGAGGAGGTGCTATGTCCCCTTTCCAAAATTCTTTCCATTCCCGTTCCGCCTTGGCCATGGCCTGCCTGGCCTGCCTCTTCGCCGCTCCCGCCCGGGCGCAAAGCGATGTATGGATGAAGCTCTTCGACGGCCAGGATACGCAGGGCTGGAAATGCCTGGCCAAGGAATGGAATGTCGACCCGGTCGAGCATTCCGTGGTCGGCACCGGCGCCATCACCTTCAATACCTTCCTCATCAGCGACAGCATGTACTCCGATTTCCATTTCAAGGTTACCGCGCGGTTACCCGGAACCGGGGGCTACCGCAACAGCGGCGTGGTCTACCGCGGCAAGATCTCCAACGCGGCCAACTTCGAGGTCGGCGGTTACCAGGTCGATATCTCCGACAATTACTGGGGCTCGTTCTACCATGAGCAAGGCAACGAATTGCCCTGGACACCCGTCTCGGGCTGCTCCCCGGCGGCCAAGACCGATTGGGCCACCCTCGAGATCATCGCCAACAAGGACAAGGTGACGCACTTGGTCAACGGCAAGACCTGCTGGGAGCATTCGGGATTCAAGGTCGTCGACAAGGGCATCATCGCTTTGCAATTGCACAACCCGGGCGACTTCAAGGTGGAATTCAAGGATGTGTACATCCAACCCTTGAACGCCTCCTTCACCATTCCGCCGGACAAGGCGTACGACAAGGACGGCAAGCCGTTGTTCATTACGGGTTTGAAATTCGAACCCAAGGATGGGCGCCCTAGCCTCATGGCTGGGCAAGCGATGGCACAAAGCGCGGTCCTCGGCTTCGACGCGACGGGGCGTCGGCTGCGCCTACTCCGTCCCGCCATTCCGGCCCAGGCGCCGGTCTTCTCCTTCCTGCCCTCCGCTCCCCGGTAACCCTTTCGGTTCCGTGGACCTATAGCGAACCGAATAAGGGTCAAAATTGTAGATAAACCCCATTTTAGACCTGAAAATGGCTAAGATGTGGACATTTACGTCCACGAATTCCCCGGGAACGGCCTGCGCCGGTCCGTATACTTCGGCATATTGGATTACGGAACCATGGCCGGATGAAACCCATTTTCGAATACCTGGATTACCGCGCCTTTCTCAAGGACTTCTACGAAGCGAAGAAGGCCCAGCATTCCTTTTTCTCCTATCGCATGTTCGGCAAGAAAGTCGGCGTCGATGCCAGCTACCTGGCCAAGGTGCTGATGAACGCGCGGCATATCTCCGAGGATTCCATCCCGCGCTTCGCCGAAGCCTGCGGCCTGCAGGGCAAGGAGGCGAAATACTTCCAGACCCTGGTGAATTTCGCCAAGGCCAAGTCCAACACCGAAGGCAAAATCCATTTCGAGAAACTGCTGACGCTGAAAACCGACAGCGCCCGCAAGGTGCTGGCCGGCCAGTACGAGTATTACCGGGAATGGCAGCATTCCGCGGTGCGCTCCGTGCTCGAGTACCATGACTTTCGCGGGGACTACAAGGCATTGGCGAACATGCTCAGCCCCGCCATCACGCCCAAACAGGCCAGGGAATCCATCGCCTTGCTGCTCCAGCTGGGGCTTATCGCCGCGGACGGCGAGGGCCGGTATCGCCTTACCGAAGCGGCCGTGACCACGGGATCGCAATGGCGTAGCCTGGCGGTGGAGGCCTTCCAGGAGGAAACCATCCGGCTTTCGAGGGAATCCATCAAGCGCCATCCCAAGGAATTGCGCGACATCTCCACCGTGACCATGAACATCAACGCGGCCGATTATGCCGAGGTCCGCGAGCGCATCCGCGAATTCCGGGCCTCGCTGATCCACTACGTGGGCGAATCCCGCAACCCGGACCGCACCTACCAGTTGAACGTGCAATTGTTCCCCCTCTCCAAGGTGGGCAGCCTGTGAAGCGGGTAACCGGTACGCTACTGTGGCTCGGCTTATCGCTGATCGTGTTGCTGGCGGCAGTGGCGGCCACGCTCCTGCTTGGGTGCTCCGGCCCTGCGGTGGCGGGCGCCACCTCGGAAACCACCAACGGCGATTTGCAGGCCGCGGTTACGCGCCCGGACGGCAGCCCGGCGGCGGGAGCGCGCGTATGGCTTATCGATGATGAGGATTGGCTGGGCAAGGTCGCCGAGGGTAAAAGCGTCGCGCTGGATTCGGCCGTCACGGACGCGGCGGGGAAATTCACCCTGCGCATCCCCTTGACGCATCGTTGCAACCTGCAAATCGAAGCCGCAGCTGAGGGCGCCTGGGTGCGTTCGGCCCAAGCCTTGACCGGGAGCGGTACCCGTTCCTTTCCCCTGGCAGCCTACGGCAAGGTTTCCGGCAAGGTGGGCGGGGGCTTGGCCACCGCCGGCGTGATGCGCCTGGCAGGCACCGCCTACGATGCGGTAGTGGGAGCGGACAGTGCATTCGCCTTTGCGCGCGTGCCTGCTGGGTCGTACGCCTTGATGGCCATCGGCAAGCGCGCCGGGGCCTTCCATGCCTACACCGCGCGCATCCTCGATGTGGCCGCGGGAGCCGATCTGAAAGGTCAGGATGTCGCCGCGGATGCGGTCTCGGTGCTGCTCGACGATTTCTCCCTGGGATGGAAGCAGTCGGCATTGGGCCGCGTGCTGGGTGACGGCATGTGGTATACCGCCACCGATATCGGCGAGGCCGGGAATTCAGGGGTAAAGGTGGACTTCGTGACCGATACCCTGTCCTGGGACGGCTCCAGCGTGCGCGCCGAGTACGTGGTGGGGTCGCGGCTTATCAACCCCTGGTCCATCATGGGGTGCAACATCGGACAGTCAATCAAGGGCCAGGTCTACGATTTCTCCGGTCTCACCGCCGTAAGCCTGATGGCGAAGGGAACGGGCGTGGTGAACGTAAAGCTGCTCTCTCGGGTGGTGCAACGCGATTTCCAGGACTCGGTGCACTATTACTTTCCCCTGAAACTTTCCCCCACCTGGACGCGCGTGACCATCCCGGTTGATTCCTTGCGCATGCCGGATTACGCGCCCGCGGCCGCGCGCGCGATTTCGTGGGCGCAGGCCGCCAAGGAAATGCAGACCCTTGACTTCACCGTCGAGCGTCCGCAATCCAATCACGGCGATACGGTGGTTTTCTGGGCGGATGATATCCGCCTGGAAGGGCTTTCCCTGGAATCCCTCGTCCCCTGAACCCGCCGGCTGCGGGTCAATCCACGCGCCGTTTTTCGCCAAATTGCCCGGCTCCTGGTCGGCGCCCGTTTCCAGCCTCCCCCCCAAGGACTAAATTTGTAAAGTTGGTCGCGATATTCGCGTACCTGCACGTCCGCCGGGTATCCTCGTGCCCGGCCGGCCGGGGGAATTCTTGATATCATATCCGGCGCGAACTTTGGCGCTATTATGCGCGGCCTGCGCAGTTGCGGGGCCGGCCTTTCCGCAATCCGATCCGGCCAAAGCTGCGCCGCTAACGGAAGACGGCGAGCGTCCCATCTGGGATTACTCCCTGGAAGATTTGATGGGGATAACCGTGATAACCCCTTCCAAGACGGAAGAGCGGCTGCACGAGGCCCCTTCGGTGGTCACCGTAATCAGTTGGAAGGAAATCGAATCCTACGGCGCCAATACCCTTTTTGACGTGCTTGATCGGGCCGCCGGCATTTACCTGTACGGCAGTTATTACCTGCCCAACAACATGATCACCATCCGCGGGGACGCGACCTCGCATTATTGCACACATGTGCTGTTGCTCATCGATGGGAGGCCTTTCCATAGCAGCAAGGAAGGCTACGATCTGCCTTTCCTGCAGGGATTCCCGCTGGGCGTCATCGACCATATCGAGATCATCCGCGGCCCGGGCTCGACCCTGTACGGCACCACGGCTTACGCGGGCGCCGTGAATGTGATAACCCGCAAGCCCGAGGAACAGCCTACCATGGCCTCGGGGAGCGCGGGTTATTTCGGAACGCGCTCGGCGTCCCTGGCCACTTCACTGCGCAGCGGCGAAGTGGGATTCACCCTGGGCGCGACCCTGCGTTCCGAGGATGGCTGGATCCGGCGCGTGCGGGACGCCGACGATAGCGGCATGCTCCCTTTTTTCGACGCACCCGCCCCCGCGCGATCATTCGGGATGCAATCCACCTTGGCCTACCGCAATTTCAAGCTGAACGGATTCATCGGCCAGCATTACATGATGAACGGCTATGAATTGCAATACTTCGGGGGCGGTTGGCCCGAACTGAACCTGGGGACCACCCATGGCTTACTGGACCTGGGTTATTCGGCCTCGTTCACGGAGAAATACCGCCTGGACGTGAACGCCACCTGGAATTACCAGCATTACTGGCAACCCTTCGATGTCAACGCCCACGACGTGCGCGAATACGCGTACAGCAATGATGGCCTCATCGAGGCCGTGCACCATTTCAGCCCGCGCGACAATGTCCATTTGACCGTAGGAACCCTGCTCTCCATCAATACGGGTTTCATCAACAATAATACCCTGCGCTCCGATGGAACCCCCAACGACGTGTGGACGCAGCCGCACAATACCGATCCATACCAGGTGGTGCCGGAATACGCGGAAACCTTCGCCAGCGCCTATGTCAATGCGGACTGGTCGCCATGGAAACGCCTGAAGCTGATCGCGGGCGCGCATGCCAACAAGGCCCCGGACCTGGACGTGGACGTGGTGCCGCGCGCAGGAGCCATCCTTGGGCTTTCCGATCACCTTTCCTGGAAAATCCTGTACGGGGAAGCCTTCCGCTCCCCGGACGTGTTCGAGCGCTTTTCCAAGATCGACGTCATATACGGCGATTCCCTGCTCAAACCCGAACGCATCGCCACGGCGGAGACCCAGGTGATATTCGCCCGCAGGGATATCAGCTGCGCCCTATCCTTCTTCCACAGCTCCCAGAGCGGCCTCATCAACCGCCGTAACGTCAACGATACCGTGGTCTTCCACGGGCATCCCATCCACGTCATCCAGACCTTCGTGAACGAAGGCGGGATGGAATCCGAGGGCGGCACCCTGGAGGGAGCGGCGCAGATCCTGCGCTTCCTTTCCGCCACCGCCTCCTTGACCTACCAGTACAACGAAACCGGAAGCGGCGTCGCCGATCTGTTCGGGGTCCCCAACCTGTTCGCCAAGTGGGGCCTATCCTACGCGCGGCCCCAGTTCTCGGCCGGACTTTTCGTCTCGCGCTACGATTACGTCGACGAGGCGGCAGGCTATACCCCCCGCTTCCCGGACGCGAATCCGGACGCGGAGTCTTTCACCTACGCCACTTTGGATGTGAAAGCGAATTGGAATTCCCTGTTGCGCCTGCGCAGGGGCGAGCCTGAGATTTCCTCCGAGGCTTTCCTGGTGAATTTGCTGGACGAGTCCATCCAGTACCCGGAGATTGGTCGGCGCTACGTGAACAGCACTCCCGGCAGGCCGGGATTCGCCATGTACGCGGGCCTGAAGGTGTGGATATGAAGGCGGCGGTTTGGGGCGCGCTCCGCCCATTGTTGCCCCGGGCCCTGACTGCGGTTTTCTTTTTGCTCGCGGTGGCCGCCTCGGCTTCCCCCTCTCCCCGCAAAGACGCGGATCATGTCAAGGCCGCGCTCATTTCCAAGTGCCTCCAATACGTGGCTTGGCCCGATGACGCCAAGCCGACGGAAATCCGCATAGGGCTGCTGGGAGTCTCCGAATCGGGCATGGAAGCCTTCGCGGAAATGGCCCGCAACGTGAGCATATCCGGTAAGCCGGTGCGCATCGTGCGTCTCTCCGGTCCCAATGATTTCAAGGGCAGCAACGTGCTCTTCGCCGATGCGGCCTATGCCGATCTGGGCCAGCAACTGTGGAAAGGCGTGGAGAAAAAGAGGATTTTCCTGGTGACGGAGCGCTTCCCGGACAAGAAATACGTGATGCTGAATCTGATCCTGGATGCGGAAAATTCGCGCATGACCTTCGAGATCAACCGGGCCAATGCCATGCTCGAAGGGTTCACCATCAAGCCGGAACTGCTGCTGCTGGGCGGATCGGAAATCGATGTGCGCGAATTGTACCGGAAGATGCGGGACGATTTGATCGCCCAGGATGAAAACGTCCGCAAAAAGCAATTGAAGCTGGAGGTCCTGGGGGCCAAGGTCGATTCCATGCGCCGTAAAATGGATCAGTACGCGACCTCGCTGGTCGACCTGGAGAATTCCATGCGGCAATCGGCGGCCAAGCTGGCCGGGCAGGAAGATCGCCAGAAAAAACTCTCGGGCGAGATCAACCTCAAGGGCGAGGAGTTGGCGCGCCAGATCAAGAAGCTGGAGGGCCAGAAGGCCGAGATCGAGGAGAAGCAGACCGGCATCGCGCGGCTGCGGGGCGAAATCGCCGGCCTTTCCACCGTGCTCACCGAAAAGGAACGCACCATCGCCGAGGGCCGAACCGTCATCGGCGCCCAGGAGGCGGAACTGCGGCGCCAGGGCGAGCGGATCGCCGAACAGCGTTACCTGATCATCCTGAGCGTAATCGTTTCCCTGTTCCTGTTCGCCTTGGGCGGGGTAATCTTCACCGCCTACCGTTTCAAGCGCGCCGCCGCCGCCAACCTGGAGGAGAACGTCCGCAAGCGCACGGAAGAATTGGAGTCGGCCTTCCGCAAGCAGCGCGAGCTGGAAGCCAACCTGCAGCAGTCGGAAAAGCTCAAGTCCATCGGCCAGTTGGCGGGCGGCATCGCGCACGATTTCAACAACCAACTGGGCGGAATCCTGGGCTTCGCCGATCTCCTGCGCGAGAAGCTTGCCGATCGACCCCTGTTGCGCGACTTCGCGGACACCATCATCACCTTGGTGGGCCGATCCAAGGATCTCACCTCCCAGCTGCTGGCGTTCGCGCGCAAGGGCCAATACCAGAGCGTGGCCGTGGACCTGCGGGAACTGATCGCCGAAGTGCTTTCCCTGTTGGAACGCACGGTGGACAAGACCATTTCCGTGCGCGGCGCGCCCGGGACCGCGCCCGCCTACGCCATGGGCGATCCCAGCCAATTGCAGAACGCCATCCTCAATCTCGCCATCAACGCCCGTGACGCCATGCCCCAGGGAGGCGAGATCCTCATCAGCACCTCGGTAGAGGAAGTGCCCGCCGCCCGGGACGGATCAGGAGCCGGGGGCGGAACCTTCGCGCGCATCTCGGTCAAGGACAACGGCATCGGGATGAACCGGGAAATACTCAAGCACATCTTCGAGCCCTTCTTCACCACCAAGGAGATGGCCTCGGGCCAACCCGGAGGCCGCATGGGTACGGGCATGGGCCTGGCGGCGGTTCTCGGCACCATCCAGGCGCATAAGGGGTTCGTGGAAGTGGACAGCGAGCCCGGGCTCGGCTCCGAGTTCCGTCTCTACCTGCCCTGGATTCCGGAACCGGTCCCCACCGGGATGGTACGGGAAATCCCGGCACCGCAACCGGGTGAAAAGGCCATCCATATCCTTATGGTGGACGATGAAGATTTCATGCGGGATCTTTCCCTCTCCATCTTCCAATCCATGGGGCATACCATCGAGGTGTGCAAGGATGGGGCCGAGGCCTTGCATGTTTATCGCGAGGGTTGGCGCGGCTTTGATTTGGTGATCCTGGACATGGTGATGCCGGGCATGAACGGCAAGGAATTGTTCGCCAAACTCAAGGCCATCAACCCCGGCATATTGGCCATCCTCGCCTCGGGCTACAGCTCCGATGCCGACGCGCGCGACCTGCTTGCCAGCGGAGTACGGGCCATCATTTCTAAACCCTATGGCAAAGCCGAAATGGCCCATATGATCCAGGATCTGTTCGCGCGGCCCCCGGAGAAGGCGGACACCGTGGCTTGATCCCGCCGGCGGCCGGCAAGCGGTATCCGCCCCTTTCCGAGATGCGCAAGGTTTTGCGCAGGCAGGTACAGCCGCAACCCCCGGAACCAGGAGGTCTTAGCGCCGTTACTCCGCCCGCCCCAGGGCGCGTCCAAGCTGGCGGTATGGGGCGAGAATGCTACTATGTGGGCGGTCGCATGGACACCGCCTCCACCCATGCCCAACGGGAGAGTCGATGAGCATGTTCAAACTGCTGGCCCGCAAACGCTTCGGGCCCTTGTTCGGGACCCAATTCACCGGCGCCCTGAACGACAACCTGTTCAAGAACACCATGATCATCCTCTTCGCCTTCAAGGCGACGAGCGAAGCCGAATCGGGCATGGTCACCAGCCTGGCAGGCGGACTCTTCATCCTCCCCTTCTTCCTCTTTAGCGGGTTCGCGGGCCAACTGTGCGACAAGTTCGACAAGGCCCGGATCATGAACATCATCAAGGCCTGCGAGATAGGCATCATGGCCGTCGGCTCCCTGGGCTTCTACCTCGACAACAAGATCATGCTCTTTTCCGTGCTCTTCATGATGGGTATCCATTCGGCCTTCTTCGGCCCGGCCAAGTACAGCATCCTGCCGCAGCATCTCGAGGAAGACGAATTGATGACGGGCAACGCCCTGGTCGAGATGGGCACCTTCCTGGCCATCCTCATAGGCACCTTGGCGGGCGGCCTGCTCGCCGGACGGCATAATGTCCACGCCATCGCCGCCGGCATCCTGGGCGTAGCCATCGTGGGTTGGCTTATCTCCTTCAAGATACCGTCGGCCCCCGCCCCGGCCGCGAATCTCAAGCTCAACTGGAATCCCTTCTCGGAAGTCCGCCAACTGACGCGCCTGGTCCGCCGCAAAGAGGCGCTCTTCAATTCGGTGCTGGGCATCTCGTGGTTCTGGTATTTCGGCGCCACCCTGCTGGCGCAGCTGCCCACCTTGACCAAGAACATCTTGCACGGCAACGAAAGCGTGGTGACCATGCTGCTGGCCGTATTCTCGGTCTCGGTTGGCCTGGGCGCCGTGATCAGCGCCAAGCTATCGCGCGGTGATATCGAACTGGGCCTGGTGCCCGTCGGCGCCCTGGGAATGTCCTTGTTCGCGGCGGACATGGCTTTCCTGCATTATCCCCCCGCCAGCCTGGTTCTCATCGGCGTAAGCGAATTCCTGCGCGGACCGGACGCCGCCGTCAATATCCGCGCCGCCCTCGACCTGGGGCTGATCGGTATTTTCGGATCCTTGTTCATCGTCCCCTTGTACGCCTTGATCCAGGCCCGCGCCGACGAGGACAGCCGTTCCCGCGTCATCGCGGCCAACAACGTTTACAACTCGGTATTCATGGTGGGCTCGGCCATCATCACCATGCTTCTCTTCAAGGCCGGGCTCAACACCCCGCAGGTCATCCTGTTCACGGCCATCCTCAACCTGGTGGTATGCGCCTATATCTTCCTGCTCATCCCGGAATTCGTATTGCGTTTCGGGGTGTGGGTACTGGCCAGCACCGTCTACCGCATGCGTTATGCCGGGCGGGAACGGGTTCCGCGCAACGGCGCAGCGGTGATCGTTTCCAACCACGTAAGCTTCATCGACTGGTTCGTGATCACGGCGGCCTCGCGCCGTCCGGTGCATTTCGTGATGGATCACCGCATGTTCAAGAATCCCTTCCTGGGCTGGGCGTTCCGCTTGTCCAAGGCCATCCCCATCGCGCCGGCCAAAGAGGACGCGGCCCTGAAGGAAAAGGCTTTCGTCGAAATCTCCAAGGTGCTCAAAAACGGAAATCTGGTATGCATCTTCCCGGAAGGCGCCATCACCCGCGACGGCGCGATGGGTCCCTTCAAACCCGGGGTCGAACGCATCCTGGCCGCGGATCCCGTGCCGGTCATCCCCATGGCGCTCACCGGCCTGTGGGGAAGCTTCTTCAGCCGCAAGTCGGGGTCGGCCATGTCCAGCGTGCCCAAGCCTTCCCGCCGTATCATCGGGGTTACCGTGGGTGATACGCTTCCCGCGGATTCCAAGGCTGCGGCCCTGGAAGCGGCCGTACGCGCCTTGCTGGGTCCGGTGGCCGGCGCCACCGCGGCCAGCGGATCGACGGCTACCGCTTCCGCCAGCCGTGCAGCGGCCTCCTGATGCCCGATGGCAATCCAGCGGGCGGAATACCGGCGGAAAAATGCCTGAATATTCCCAACGCGCTCAGCCTGTATCGGCTGGCCTCCTTCCCTGTCCTTTTGTGGTTGGCCTGGTCGGGGCATGAGCGGATATTCTCCGTACTTTTCTCCATCAACCTGGCCACGGACATCCTGGACGGGCTTATCGCCCGGCTGACCAACTCGGCGACCGAGTTCGGGGCGCGCCTGGATTCCATCGCCGACTTCACCACCTGGCTGCTGGCCATCTACGGTATCGCCCGCTTCCATTGGCCGGAGCTGCGTCCGCAGGCGGTTTGGCTGATGGCTGTGGTCGCCACCTGGTTGGCGACCTATGCGGTGGGCTATCTCCGCTTCCACCGCTTCCCCAGCCTGCATCTGTACTCCTCCAAAGCGGCGGCCTACCTGCAGGGCATTTATTTTTTCGTCCTCTTCAACTGGGGGCAGTATTCCGGCCTGTTCTTCGTCGCCGTTACGGCGGCCCTACTGGCCTGCGTCGAAGATATCTGGGTCATGTTCAGCCTTCGGGAAATGCGTTCCAACGCCCGCGGCCTGTACTGGCTCTACAAAGGAAAGCACCCATGAATCCCGCAACCCGTGTCACCACCGTTCTCGTTTGCGCGCTCGCGCTGGGCACCCTGCCCTTGCGTGCGGCCGAACCCCAGCATTGGGCTTTCGTGCCCATCCTCATCTCCAACGCCGAGACCGGCGTGCAGGTGGGCGCGTTGGTGATGCGTTTCCTGAACGCGGGCGATACCCTCAACAAGCCCTCGTCCCTGGGCTTCGCCGCGCGCATCTCGCAGAAGGGCCAAGCGCAGGTCAACCTGTTCCCGGAATGGTACCTGCAGGGCAACCTCTACCATATCACCGGCGAACTCAATTACATCCGCTGGCCCGCCGACTTCTACGGCATCGGCAACGGCAGCGACATTCCCAAGGATAGCGCCGACGGCTACCTGGCCCAGGGCGTAAACGGGAACATTACCGGCGAGCGCACTTGGTTCCGGAATTTTTCCGCCGGACCGCAGGCGCTCTTTTCCTATGAGGACATCGACGTGGAAGGCACCCGGGGTTTATTGACGCCCGCCGTCTCCGGGCGGACCGGCGGCCTGGTAACCGGTTTGGGCGCGTTGATGACCTACGATGGACGCGACGCCATCTATTGGGCGCGGCGCGGCACCTATGGCCGCATCAAGGCCGCATCGTATCGCGAAGCCTGGGGCAGCGATTTCGACTTCGATGCTTACTGCTTCGAAGCCCGCCAATTCGTTCCACTCTTCGCAACCGGCGCCCTCGGGCTTTCCGCCACCTTGCAACTTAAGGACGGCGACGTGCCCTTTCGCGAACTCTCCACCGCGGACGGCGACCATAACCTGCGCGGAATCGTAAAGGGAAAATACCGCGACAAGGACATGCTCCTGTTGCAGGCCGAGTACAAGAGCTATTTCCCCGATTGGGGCTGGATGAGCCATCCCTGGGTGCGCAACCGCTTGGGCTGGGCCGTGTTCGCCGAAGCCGGCCAAGTGGCGCATGCCCCGGACGAGCTCGCCTGGGAAGAATTCCGTCCGGATTACGGCGTGGGATTACGTTATGCGATGAACCCGTCGCAGCGGATGAATATCCGCATCGACATCGGTTTCGTGGACGGTTCGGTGGCGCCCGCCATCAATATCAAGGAAGCGTTCTAAGCGGAAGTATCCGGCCTTCGAGATCCGAGAACACCGGCCCGCCATTGCCGGCCATGGCCGTTACGGCGGCCATCCCCGAACCCCTGTACGCGATCATCGGCCAGGCGGCATCACGCCGCGACTGCGACGAACGCAGGACCGTCGGCACTTCGAAGGGCTTGCTGAAGTCGGGCAAATCGGTCCGCACGATGAGCGAACTGAATTTCGAATGCGTGGTCGAGCTCGGCGACCAATCGCTGGTGCTGCCGCCGTAAAAGGTTTGCAGGCTCACCTGATCCACCAGGGCCACGTTGGCGGCCACGCTACCGCGCCACTTTATCCCCCCGAAATCCGTGACCTTCTGGCCGTTGAGCCATGCCTGGGCCGATCCATCGGATTGCCCGGGAGTATTGACCACCACGTGCTCGGTGATGCGGTTCCACGCCATCTTCTTGAAGGCCAGGCCGCCCGTGAAATTCTTGGAGTCGCCGCAATCGCTGGCGCGATTCTGGTGATAGTAATAGAAGTGGCCGCCGCCGTTCTCATGCCACATGAAGCGCCCGCTCCACCCGTCCGGGGTGATATCGCGGCAGCCCGAGGTATGCGAACCGCCCACGAGTCCGGGCAGCTTACCGCCCTTGACCCATTGCCAATCATTCTCGAACCACACCTCGTAGTCGAGGTAATACTCCTTGGCGGGCGTAACCTTCACGTAGTTGGTGGGCACGCCCGTGACCACGTCCACGCCGAACTTGTTGCCGGGATAAGTGACCGAGTAGCCGTTGATGACGGTGACGACGCCGGCTTGCGCCGCGGAGACGAACAGGAAGGCGCCGCCGATTATCGAGACTGAGCCGATGACGAACTGGAGGCAAAACCGGGTGAGGCGGGCGATACGAACGCGCATACTTGGTACTCCATTTCGGGAACGCCCCATGCCACCTGCGTCCGGTACTATTCTATGCGGAATCGGGGTCAGGTGCCGGTCAAAACGGAACCAGAAAAGGGTGTTTTACCAGCGGAAATGGGCGATTTTGGGGCGCCGGATAGCGCCCGGGGAAGATTATTTACGGTCGCGGCGGGTGCTCCGGTTCCGGTTCGCCCCCGTAGCTTACGCGCTACCGGATTCGGGGGAAAGACGGGGTAAACCGATCAAGAAACGGATCGGGCAGGGAGCGCAGTCTGATGCAGGTGCGATTGCAGCGGGATTCGTACATCACGTCCGCTTCCCACATGTGGTCGATGCCTTGATCGGTCCAGGTCTCCCATCGCATCTCGGTGCGGGGGGCGGTGGTATTATTCAAGGCATGCGGCTTGTCGCCGGGCATAACCCAGCAGGTGTAAATGCCGCCGGTATCGCTGAAACGGGCGGAGATGGGTAGATCAAAAGGCCGTTGCATCGGGAAGCCCGACTTGGATTCCAAAAAAACCTCGGTGGCGAGTTGGGCGTGCGTCCCGGCGGCCAGTGCGAATAAAGCCATCAGTGCCATCCGCATGCGCATCAGGATACTCCGCCGGCTGCGAATGCGCGCGGCGGGATTTCCGGAAAATCCGGGGATGGGAAACGCGGAATCACCGATTGCCGGACCCGTGCGCATTTTACGGACGGGCCGCAGCGCCCGCGCCGGCTTTTGGGAGTAAGCCGCGTGTACCATCCTTGTGGGGAATCCGCGCAATGGTGTTACGTTTTGCGCATGCGCAAAACCATCGCCCTCCACCGCTTCGCCTTCCTCGCCGTATCCGCCCTGCTCGCGGCGCGTGTTCCCGCCCGCGACGTAGCGGTTCCCGAACCCTTACGTCCCTGGAAAGCCTGGATCGCGGAGCGGCATTCCGACTTGGGTTGCCCCTCCGGCGCCGATGGCGTTGTCGCATGCGTGGCCTACGCCACCCTTAGGCTCGACCTCTCCGCCAAGGGCGGGACGTTTACCCAGGGCTTGGCGGTATTCGGCCGCCAATGGGTACGGCTGCCGGGCGGCGGCCAGGATTGGCCCGCGGAAGTCCGCGCCGAGGGCGCCGCAATACCCGTGGTGCTCAAGGACGGCGCGCCCCAGGTGCTGCTCAACGCGGGTGAGCACACATTGACCGGCTCCTTCGTATGGAGCGAAACCCCTGGCTACCTTCCGGTCCCCCAACGTACCGCCGTGGTCGCCTTACGCCTCAATGCGCGCGACATCCTGCTGCCCGAAGTGGACGGTAACGGGACGTTGCAACTGGGAACCCAGGCCCGCCGCGATACCGCGGAAGAAGAGTCGCCGCTCACGGTACGCGTGTACCGCAAGTTCTGCGACGGCATCCCGATGCGGCTGGAGACGCGCGTCTCCATCTCGGTTTCCGGGCGCGATCGCGAGATCACCACCGGACGCCTGGTTCCCGCGGGATCGGCCGTGCAATCCATCCAAAGCGATCTGCCCATGCGGATCGGGGACGACGGGCGCCTGCGCGCCCAATTGCGCTCGGGGGATCATTCCATATCGGTGGTGAGCCGCTTCCTCTCCCCCGTGACCGAGGCGTATATG
>JAHFCH010000011.1 GCA_023249635.1 Fibrobacterota bacterium
CCAGGGCCCTAAAGGAGTGGGTTTCGAGATGGCAGGGATTTCCGCCGTAGTGGGAGCGCGCGGCGATAGCGCCCGCAGCGGTAGTTCGCGTCTGGAATGGAACGCGTACACCCACATCTCGGCCCGCTGGTTCGGGAAATGGGTCCGCTACCAGATGCGCATGCAGGATACGCTTGGCCGCTTCGTAAAGCTCGACGGCGAACGCCGCAAATCGGATCTCCGCGTGGGCAGCGATACCGTCGACATGAGCCTTCCCGATCTTTCCCTGCTCGCGCCGTTGTTCCGGCGCGCGCCGCCGGACCTGCAAGGGCTTACCCTTAAGGCCTCCCTGACCACGGGCGAACATCGGCTCGTGCATGTGCATGCCGGCTTGAGCACGCCGCCGGTCTGGGTCATCGCCCGCCAGGCCGCCGAAATCGATGTCGAGGCGGAGGACGACGATGGCCGGCTGACCCTGAACGCCACCGGCCCCTCCGGTGAACTCGCTTATCTGCAAGGAAGATTCCGGTTGCCCCCCGCCGATACCGGCGGCATAAAGGCCATGCTTCCCGGACTGGCAGCGGAGCTTTCGGGCTATACGCGCAACCTGCGCTTCCGCATCGGTAGGCGCCTGCTTCCCGGCGATGCCGAGATCCGCAAGCTTACGCTTTCGCCCGGGCTTCTGCTTTCGGCCCAGGTTCGCACCCGCGACAGCTCGGTGCTCGACGGCCGCGCGTTCCGGGTCCAGGACAGCGCGCATGCAGGCGGGGATTCGTCGTGGAAGGTCGTATTCGGAGGCCGCGCCGATCCCAAGGAAACCTGGGCCCGCGCCTGGACGGATACCAACGTGGCCTTTAAATCGGGCCGCATCGAAGCCATGGCGGACCGCGCGGGGCTGCATGTAGAGACCTGGATCCAGCAACCCCGGGCCTACGGGGCCGCGGCCGATTCGCTCTACGCCGAGCAGACCGTCAACAAGGCCGGGTACTATCTCACGGCATCGCGCGTGTACGGCAAGGAAGCCATGTGGCCGATTACCGGCCAAGTGGAGTGGGGGAGACGGGTCGGCGGCAAGGTGGTTCACAAATCCCAGGTTTCCCTCGCCTTCCGGACGCAACATCCGCGTTACGGGTGGGCCGAATATTCCATGCCCGATCCCCGCAGCATGTCGGTGCGGGTGGAAAACCTGGAGGCGCAGAAACTTCCCTACGTCAAATTGCCCCGGCTTACCGCCTTGGCTCCCGTCGTGACCGGCATTTTCGCCTGGGACATGGAGGAGCGCAACGGCGATATCGATGCGGGAGCCACGCTTTCCTACGCCGGGCAAAGCCTGGAAGTCGAAGCCAACGCCCATTGGGACGCCGCCTTATTCATCGCGCAGGGATTGGACGTGACCATTTCCGGCTCCAAGCTGCACTTCTCGGGTTCGGCCCGGTTGGGGGGGCGGCAATTCTGGCAGATGGGGAAATTGGAATTGAAGGACGTGCGCAGTCTGGCCATGGAAGCGCACCGCTTCGACGCCTCGCGGCTTGCGCCCTTCCTGGGGGCGGGTTATCCCGTCGATCGCGCCGCCCTGGACGGCCGCTTGGGGTACACCGATTCCACCGGCTTCAACGGCCAGTACCGCATCGAAAACCTCGACCTGACCCCCATCCGCAAGCTGGTGGCCATACCGCGGCTGGTGCTCACCGGCCAAGGCGAGAATCTGCGATTGGAGATGCGCACTACTTCGACGGCCTATCCGTGGCTGAACGATTCGCTGCAGGTGGAAGTCCAGGGCGTGCTCGGCAAGGTTCCGGGGATCCTCGTGGATGCCACCTCGGACGATGGCCTCAAGGTCTCCTTCCACGGAAGCTCCGGCGAGTTCCGCGACATCGATGGGATTTTCTCGGTGTCCGGCAATGCGGCCCTGCCGGGCCAAGCCGGACTGATCCGGGATGTGCGCCTGGGAGGCCATTACGCGACCCCGTTCTCGCGTGACTTGCTCAAGGAGATGGTCCTCGATTCCGGAAGCTTCGCGGGCCGTTACGCCATCCCGGGCCTGGACACGCAGGCATTCAGCGGTACCATGTCCCTGCGCGACGGGCGCCTGCGCATTCCCGACCTTCGATCCGAGAATGGACAGGGCCTCACGCTTTCCGGCGAAGCCGACTGCGAAGTCGCAGGCGCCCCCAAGGTAACGGCTCGGTTACGGGGGGAGAACCTGGCCCTGCGGTGGCCGGGGATCCAGAAGCTGGTCCTGCGCGATGCCGACGCCTCCCTGCGCGTGGATTCGGCCGGCCTCTCCGCCGAGGCGCGGGTGGGCCGCGCGGAATTCGCATCCTCCCGGCCACCCATCAGCATGCATGGCCGCCTGGACGATGTGACCTTCCAATACGTGCAGCCGCCGGCCCCCAAGGCCGGCAAGGCCGCGGGACCGGTGCCCACGCTTAGGGTCAAGGCCAAGCTCAGCGATTTCCTCTTCAAGCACAAGATCGGTTTCCGGGAATTGCAGAAGTCGATCGGCAAGGTGAAGGTGGACAAGCGCAAGAAGCGCGTCAAACCCGTGGACGTGCAATTGAACCTGGAGACTGCCGGTGCCGGCAATCGGATCGAAACCGACGTGCTGCGCATGGCTTTCACCGGGGATCTGGCCGTGAAGGGTGTCTATCCTTATACCCTGCTCTCCGGCGAATTCTCCGCGCTGAAAGGCGAGCTGGGCCAGACCACGCAATCCTACGACATCACCGATTTCGATTTGAAGTGGCAGAACGCCACCGTGGAAGAGGGGCGCATCTCGGTGGAGGGCGCCAAGAAGTTGCGCGTGGATTGCAAACCCGAGACCGAGCGCACCTGTAACGTATACGTCAAACTGGCCGGTCGCCTGGATGAAATGTCCTTCACCTATGACAGCGATTGCGGGAACAATACCGGGGAAAGCCTGGAACCCAGCGCGCTGATTAACTCGGTTAACCGCGGCTGCTGGTCCGATGTGGACGTGGCGGGAGCGGGAGGAGGCAATTACGGCGAGGCGGTTTTCGCGCTGTTGGAGCCGACCATCAACGAAAAGCTTTCCAGCGTGGGTGATCGGCTCTCGGGTGGCTGGATCAAGCGCACCTCGGTAACCGGCATCGGCAGCGCGGTGGCCAAGGACACGGCCGGCAACGAAGCCATCGCCATCGGGGTGGAGAGCAAGGAAAAATGGGGGATGAGCGTGAAAGCCAACGCCGGCTACCACTCCGAACGCAACGTAGCGAATCCCTGGGAGAGCAAGGTCGCGGTGGAATGGCGGCCTCCCCTGGAGAAAGCCTCCAAGAGCTCGGATTGGAAGCGCGCCGTGCGCGATCGCGTCACCTTGGAAGCCTCGGCGGAAACCCGGCCCGATGAGCCCGGTAACGTCGCCACCCATCAGGAGGCGCGCAAGCAGGTGGGCATCCGTTACCGTTATAAATTCTGGAATCTCTGGTAGGCCTGCTTGCGGAACTTCCGGCCCATAGCCGTACTCCTTCTCGCGACGCTTCCCGCCGCTTTGCCCTGGGCCGCCGACCTGTCCGTGGACGGCAACGATCAGCTTTCCCGTCGGAAAATCGAGGCCGCCATCTCCCTGCCCGAGAAGCCCTCAACCCTCTCCACGGAGGACTGGGAGGATTGGGTCGATGACGTAGCGGGATCCATTACCGATCTCTACGGACAGATCGGCTACCTGGACGCGGCCGTCAAAGTCGAGAGATCTTCCGATGACAGCGCCGCGGCCGGGGCGCGCGCCAATAAAGAGGAAAGCGTGCGCGTACGTGTTCGCGAAGGCCAGCGCTATGTATTCGGGCACGTGGTCGTGGTCACCGTCGACCATGCTCCTCCCGTCGTGGGGGAGGACAAATTGCGCTCGCGGCCCGGGCGCCCCTTCGAGAAGGATCTCGTCTTCCGCGATCGGCGCGAGCTTGTCAATGGCTACGGGGACGCGGGTTTCCTGCACGCCCGTTCTTCGGAAAGCATCACTCCGGACACCGTGGCCAAGACCGTGAACCTGGAATTCCTGGTGGATGCGGGTCCCGCCGTGGTCTTCGATTCCCTGCTTATCCGCAACGAGCGCGAGGGCGATACCACCGGAGCGCCGGGCGTCACCCGCCCCCGCTTGCTCAACTCCCTGCTAGGGCTCCGGCCGGGAGATACCGTGAGTCTTTCCGACATGGCCGCTTTCGAACGCAAACTCAAGTCCACGCGTACCTTCAACTACGTGCGCCTGCGTGACAGTTTGCTGGCCTCCCGCGGTACCCGCAGCGCCCTCATCTTGTCCACCGAAGAGCGCGTTCCCGGGGAAGCGGACGCTTCATTATTCTATGAAACCCAATACGGCGCCGGCGTCGGGCTCAACTGGTCGCAGGGCAACATGCTCGGCAACCTGCACGAGGGCCGTCTGGGGGGATCATTGGCCCAGCGCAAGCAAACCGTATATCTGGGCTATGCCTCGCCGCTGTTTTTCGGTACCTCGGTCCGTTTCGACGATGATCTCGTTTCCAACTGGTACCAGGATAGCCCGCTGCAGAAAAGCGCGGGAGCCTACGAAGGCAATTTCGATATCACCAACTCGGCCAAGATCTCCCGCGCATTCACCGCGTGGTGCCGCGGCGTCAGCACCGCCGAACTTACCGGCCAGAGCGAACGCAAGGACACCAACGACGTGGAGCGCGGCTTCAACCTCAACTTCATCAACTCGGCCTACTTCAGCTTCCTCGACGCCATCGTCAATCCCGTGCGCGGCGCGCGCTGGTCCCTGACCTGGGGCAATGGCGGCAGCTTCCTCAACCGGCGCCAGATCGATGTGCCCGTTTCGGACCGCCACAATTGGCTAGAGGTCGAAAGCGCCTTCTACTATCCCCTGGCGGAGCGCCTGAAACTGGCGTATCGCCTGGATGGCGGACGCTTCTTCGGCGCCGGCGATCTCAATTCCGAACGCTTTTTCCTGGGAGGCCCTCGCAGTGTGCGCAGCTACGGCTGGCGGGAGGTCTGCCCGGATAGGGTCAATGAGGTTTGTGTCACCGAAGGCCTGGAACCGGCCTATTACCTTACCTCGTTCGAAATACGGTCCAACCCTTTCAGCTCCTCCTTTATCAATCCCGATGGGCATTGGGCCTGGACCTTGGGGCTTCAGGTGGTTCCCTTCGTCGACTATGGCCAGATATGGCGGGTCGGGTCGAAGCCCACCTCGACTGGAACGGGACAGGCATTCGGATTGGGTCTCCGCTACTCGCTGCTTTCCATTTTCAACGTGCGTCTGGACTATGCCATCGACGACCTTGAGCGTACGCACGATCAGTGGGTACTGGACCTCGCCCAGGCATTTTAGGCGTTTCCGGGCCTTTTATGGGCTATCTCATCCCCAAACCCAGGTCGATTTTTCCGCCATTCTGAGTATATTAGAGGGCGCTGACTATTCCAGAAACCCTCCAGGAGGATCCATGGCTTTGGCAAAGAAACTGCAACTTTTCGGAGCCGCGTTAGGTTTAGCCTTGGCCCTGCCGTCGCTCAGCTTGAGCGAAGTCAAGGGAGGGTGTTCGCAAGACCCCGATAATCCTCCCGCCCGAGGCCAGATGGGCTCGGTGAGCATCGTGACCACGCCGGAAAAGGCCGTAGTCTATCTCAATGGGGATAAGCTTGGCCTCTCGCCCATCGATACCGCGTATCCCTCGGGTCGATTCAGCCTCACCCTGATGCTCAACGGCGAAGAGCTGATCAAAGAGCGTATCAATGTCTGCGCCGGCCAGAAGACGGAGTGGGAAGGCGCCCTGAAGATGCCTTACGGGAGCGTAGCCGTGAAGACCAATCCCACCAACATCAACGCCCGGGTCACCGTGGATGGGGAAGAGGTGGGTTCGACCAAAGGCGGAGTGCTTACCATCAATCGCTTGGAAGCGGGCACCCGCGCATTCAAGGTATCCAATGGTAAGCGGCACAAAGAGATGTCGGTCAATGTGCTTCCCGAGGAAACCGTCGAATTGAACGTGGATTTCAAGAAGTAGTCGGGTTCAGGTCCCTCGGGACCGATCCTCTCTGATAGAAAAGCGGCCCATCCGGAGATTCCGGACGGGCCGCTTTTTTTCAAGTGGAGGCGACAAGCGGATTCGAACCGCTGAATAAAGCTTTTGCAGAGCTCTCCCTTACCACTTGGGTATGTCGCCGCGGGGCTGAAGTTAAAAAAAACGGGGGGAATTTCAATCAAGCGGGATGACCCAAGTCTCGGGAATGTCTGCACTTTTTTAATTTTCGGGGCACATTTTCCGGGGCTTTGTTTATTTTTAGGGGAAATGGGGAACCACATTTGAGACTGCTACCCAAGCTGATGGTTACCATAGGGCTGACCGCTGCTGCCCATGCGGCATCCGCTAAAGTGGAATCCCCCAAAGGCCCCAGCCGTATGGCGGTGCTTGAGTTCGTGGATCTCACGGACAACTCGCAAAAGCCCGATGTCGCCGACCTGATGCGCAAGACCCTGGGGGCTACAGGCAACTGGACCGTGTTGCCCCGCGATTCCGTAGCGAAACGCCTGGGTGAATTCAACATCAATCCCCATCAAAGCTGCAACAATCCCCAATGCAGTTTCGACATAGGCAACGTGGTCCAAGCCGAGTACGTGCTCTTCGGCACCGCGTCACCCCTAGCCTCCGTGCAGGCCGTTACCTTGAAACTACTGCATATCCCCTCCGCCAAAATCGTATGGACCAAGGTGTTGGAGGCCGAGGGCGGCAGCGAATCGGACCGCATGCGCAGCCTGGAGAAGGCCTTCTCGGGGGCGGCTTCGGAAATGGCGAAGGTAAAGCCCGATCAAGACAAGGCCAAGCACGGCAAATCCCTGGCGGTGATCGATCTGAGCGAGAACTCGCCCCAGTCCCGGGCCTTCTTCGAGCGGGTTTGCACCCGTGTGTACGGCAATACCGCGTTCGATCTCATGAGCCCGACCGAGCTCACCGAACTGCTTACCGCGTTGGAGATCAACAAATACTCCGTGGTACCTTCGCTTGAGAACATGATCGGGCTCGGGCAGAAGCTCGGGGTATCCAATCTGCTCTACTCGCGACTCTATCGCGACGGGCGTAGTTATATCTATCGACTCGCGATGTACGACGTGTCCGGAAAGGCCCTCGTCCTCGAGTTGCCCCCCCAACCCTCCGAAGACATCATCAAATTACTGGACTATGAAAAGGTTTTTTTCAATACTCTATTCAGCAAAGAAAAAGACGCGCCCAACCAGGCCGTCGTCAAGGACGGTAGCAAATCCAACAAGGCACTTTGGATCTCCCTAGGCGTACTGGGCATCGGGGGCGGCGTTGCCGCCTACTGGGTGGAAAACCTCCGCAAGCCGGACAAAGGCGCCAACGGCAACAATCAAGCGATTCCTTTCCCGAAAAATCCACCCGACGTCAAGGATTGATGCGGGCGGGCTACGGGCTATGCCGATTTCAATATATTTTTAGGGACCCATTATGAGCGATACGAATTTCAGCTACATGGAAGTTTCCGCGAAACGCAAGAAGCGGAACCAGTTCATCTCCGTCCTCATCATCGTGGCCATCGTATTGATGGGCGTGATCGTGTGGGGTTGGATCGAACTGCAGAAAAGCCGCAACGCGGAGCGGATCAAGAACGCCCTGAACAGCCAGGTGGAACCGGGCTTCAAGGAATCGGAAGGCGGTATGGAGCCGCCTATCGATACCGGTACCCTCACCGTGCAGGATACGGTTCCTGTTGCCGTCCCGCCGAAACCGGTGGTGGAAACCCCGGCTCCGGTGAAGCCGCCCGAACCCGTGGCCGTAAAACCGAAGCCGCGTAAGGAACAGGTCAAGGCCGTCGATCTGCCCAAGGAACCTGAACCAGTGGCCGTGGCTCCCGTTGTCGAACCGCCGAAACCGAAACCCGCTCCGGTCAAGCCTCCTGAACCCGTGGCCGTGAAGCCCAAGCCTGAACCGGTCGTCGTCGCCATGCACAAACCGGATCCCATCCCGGCCAACCCCACGCCCAAGCCGGCGCCGACACCCGCCAAGGTTTATCCTCCCGAGGATCTGCCCCTGCCAGAGAAGCCGGAAGCCACTGAAGAGGTCAAGAACGCCGTCGCGGCGATTCCCGCGCCTGCCATGCCCGCTCCCACCGCGGCCACGCCGGCCGATGGGGCAGCCGGCTCGACCAATTTCAAGACCGGCATGTCGGCTTACCGCCAGCAGGATTACGTGAACGCCATCCGTTCCTTCTCGTCGGTGCCGAAGCCCGTTTCCAAGAAACGCGGCGATGCGGATCGGGACGAATACGTGCAAGCCAATTTCCTTAAGGGCCTCGCGCTCCTCAAGGTGGGGCACCTGAGCGAAGCCGTGAGCGCGTTCCAGAACGTACTCGAGTACGAAAAATACTATCCCCTGGCGAATATGAACCTGGGCATCTGCTACGTGGAGTTGAAGCAATATGCCAAGGCGCACCAGGCCTTCGAGGCGGTCGTCCGCGACCAGAGCTTCATCGATCCCGCCGCCTTCGACGACGTGATGCAGCGTACCAAGTACTTCTGGGCCCTGGCCTGGACCCGCTTGTACAAGAATGCCACCAACCCGGACAAGCAGAACTTCTACCGCCAACAGGCGATGCTCAAGTGGAAAGATTACGAAGTCTGGTTTTCCAAGAACGACAAGTATAAGAGCGAGAATCTGAAGGCCGAGAATTACCTCAAGAGCCTCAGCAGCCTATGAGGATCATTTGTTTACGCGGCGAGCATGGAGTCGCGAAGCGGTTCCATGGCGAAGCCGCCAAGTTGGATTCAATTTGCGGCGAGCGTGGAGTTGCGAAGCAACTCCATAGCGAAGCCGCCACTGTTGCTCTTAAATGCGGCGAGCGTGGAGTTGCGAAGCAACTCCATAGCGAAGCCGCCACTGTCAGGGAGAAAAGGGTTTCCATGATGATCAGGATGCTGAATTGTGCCTGGCTTTTTGCGGTGGCCGCGGTAACGGCGGGCGCCGGCTTCGGGGCCGAAGCCACCGATGCGAGCAAAACCGTGGTCGTCGTTTCCAGCGACAACCCGAAGATCTCGGGGCAATTGTTCCACCCCAAGATCTGCCCGAACCTGGTCAATTACGTGGCTTTTGTGCGCCAGATCCGGGACAACCGGCAAATCTGGTTGTACGACGCGAAGACCAAGGAATTGACCCAGGTTTCGCCGCGTGCGGCTACCAGCAAGATCGAGGACGTCAACATCGACGAGGATACCGATCAAAGCATCTTCAAGGGCTACGAGGATGAGTTGGAATGGTGCCCGGTCCTGCACGATGGCATCCAATACTACGTGTACGTGAGCGCCGGCGGAGTCAACAACCACGACGTGTACATCGGTTCCATCGGCGGCAAGCAGCATACCCGGCTGACCTTCGATCCCGAGGTCGACGGCACCCCGCGCTGGTCCCCGGACGGCAAGAGTCTGACCTTCGTCTCGGCCCGCACCGGCGACGGCGACCTGTACCTGGTCGCTGACATCACCAAGTACCTGGGCAAGGATATCAAGCGCGAGGCCAAGGGCGCCTTCGAGCGCCTGACCACCAATCCCGGCGAAGAAATGTTCCCTTCCTATTCGCCCGACGGCCGCTTCCTGGCCTACACCACCCGCACCAGCGGCAACAAAAAGCGCGGCCTGTACACCATCGCCCTGATGGATTTCAAGGACGAGAAGAAGATCAAGATCTTCAACAACCAGATCACCAACAACAAAAGCCATCCGTCCTGGTCCTTCGACGGCCACTTCGTAGCCTACCAAATCTCCAATGACCTGAATGATCGGGTAGTGGATATCGGCGTTATGCAATTGAAGGTCGACCCCCAAGGCCACTTGGTCGAGGTCGCCGATCTGCACGGCAAGACGCCGAAGATCGCCGAGAACGTGTATCCGAGCTCCTACACCGGGCCTACCTGGCTGCCGGGCTCGCGCGCCATCGTGTACGCAAAGCGCGAGTCCAGCCGGTTGAATCCGCTGGAGGTGGTGAACCTGGAGAAATGGCTCTACGATCAGAATTACACCCGGGCCACCATTACGACTCAGTCGAACATCCACCGCGACGTGGATTGCCTTCCCAATCATCCGATCATCGTATTCGCGGGACAATCGGGCCTGGAATTCCAGATTTTCGCTTCCGTCCTGATCGGCGCCGATCTCAGGTTGGGCGCAGAAAAGGTGGATGTGGCCAAGTATGACCTTTTCAAGAACTAAGGGTCTGCTCCTTTTCCTGTTCGCGGCGTCCTATCTCCCGAGCGAAGGAAAAGAAGACCCCGTAGAGCTCATCCGGAGGCATCGTTACGACGAGGCCATTTCCTCCTGGGACCAGGATCTCCAGGGCGGAAAGTTGGATGAGAAAGGCTTACGAGCCCTCAAGGGCAAGTCCTTGGCGTATTTCCGCCTCGGCAGCTTATATGGGGTCTATTCAGGTTTCGCGAATGCGATCATGGCCGAATACTACACAGCATTGATTGAGACCGGCGCCAGCGCCATCCATTACCTGTACCTGGGACAGATCCAGTATCAGGGCGGGAAGTTCGCGGACGCGAAGTCTTCTTTCGAGAAGGCGAAGAAGTTGGGCGGCGCAGTCCCCGGCATTCTGGAGATAAACGACGTCTTCCTCTACTTCGCGAAGAAGCGTTTGGGCGAATCGGCTGAAGTTCCGGTGAGCAAGGACAATGGCGCGCTTTGGGAGACCCTCGATCTCAAGCCGGGTCCCGCCGACCTTGCCCAGAGCCTGACGGCACAATCCCAGCGCGGCCGCCGCTGCAGGTTGTCGGTAATGATCCGCGCTAATGGGGCCGTGCCTGGGGACATCGAGACGATGCTGAAGGCGGTCTTGAACGATGCCCAACAGCCGGAAATGTACCTGGATCAGGGGAAGAACACCCAGATAAACTTCTACGACCCCTTCCTGATGGAAACGCTTTCGGATACGTACTACACTCTGAGCAAATTGACGAATCTCCGCATCAAGGAAGAGGAGAAGCGCTTTCCCGACCTCGCGGCGAAGTTCAACACCGACCAGGCACTGGCGGAATCGTGCCTCCGCCTGAGTCAGTACAAAGAGGCGAGCTCGTACCTCGCCAAGGATGGCGGTGACGTCGAAGCGCAATTGGTGAAGGCCCAGGTGCTGGCGCATTCCAATAAGGTGAACGAGGCGAAAGCGTTGCTGGAGACGGTCTCGGAAAGCACCAAAAACCCCTCGGACAGGAGGGATATCGCGGACTGTTACTATCTTTTAGGGTTTGACTTGGATAAGGGTTTGAAGCTGGCGGGCCTAGCCGTTAAGGAGAAAAACGGACCGAATTACTACCGGACCTTCGCCAACCTGCTTTTCGCGACCGGTCAGACCGAAACCGCGATGCAGCAATACGCCAAGGGTTACAAGATCGAGTATCGCAATCGTATCGATCAGATCGACCCGGAGTATATGACGGACTATGCATTCGCTATTTTCAAGACGAATAAGCTGAGGTACGAGGAGATCGTGGAAACCCTTTACCATCTCCAGAAGGAGTTCCCGGCTTGCAGGCAGATGCACTATTGCATGCAGGGGATTTCGGCGGGGTTGGCGCGGAGCTACGAATCCCAACGGATTTTCCGAAAGGGTGGCTGACCCATTACCCATGAGGTAGGGGATTGGCCAAGGGGTTTTAGGCGGATAAAGGACGCCGCGGGGGCATGGAAGCGCCTCCGTTCAGGAAAGGAATCATGACGGGACGGATAGCCAAAAACACGGTGCTCAGGATGGGAACCATGTCATATTTCAAGACTCTTGGGTTAGTCGGAATGGCCTTGTTATGCGGGTCGACGGCATTGGCTGTCGCGGCCGGCAAGGGGGAAAACCTCAAGGGTGGACGGCTGATCTACGCCGAACCTATCCTTCCGGATACCTACGATCCCATTACCACCTCGGACAACGAAACCTCTCTGCGGCTTTCGGAACTCCTATTCGAATCCCTGGTCTACATCGATTATCGCGGCGAGGTCAAAGGCCGCCTGGCCGAGAAGTGGAATGTCTTCAACGGCAACCAGCGCATCACTTTCTACCTGCGCAAGGACGTGAAATGGCATGACGGCGTGCCCTTTACCGCCAACGACGTCAAGTTCACCTACGATGCCATCATGAATCCCCTCTCCGACGTTCGCCCCGAGAGCCGCCAGGCCCTGGAAGTGATCAAGAGCGTCTCGGTGTTGGGCGACTACGTGGTCAAATTCGATTTCGCGACCAGCGTTGCCGAGCCCGAACGCCGCTTCCTGTTCAAGATCGTTCCGGAGCATCTCTTCGGAGGCAAGCCGGTGTTGTCCAAGTTCAGCAAGTTCTCGAAGAATCCCATCGGAACCGGCTATTACAAGTTCGACCGTGAAACCAAGAACCATGACGTAATCCTCACCGCTTTCACGGATCATTACGGTGGACCGCCGAACATCGGCGAAATCAAGATGGTGTACCAGCCGGAAATGTCGCTGCTGGTCCAGAGCCTGCTCCTGAACGCCATCGACCTGGTGGTGGAAGTGCCTCCGGGCAAGATCGCGGAAATCGCGAACACGGGCAAGTTCATGATCATCCCGTATAACTCGCTCGCCTTCGCGTTCTTCGGCTACAACAACAACAATCCCATCCTGAAAATCAAGGAGGTGAGGCAGGCCTTCACCATGGGGATGGACCGGAACAAGATGTTGGAAGACATCTATTTCGGCAAAGGCGAAGTCATCTCGGGTCCGTTCTCTCCCGCTTCCTGGGGATACAACCCGGACGTGGCGCCGTGGCCCTACGACGCATCCAAAGCCAAGGCCCTGCTCGACAAGGTCGGCATCAAGGACACGGACGGCGACGGCATCCGCGAGTACAAGGGCATGCCCCTCAAGTTCAAGCTGAAGATCCCCATCTACAGCGGTAATGAAGGCGGCCTCTCCGTCTGCCTGCGGTTCCAGAATTACCTGAAAACCCTGGGCGTATCCGTTGAGCTCCAGCACCGCGAATACGAGAAGTGGAAGGAAGAGGTCAAGTCCAAGCACGACTTCGATATCGTTTTCGCCGAGTGGCTCTTCGACAACTCCTCGGATATCTCCTCGCTGTTCTACTCCACCAAGAACCAGCCGCCCTCCGGCGACAATTTCATCTCTTACAAGAACCCGAAGGTGGATAGCCTCCTGCAGAAATTCTCGACCACGATCAACCATGAGGTCCGTCGCCGCATCAATTATGAGCTGCACGAAATCCTCGCCGAAGAGTGCCCATACACGTTCCTGTGGACCCTGGAAAAGAACGCGGCCATCGAGAACAAGGTCAAGAAGGCGGTGGTCCATCCGTACCGCTTCTTCACCTTCATCAACGACTGGTTCATTCCGGAAGACGAAAGGGATTGAGCGACCATGGCTGCGAGCATGAAGCGACACGAACGTAACGGTCTGGCCTGGTGCATCGCCCTGCCCTTCCTCTTGGCGGGCTGCGGCACGACCATGAGCGGCGTGGTGGTTAAGCCTGACGGCTCGAAACTCACCGAACCCAGCGTGGTGGTATACACCAGTCCGCGCACCGAGTCGGTGCGGGTGGACAAGGACGGCGATTTCAAGATCGGCCGGAACGTGATTGAAGAGAACGAGTACACCTTGATCGCCGAGGACAAGGACGGAAACATGGGTTACGTCCGCGCCTTCAAGCCGAAAAAGGGTTCCAACAAGAACATCATCGTGCGGCTCTCGCGGGAAATCGACGGCAAGGACGCGGTGATGGAGGGCGGACCCAACGAAGGCAACACGTCCGGCTTGGGCGAGAAGATCCTGAAATCCAGCCCGTAGCCGGCTATTACATGACCAAGGCCTTGCTTACGGCCGGTAACGCGCGGCCCGCTTGCATTGCAGGGGGCCGCGAGTTGTTCCTAGGGGTTTCGGAAAGCGATAATGGAATGGGTCCGGCGGACCGCAGGGGGCGGCCGGTCCCGGGAAAACGGTTGAACTGACTTGCGCATCATCGCCAAAATCGTCGGTTTTTTCGCCGGCTCCATGCTTCTCGTATCCCTTTTGATCTTTGCCATCGTCCACCTCACTCCCGGCGATATCGCCGAGATCCACAACCTCTCCCCATCCACCGCCCATACCCTCCATCTCGATCGTCCCGAGGCCGTGCAATACGTGCTCTGGCTTCGCGATTGCCTCATGCTCGACTTCGGCATTTCCATGGTCAACGGTACCAAAGTATCCGCCCTGATCGCCGAGTACGCTCCGCCCACGCTTCTGCTCACTTTCGGCTCCCTGTTCCTCTCCCTGCTCATCGCCATTCCCCTGGGCGTCTACCGCGGCCTGCGCCCGGTCTCGCCGCTGGGCAAGTTCATCAGCCTCGCGGTGTATACGCTTTCCTCCATCCCGGTTTTCGTGCTCGGGTACATCGTGCTCGCCGTAGTGTTCGGCTTCTTCCATTTCTTCGTGACCACGCCTCCCGAAGGTGAATTCCATTTCTGGCCCTGGCTCAGCTATTACTCCCTGCCTATCGGGGTGCTGGCGGTGGGCAACGGGACCATCGGGGAATTCGTCCGCTTCATTTCGCTGGAAGTACAGAACGTCAACGGGGCCATGTTCATCAAGGCCGCCCGCGCCCGGGGCAGCCGGTTGTGGAAGCATTTCTTCCGCTCCATGATCCTTCCCATCTTCAACATCATCGTCACCAACATGGCCGTGCTCTTGGGCGGTCTGGTCGTGGTCGAACGCATCTTCAATTTCCACGGCTTGGGTTGGCTCAGTTGGGAGGCCACCCTCAAGCGCGACTTCTCCGTGATCATGGGCATCACCCTGGTAATGGCTTTCCTGATCCGCGTCTTCATGCTCGCCAACGATTTGCTGGCGGTCTGGCTCGATCCCCGGATGCGCGAATGAGGACCGACCCATGAAGCAACGGGGTCCCTTCCGCCTGTTCCTGAAACAGCCGGGCGGCTGGCGTATCCTGGCCGGCGGGGTCATCGTATTCCTGCTGGCAATGGCGACCATCACGGGTTCGGCCTGGACCTCTTACAAGTCCGAGGACCTCGATCTGGAAAACCTGCTGGTACCGCCTTCCGCGGGCTGGCTCAAGCGTTTGATGACCACGGAGGAAGGCCTGCGCGTGCAGGAGCAGAACAAGGCCGGAGGCCGGGGCCAGCTCAACCATGTGAGGCCGGCGAACGCGGACGATGAGGATCTGGGTTTCCTCGGTAACGATTCCGCCCCTGAACCGGCGGAGACCCCTAAGGCCACCGAAGCGACCGGCAAAACCCATGTCTTGGGTACCGACAAGAACGGCCGTGACATGCTGGCCCTGCTCATCGCCGGCGCCCGCAATTGCTTTCTGCCCGGCCTGGTCACCTGCGCCTTCGCGTTGGGTCTGGGCGTGCCCCTGGGGCTGTTCGCGGGCTATTACGGCGGCCGTGTCCGCAAGATCGTGGGCACCTTCAACAGCACCATCCTGTCGCTGCCGCGGCTGGTGCTCATCCTCGTGGTCATTTGCGCCCTGGAGCCTAACGTTTACTACACCATGGGGGTGCTGGGGGCGACGCTGATCCCGCGCGTCTCGGAATTGATCGCCACCCGCGTGCGCATCCTTTCCAACATGGGGTTCATTCTGGCGGCCAAGGAGGCTGCGCTGTCGGATTTCAAGATCCTGTACCGCCATCTTTTCTGGTACCAGAACCGCGCGGTCTTCTTCATCCAGTTCTCGCTGATCATGGCAGAATCCATCCTGGTCGAGACCACCTTGAGCTATCTCCAGTTCGGCACCAAGCCGCCGGAAGTCTCCTGGGGGAATATCATCGAAGGCAGCCAGATGTCTTTCTTCAGCGGCTTCTATTGGATCACCTTCTTCCCGGCCGTGGCCATCATCCTGGCCATCCTCGGCTTCTTTTACCTGGGCGACGGCCTCAACGCCCGCCTGGCCTGGAAGGAAGGCCGCTGATGCTCGGCGCCCCGCTGCTTTCCATCAAAGACCTTTCCATCTGGTTCGGCGGGGGAGGGCGTTACCTCAAGGCCGTCAACCGCGCCAGCCTGGAAGTGGGCCGCGGAGAAATCGTCGGGCTTATCGGGCAATCGGGGAGCGGCAAGACCACTTTGGCCATGGGCCTGTTGGGCCTGGTGAAAGGCTATCCCGGCCTATGGGAAGGCCAGGCCCTGCTCGACGGCAAGAGCCTGTTGCCGGATATGGGGCCCTTGATCATCAAGAAGGGCCAGGACCGTCCCGGCGGCGATTTCCAGGTCGAGAAGCGTTACATCCCGTACCAGCGGGCGCATAAGCGCACGTTGAAAGGGGTATTGGGCCGCGACATCGCGACCATCTTCCAGGAGCCCAAGGCCAGCCTCGATCCGTTCTATACCGTGGGCGAACACATGATCGAGGCCCTGGAGCGCAACCTCGATCGCCATGAGGGGGGAGCCAAGACCCCGGGCGGACTTAAGGGGCTGGGCGTGGGTCTGCTCAAGGATGTAGGCCTGGTGGACGCGGAGAACCTTTGGGGCCTGCATCCGCATGAGATCAGCGGAGGCATGGCGCAGCGCGTGATGATCTCCATGGCCTTGTGCGCCAAACCCAAACTGCTCATCGCCGATGAACCCTCCACCTCACTGGACGTGACCACACAAGCGAAGTTGCTGCAATTGTTCCTGCGCCTGCGGGACAAGCATGGGCTTTCCATCATCATCATTTCCCACGATATCGGCGTGATCCAGGAAGTCAGTACCCGCATCTACGTCATGCACCGTGGATCGGTGGTGGAGACCGGCACTTCGGAGCATGTGCTGTCGGCCCCCAAGCATCCTTATACGGCTTCCTTGCTCGATTCCTTCTCGCGTTTCGGCGAGAAGTTGCCGGCGCCGCCTACCGATCCCGATGCCGGCCAGGGTTGCGCCTATCGCGAGATGTGCGCGGCCTACCGCGGCGTGCTGAATGCTGAGCAGCGGCAGCAATGCGAGAAGCTAAAGCCCATCGGCCAGGCGGAGAGCTTGGCGGCATCCGGGGTTTCCGCCGGCATGGGAGATTGGTCGAAGTGTCATTACCGGGAGACCTCCAAGGCCCATGGGCCGGGTACCCCGTCGCATTCCCACCTGGAAGTGCTGATGGCGAAGGAAGGGAGCGAGACTACCCTTGTGAAGGTGAGGAACCTGCGCAAGCGCTTCACCCAAGGCAAACGTTCCTTCCTGGCCCTCAACGACATTTCCCTGGATATCCCCCAAGGGAGCACCTACGGCCTGGTAGGGGAGAGCGGGTCCGGCAAATCCACCTTGGGTTTATCCCTGATGGCCCTGCAGGGGGTGGACGCGGGCACGATCGACTACAAGTCCGAGGACATCCTCAAGGCCGGCAAGGCCCGCATGCTGGTGCTCCGCCGGGAAATCCGTATGCTTTTCCAACACCCCGAGGGCGTACTGAACAGCGGTATGACCATCCAGGACATCTTGGCGGAAGGGTTGGAGCGCGAAGGCGATATCGCCGCGGATGAGCGCCGCCGCCGCGTCTCGGAGGCGCTGGAGCAGGTGCGGCTGGATCCGGTGCACGGCGCGCGCTATCCCTCCAATCTCAGTTCCGGTGAAAAGCAACGGGCGACCATCGCGCGCGCGCTGATCACCAAGCCCGCATTCCTGGTCTGCGACGAACCCGTGGCCAGCCTCGACCTGGCCATCCAAAGCCAGGTCATGTCCCTGCTCAAGGAATTCCAGCGGCACCTGGGGCTGACCTACCTCTTCATCTCGCACAATCTTTCCCTGGTGAAAATCCTGGCCGATCGCATCGGGGTCATGTACATGGGATACCTGGTGGAAGAGGCCAAGGTGCGGCATTTCACGGTAGCCGGCGCGCGCCATCCTTATACGCGGCTCTTACTGGCCTCGACCCCGAGCCTGGATCCGGGCATCCGGGAAGTGCTGGCGCACTACCCGGACGTGGAGCCGGTGCGTCTCGAAGGAGGTTGCCCTTTCCGCAATCGCTGTCCCGTATACCTCGCCAACAAATCCCCGCTGTGCGAAACCACCATGCCCCCCTTGGTGGACATTGAAGTGGGCGCGCGCGTGGCTTGCCATTTCCCGCTCCCCGGCGGCTGAAGGAACCTGGAAAAATTGAACGGAAAAGAAAAAGCCCCGCGGATGCGGGGCTTTTTGCTTTGGAGCGGAAGGCGGGAAGCGGGACTATAAACCGTTGATGAAGTCGTTCACGTCCTTGACGCGATTGAGGTCGATCTTCAGGTTGGTTATATCATCGCTGATCAACGGGGTGTCGCGCACCGGAGCGCCGGCCTTATGGGTGGCGCGCGCTTCGGCGGGTTTCACGATCAGGGAGGTATGCCCCTTGTTGGTCTCGCGGGCGTTGATGTTCTTGAGGATGCCCTGGACGGTGGTCATTTGGAGATTGCCCTGGATCTTCTCGATCTCGCTTTCGTCGATCTCGAAGGTCTTGCCATAGTAGTACATGAGGGCGGAATTGCACGAGGGGCAATTGAGCACGATCATGTACGCCTCTGATCCTAGAAAGAGTTCGCTGACCTCTTTGCAGTGGGGGCATTTGACATAGAGGGGTTTCATATATGCTCCTGACTCCTGTTGTGAAAATACAAAGATCCAGAGCCTCTTGTTTTAAGTCTATTGCTTAGCCTGGGGCGTGTCAAGTGGAAATATGGCCGGAATCGCCACTTGGACGGTGCCCTGCAGCCCGCATTTGGCGGGCCTTGGAGCGCGTTCGGGGGTATTCACTCTATGATTGCGAAGGCCACGGCGTACTCGCCTTGGTGGGATATCGAGACAAGACAACGGGTTGCGCCGAGGGTGGAAAGCTTCTCGCGGGCCGCGCCGGTCAAGGTAACCATCGGGGCTCCGGAAGCGTCGGGAAGGATTTCGATCTGGCCCCATCCCAAGCCGCCGCTCCATCCGGTGCCGAACGCCTTGAGTATCGCCTCCTTCGCCGCGAAGCGGCCGGCGATGCGTTCATGGGGGGAAGCGTAGCGTCCGCAGTACGCGGCTTCGGACTCGGTGAGGATTCGCCCCACGGCTTCCGGAGCCAATTTTTTTATCCTTTCGATATGGCAGATATCGGTGCCGATGCCTATTACCATTATATCCCCCGGATCGAATCCGGCCCCTTCTCACCGCGGTCAGACGAATATTTGACCACTTGCGACTGGACCCTTTTGCGTTGTGAATCCATGCGACGGGCTCAAACTCCCGCTAATACCCACAGTTCCGGCAATATAGCCAAAGGGCGCCGGGCCCCCGAGGGGCCGCATGTCGGAGTCTGAGCTACAGGCGAAAATGGCCTATTTGCTGGAGCCCGGCAGCCTATCGCTCTTGCGGGATTTATGCGCTGATCCCCGCGATGACCTCGCGCTGGCGGGTGCGCCGGCATTGCGCGGGATGCCCGCTCCCCGGCGCATCGCATTGTTTGAGCAGCGCAAGTTGCGGCTCAAGGCCGCCCGCAAACGGCCCGAGGCCATGGACATGATCTTCACGCCGTTGGGCCAAGAGCAACTGACGCATGCTGAGCTCGCCACCTACAAGACCGCGCGCATACCGGATTCGATGCGCACCATCGCGGATCTGTGCTGCGGCCTGGGCGGCGATTCCATGCGCATGCCGGCGCGCCTGCGCGTATGCGGCGTCGATCGTTCGCGCGGCACCTTGATGGCATATCGGCACAACGTAGGACTGCTGCGGGGCGCGGCCGCAGTGGAAGGCGACGTAACCGCGGGCCCGCTACGGGCGGACGCGGCTTGGATCGATCCTTCGCGCCGCGCCGCTGGCAAATCGGATCGCTGGCAAGATCAGGAGATGTCGCCGAGCTGGGATCAGTTGGAACGGCTTATCGCGCGCTACGGTTCCATGGCGATCAAACTCGGACCGGGAATCGCGTTCCCGGAATTCCTGGAATCTTTCGAGTGGGAGTACCTCGGATTAAACGATGAATGCCTGGAAGCGGTAGTGTGGACGGGAAGCCTGGGGAGGCCGGGTATGATGCGCGCGGTGGAGCTTCCCGAAGGCGCGTCCATCGAAGCCTTGCGCGCCGATCTTCCCGACAGTTTCGGTGAAACGGGAGCCCCTGCCGGATTTCTTTACGAACCCGTGAAATCCGTGGTGCGCTCCCATCTTTTCGGCGTATTGGCGGCGAAGTCACGATTGTGGCAAATCGATCCCCGTATCGCTTATCTTACGGGAAACCATCGCGTGCGCGATCCCTTGCTGAAGGCCTATCGCATCTTGGGCGAATTGCCTTTCGACAAAAAGGCCATAGGGGAATTCCTTAGGAAGAACGAAGTCGGGCGCTTGGAGATCAAGAAGCGCGGGGTGAACCTGATCCCGGAGGAATTCCGCACGGGCCTGCGGCTGGCCGGGCCCAACGAGGGTACCCTATTCTTCACCAAGGTGATGGAGCGGAAAACGGTTTTCTGGGCGCGGGCGTTGGGCGAGCAGGACGACTAATCGTCCACCAGGAAGGTGGTTTGCCCCACCGTAAAGCTCTCGCCAGGCTGTAATATGGCGCTGGGGACGCGCTCACCGGCCACCGTCATCCCGTTGGTCGAGCCCAAATCGATGACCGTGATGGTGCCGTCGCCGACTACGTCGATGGACAGGTGTTTGCGGGAAATATGCGGATCCGGGACGAATACGTCGCAGCTCTGATCCCTACCGACGATATTCATGCCGATTTTAAGCGGGAATCGGGAGTTATTGCAAACCAAAAACGGCATAGTTCCTGCGGCGATGCGACTATTCTAGAATACTGTTCGGAAGATTTTCCATAGGTCCGTCGAGAAGGCGGATTCCGCCGTTCGTTGCCTAACCCAATCCCTCGGATCGGCGAATTTCAGGCCAAAAGTTAGTAAAAATACGTCCCTGCGCTTTGACGCGGCCCCCTTCCGTATCATAAAATCCCGAGGTAAGCATTTTTAGCGCCGCAGCCGCCGACGAACGGATCCGAACGTGAGCCTCCCTTCGCTATGACGTATTCAGAGAAACCCATGATCCTGGTGGTGGAAGATTCCCGCGTGCTCGCCAAGGTGATCGAGCAACGGCTTTCGCCCAGTTTTCGGGTGGCCATGGCGCATGACGGCGAGGATGCCCTCCGGCAATTGGCCGCCGGCGGTTACGCCGCCGTGGTTCTCGATCTCGTGCTCCCCAAGATGGACGGATTCGAAGTCCTTCGCGCCATGCGCCAGCAAGGCATTTCCATTCCGGTGATCATCGCCACGGCAAAGCCGCGCCAGGCTGTGGAAGGCGATGCCAAGGAATTCGGGGTGGAAGCCATTCTCTCCAAGCCCCTCGATTACGGGGTGCTGACCGATATGCTGCAGCAGGCGATTTCCAAATCGTCGGCGATGACGGTGGAAGAAGCTGAAGTCAACCGGGCGACCGGCAAGAAGTATCCCTTCCGCCTGGCCAAGCGATGCTGCTACATCTGCGGATACGAGAAGGTCCAGGTATTCCTGCCTATCAAGGAAGGCTATGTTGAGGATTGGAACCGCGGCTCCTTTCCCCAATACACCAGCAAGCCCGGTTACGAGGATTGGGATCATCTCAAGACCCTCGTCATGGTCTGCCCGTATTGCTTTTTCGCATCGTCCGATCCCGCCGATTTCGCGGACAGCAAAGACGCGTCCTACCCTTACAGCGAAGAGTCCAAAAAGATCCTGGCCCGGAGTATTTCCATCCGCAAGCGGCTGGTGCCCGAAGCCCTGGATATCGACCCGCGCTTCGATCATCCCTACCGCGATCGCGATACCGTGGTGGTGTCCCTGGTGCTGGCGGAAAAATGCTGCAACGGTCTCATCCTGGCCGGCAAGCCCGGTGCGTATTGCCAGGCAGGCGTGTATACCACCCTGCAGGGCGCGCTCAATTCTTCCACTGCGGAGAAGTACTATCGCGAAGGCTTGATGAGCTTCGAGAACCAACTGAAGCATAAGGAGAGCCCCCGGCGCGTGCTGGTACGGACTTACTTCTTCTGCATAGTCCTGAACATGCAGCTCAACCGCACCATCGTCGGCCGCGATATCATGAAAAAGGTCGAGGAACTTTACGCCGACGCCCGCTACGAGGAAATCAGCGACGAAGAGCGGGAGTGGCTGATGCGCATCAACCTCATCTGGAAGAACGGCTGCGGGTCGGGAGTGCCCCGGGATATCGTGTGAAACCGGCCGCTGCCAAGCCGCCCTCCTTCGTCGTACATAATTCCAATTCCGAAATCGGCGGAGCCGAAGCCAGTCTGCTTGCGGCTGTGGCGGTAAACCTCGCGACCGTAGCCGATGCCCGACCGCTTTTCCTGGTACCCGCCGAAGGCGGCCTTTCCCGCGCCCTTACCGCGCGCGGCTGGGAGTTCCGCGTCCTGCCATGGCCTCGCGGCCTCGCAGCCCTGACCCAGCGGCGTTTGTGGTCGCTGCCCTTGGCTTTGCCGGGACTGTTGCCTTACCTGTGGCGCTTGCGGGGGGTTTTCCGGGATGCGGACTCCATCTGGTCCAGCGGCGTCAAAAGCCATTTCGCCTGCCTGCTGCTTTCGCCCTGGCTGCGCGGCCGGCTCCTCTTTGACGTGCGCGATTTCTTCCGCAACCGGCTCATCCGCCGCTCCCTGGCCTTCGCCTCCGCGCGCTTCGGCTGCCGTATCGCCGCCAACAGCCGGGCCGTGGCCGCGGATTATCCCGGCGCCGAGGTACGTTACCCGCAGGTTACGCTGCGACGTCCCGCCGTGGACCGCCGGGTTCCTTCTGGACGTCGCGTAATCGCCCACTTGGCCTACTTCGCCCCCTACAAGGGCCAGCATCTGTTCCTGGATTGCGCCCGGGCCCTGCTCGACGCGGGCGTGGACGCCGAATTCCTGATCATCGGGGACGTGATTTATCCCGCCGAGTCGTATGCGCGCTATCGCGAAGAGCTGTTCGCCCAGGTAGGCCGCTTGCGCCTTAACGAGCACGTGCGTTTCCTGGGGAAGCTGGATGGCCCGGAGGCGGTACAGGAGATACTGGAGCGGACCGATCTGCTGCTGCACTGCACCACCGAACCCGAACCCTTCGGCCGCGCGGTGATGGAAGCCCTGCTATGCGGGTGCGCAGCGGTATGCCATGGGGGCAGCGGCGTGTGTGAGGTGACGGAAGCGGAGCGGGGATTCCCGGGGTGGATGGGACCGCTCGGGAAGGTGTTGGGGGAGGAGTACGTGAGGGTGCGGTTGAGTGACGATATCGTCGGGCGTCGGGCGTCGGGCGTCGGGCGTTAAAACTGTGGATTGGTCCTTGTGCGGATTCCCGTTTTAACGCCCGACGCCTAGCCGCGCAGCGGCGTACGCCCGACGCCCGACGATATGCCTGAACGGGAATATCTCATTCCAGCACCGGACTACTTGATAAAAGCTTTCTTAGCGGCTTTCCAGTTTCCCGCCGCCAACCCCAGCATGCGCGCATATCCCACCAGCTTGGACGGCAGGGAGAGATCCGCGTCCACCATATCCTTGAAGATTCGGTAGAAGGCGGTTTGCGTGGGCAGCGGCAGTTCCACCACGAAATCGCGGATGGACATTTGGCGGTGGTGGTGCTTGCCGAATTGTTCCCAACAATCCACCTGGTATTGCACGAGGAAGGAGCGGGAGAGGTCACCGTTGCGGAAGCCCGCGTCGATCCAGCGCGAGGCCAGTTCCCCGCCTAGGATACCGCTGATGATGCCGCCGCCGGTGAGGGGATTGGTATGGTGGGCCGCGTCCCCGCAGAGTACGAAGCGGTCGGCCACGAACTCGGTCAGGTTGCCGCTCACGGGAACCGCGCCGCCGTGCACTTCCACGACCTTGGCGTCCGGGAACAGTCGGTTCTTGTACTCCATGCTCAGGTCGTACATGTTCTTCTCGCCGAGCTTGGGCGTAAGCACGCCCGAACCCAGGTTCACCACCCCGGATTTGAGTTTGGGAAAAACCCACACGTATCCCTTGTTGATGGAATCGTGGCCCTGCCAGAAGGTGAGATGGTTCGGGTTGACGTCCATGGCATCGACGCGCAGTTCGATGGCGGAGCAGACCTGGGGCGGAAGCTGGCGGGTCTTGAGCCCCACCCAGCGGCCGCTCAGGGCCTCGACCCCGTCGGCGCCGACCACGAGCCTGGCCGTGATGGTCGAGGCGGTTTTGCTGGCCTCGTCCACGATGGCGAGTTCGCGGACACCGTCCTTGACGGGAGAGATGCCTTCGATGCGGGTGTTGACGCAGAGTTCGGCGCCGGCGGCCTGGGCTTGCCGGGCCACGTCCTGATCGAACAGGCGCCGATCTATCATCAGCCCGATGTCTTCTTTATCGTACCGGATGCTGACGCCGCCCGGACCGTTGAGGATGACGCCGTTCAGATCGGTTTCGATGTAGGCTTCATTCACCTTCATGAAATTGGAAAGCCGCGAACGCCGGCCGGTGGCTTCTCCGCAGCGGACGGGAACGCCCACTACGGGGCGCTTCTCGGCCAACAGTACATGGTAACCGCGGGCCGCCAGGTTGCGGGCGCACAGGCTACCCGAAGGTCCGGCGCCGATGACGACCACGTCGTATGTGCGGGAGGCGGGCAAGGAGCGGGGACCTAGGCGACGATGGGGGACGTAGGCGTCCCTTTGACGATGGAGAGCGCGCCCACGGGACAAAAGCGGACGCAGATGGTGCAATACGTGCATTTGTCCTGGAATACCTGCAGGTCGACCCCGAACATATCCAACGCGAGATCCGGGCAGGTGCCGACGCATCCCGCGCAGGAGATGCAGGTCTCCCGATCGAGCAGCAAAGTCTTGTTGGGTTTTTTCGGTCCGGCGGACATAAGCGAGGTCCAAATAGTACAAAATTGGGCCGCGCGGGCTTCGCGCGCGCGCCGTTTACCCTCGCCGCGGCCCCGTGGGCGCGGGTCGGAGTGGGGGATTTAGCTATATTTCCCCCGCTGCGCCCGGCACGGGCTTCCGGCGCAATCCCGAACGGATGCTACCCGAACAGATGGAACCACCGATGAAACCCATTGCGGGCGAACTGGAGAAGATCCTCCCCTTCGTCAAGAATCCCGGCCGCTATATCGGCGGTGAGAACAATCAGGTGGTTAAGGATCCCGCGCACGTGCTGGCATCCATGGCCCTCGTCTTCCCGGACGCCTACGAATTGGGCATGTCCCATAACGGGACCAAGGTCCTGTACCATATCCTCAACCGCGAGCCGGACCTGGCGGCGGAGCGCGCTTTCGCCCCCATGGTCGACATGGCGGAAAAGATGCGCGCGGCCGGCATCCCTTTGTATACCCTGGAATCGTACCGGCCCATCGCGGCCTTCGAAGCCGTGGGCATCTCGCTGCAGACGGAGTTGAATTACACCAACGTGCCTTTCCTGCTCGAGCTCGGTGGCATCAAGGCCTGGAGCCGCGACCGTGGCGAGGCCGATACCTTCGTGATCGGCGGCGGACCGTGCATGGCCAATCCGGAACCGGTGGCCGACTTCTTCGACCTGTTCGTGATCGGGGACGGGGAGATCCTGGCCGTGGAAATCCTGCGCCGCATCGGCCAGGGGCGGAAATCCGCCTGGACCCGCGAGCAGATCCTGCGGGATCTGGCGACCCTGAAGGGCGTGTACGTGCCGCGCTTCTTGGACGTGACCGAAAGCCCCCATGGCGAAACCGTGCCGGTGGTGGATGGCTCGCAGGGCCCCTATCTCCGCGCAAAGTCCATCCAGCGCGCCTGGGTGGAAGTGCTCAACAAGGACGATTACCCGGTGAAGAACCTGGTGCCCCACGTGAAGCTGGTGCATGACCGCTTCTCGGTGGAGGTGATGCGCGGTTGCACCCAGGGTTGCCGCTTCTGCCAAGCCGGCTACTGGTACCGCCCCAACCGCGAGCTCAACGCCGACGCGGTGGTGGAAATCTCCCGCGCCGGCCTGGCCGCGACGGGGGAGACGGAACTGGGCCTGCTTTCCCTCTCCACCGCCGACTACGGCCCGGTGGAAAAGGTGCTCGACGCCCTCATCGACCAGGACGACTTCGAGGACATCAGCCTTTCCCTGCCTTCCCTGCGCGCCAACAGCTTCGGCCAGGGCTTGGCCCGCAAGGCCGCCGCCCTCAACGGCGGCAAGAGCGCCACCTTCGCGCCCGAGACGGGTTCGGAACGCCTGCGCAAGATGATCAACAAGACCATCAGCGACAAGGATATGTACGAGGCGGCGGAGAGCGTCTACTCCAACGGCTTCCACAACATCAAGCTGTATACCATGGTGGGCCTGCCCACTGAAAACCTGGACGATATGCGCGCCTTCTGCGAGCTGATCGACAACCTCAATCGTATCGGTCAGAAGCACAACCGGCGCAATACCGTGCATGCCAGCATCGGCATATTGGTGCCCAAGCCGTTTACGCCCATGCAATGGGTGCCTTTCATGGACGAAGCCCGGGTCAACGAGCATATCCGCTTCGTGCGCGAGGCCTTCAAGTACGTCAAGAGCGTACGCATCAGCTGGAGCGACTACGGGCTGGCCCATGTGGAGAGCTTCTACTCGCGGGGCGATCGTAAGCAGTCCGGCATGATCTACGAAGCCTACAAGCGCGGCCAGGTTTTCGAATCCTTCGGCGAGCATTTCAGCTACGATGGTTGGAAGGCGCTGTGGGCCGAGAACGCCTATCCCCTGGATCGCATGGTCCGGGAGCGGGCCCTGGACGAGGTGTTCCCGTGGGACTTCATCCATGCGGGCGCCAACAAGGGCTTCCTCAAGAACGAGTACAAGAAGATGCTCAAGGAGGACAGCGCCCCGGTTCCCGATTGCAAGTGGGGGGATTGCCAGAAATGCGGCATCCCGGGTAACGGCGAGGATACCCGCCTGTCGCCCATGCCGGAAAAGTTCATCGCGCCCAACCGCACGCCGGAGGAGATCAAGGCTTTGGCGGAATCGCGCAAGAAGAAGCGCGAAGGCATCTTCGCCTATCACCTGACCTACCGCAAGTCCGGGCTTTCCCGCTATATCGCGCACCAGAACACCCTCGATCTTTTCGAGCGGGCTTTCCGCCGTTTGCGCCTGCCCCTCAATTATTCGGACGGCTACAATCCGCGCCCCGTGATCAAGAATACCGGCGCCCTGCCCCTGGGTCTGGAGTCGCGCAAGGAATTGCTCATCATCGAATTCCGCGAGCCCTTGCGCCGCGACGAGGCGGAGACCTGCCGCGCCCTTTCCGAGATGCTGCCGGTGGGCATGGATGTGGTTTCCCTTTTGCCCGTGGAACGTTCGCGCATGCCCCACGTCTCCGACATCACCTATCGCTCGGGCAGCTACCCGGGTGGGTTGGAAGCCTTGGAGGCCGGACATAGCCGCTACGCCCAGGGGACCTATGTCCGCCAGGCGCGCAATCGGGAGAAGGAAATCGATCTGGCCGATGAGATCCAGGCCGTGTGGATGGAGAACGGCGAACTGTGCGTGAAGGCCAAGACCCATCCCAGCGGATCGTCCATCAGCCCTTATCTGGCCTTCGCCGGGTTGCTCGGGGTCGATCATGAATTCCTCCGCAGCACTCCCATCTACAAGGATGATTTCACCCTGGAGCCGTTGCCTCCCATCGGCCCGGCCCGTACCGCGCCCCGCCGCGTCGTCGACGGGGCCGAGGCATGAGTCCGCAGCTCCCCGGTCCCCAGGATCCCAAGGCCCTCATGGAGCGTCTCGATGGGCTCTTGGCCGCCGAGACCGAAGAAGAGAAGATCCGCGCCGGTATGGGTATCCGCTTGGCCTTGGCCATGGCCCAGGAGCTCAAGGACGGCAAACCCTTCGGCTCCAATACCGCCGAGTTGGTCGCGGCCTGGATGCACGACTACGGTCAGGAAACCGTGGATGCCGCCGTGAAGGTGGCCCGCGAATTCCTGACCAAGCCCGAAGAGATGCGCAAAGCCTTGGCCAAGCGGCTTACCCCGGGCTACGATGCGGATACGACGGACGCGGACGACCAAGAGTGAAGGGCCTCCACGCTTCCATCGACATCGGGACGAACACCGTAAAGTTGCTCATAGCCGAGGTCCGGGACGGCATCCTGCATGCCGTATTCCAGCGGGCCGAAGCGCCGCGCGTGGGACGTAACCTGGGAGCTACGGGACGCATCTCGGAGGAATCCTTCGGCGATCTGAGCGATGCCTTGCGCGCCTTCACATCGGATATCCGTGAACGCGAAGCGGAGTTGGCGGGCGTAGTCGCCACCCAGGCCTTCCGTACCGCGTCCAACGGGCCGGAGTTGCTCGCCAAGGTTTCCGCCCTGGTCGGTACCGAAGCCCGTATCATCGCGGGACCGGAAGAATCCCGCTTGGGCTGGCTGGCGGTGGCCAACCGGCATCCTTCGCCCGCCCTGGCCGTGCTCGACATCGGCGGCGGCAGCACGGAAATCACCCGCAAAGGCGGCGGCTTCTCGACCCCGATCGGAGCGGTCGGCTTGCTGGAAGCCTGCGGCAACGATGCCGCGGCCTGCCGCGCCAAGGCCGCGGAAGCCCTCGCGGGCGATTACTCCGATTGGCAAGGGGCCCAGTTGGCCGCGGTGGGCGGTACCGCCACGGCGCTGGCCATGCTCGAGCTGGGCTTGCCGGCGTATGATGCCGAAGCCATCGAAGGCCTGCCGGTGCCCAAGGAAAGGGTGGCGGCCAACATCGAACGGCTCACCGGATTGGACCGGGAAGCGCTTTTGAAATTGCCGGGCATGGACCGCGGGCGCGCGGATATCCTGATGCCGGGGCTCTGTATCCTGGAAGCCTTCCTTACCCAGATAGGCGCCGCCGAATTCCGCGTTTCGGATCGCGGCATCCGTTACGGCATCATCCTGGATTGGCTGCGCAAGCGGTCCGCCGGTCCCGCTTAAGGATTCCATGCGCATCAATCGTTATCTCGCCTTATGCGGCTTCGGCAGCCGCCGCGCCGTCGAAGATCTCATCCGCGGGGGCGCCGTCTCCGTGGCCGGGGAAATCACCTACGAGCTCGGCCGGCAGATCGCCGAGGGCGAGAAAGTGACCGTGCTCGGCAAGCCCGCCCGGCCGCCTTCGGAGCATGAATACGTCATGCTCAATAAACCCAAAGGCTACCTGTGCTCGGCCAGCGATCCCTATGATCGGCCCACCATCTACCGTCTCTTGCCGGTTACCTGTAAGAAGCTCCATTATGTCGGCCGCCTGGACTTCAACAGCCGTGGACTGATACTGCTCACCAATGATGGAGGTTTGACCCATTCCTTACTCCATCCCAGCCGCGAGGTTCCCCGCACCTATAAGGTGTATACCCGTAAACGATTGGCTGAAAAAGACGCCAAGACCCTGCTGCACGGAGTCGATATCGGTTTCGACGAGAAGGCCCGGGCGGTCTCTATCCGCCATGTTGAAGATCATTTCGAGATCGTGCTTCAAGAAGGCAAGAACCGCGAAATCAGGCGAATGATGGCAGCCATCGGCTACCGGGTGGTAGACTTGCAGAGGATACGATTCGGCGCCTTGGAGCTGGGCGATTTGCCCGAAGGCGGACACCGGCGTTTGGCCGCATCCGAAGTAGCCCGCTTGCATGGGAAGAATAACGAAGATTGAATTCGCGCTGCTGATGGCCCTACCGGCCTTCGCGTCGGATACTTCCGTTCCCGTTCCCCGTCTGCAGCACGCCCCGGTCCTGCTCGCCATCCCCGACGCCAACATCCTGATGCACGGTCAATACCGCTTGAACGGCCGCTTCCAGTACTTCACCAGCTCGGAACCCGGCGCGGCGGATACCGCCTTTGGCGACACCGCCAATCCCAGCGCCTCGACCAAGGCGCAGAACCTCAACTACACCTCCGAGATTCTGTTCGGGATCGAGAATCGCGCCGAAGTCGGCATCCAATACGGCCGCGCGGTTTCCTTTTCCATCAAGGCCCTGGTCTGGCGCGAAGATCTCTTCTGGCCGGATGTCGTGTTCGGCGCGCGCAACCTGTTCGGCAGCCAGGAAGGCGGTCTCTACGGCGTGACCGATTCCAAGACGCTTAAGAACCTGCAATCGGAAAGCTATATGACCCTGGCCAAGACCTTCGCCGGACGCGCCCGACTCCACGCCGGATTCTCCGTCCTAAGCCACGCCACCAAAGGCTACGCCAGCATCAACGGCGGCCTGGAGCAGGACCTGGGCGCAGGAGCTTTCCTGGGCTACGAGGTATTCGAACGCTTCTCGGATTTCCATCAGGTGCTCAGTCTGCAATGGCGCTACCGGAACATGGTCGGCCTCTCGGTGGCCATGACCGAGTTCCAATCCTGGATCCGGCAAGATGGGCAATGGGGATTCTTCCTCACCCCGTCCAAGAACAATCCCAACGGGTATAATTCGCCCGGTATCTCCATCTCCTTGCAAGTATTGGGCTGGGTTCCGCATCGCGACAAGCGCACCTTGCCGGAGCGCGTATCCATCCTGGAAGTGAAGAATGCCGAGCTGGAAAAACAGGTGGAAGAATTGGAACAGGTGAAGCAACGCCTCGCCGATTTGGAAGCCCGCGGCTTCGCCCCGGCCCAGGAGCAATCCGATTCCAACGCCGCGCCTGGCGATTCGACGGCACCGGCTGCCTCCGCCCAGCCCCAGGGACCGGCCCAGCAGGCCGTTGCCTGGCTCAAGGCCATCAACGAAAAATCCAATTCGGACCTGGGCGATCCCCGCGAGATCCGGGAAATGATGGGTAAGCTGCTGGCGCTGGGACCCGAAGCCGCCGAAGCGGTCAAGCTTTCCGCCGCCGACACCACCGCCGGTCCCGCCCGGGTCACGGCCGTGCTCGTCATGGCGTATAGCAAAGATGCCGGCTACGAGACTTCGCTCCGTGCCCTTTGCAACGATACCGATCCCCGCATCCGGCGCGAAGCCCTTACGGCACTCGTGAAACTGGGCAGCCACGCGGCCCTGGAAGATGCCAAGCGCCTGCTTTCCGATCCTGACGAGACCGTGGCCCTGGCCGCCGGCGAAGCGTACCGTCAGCTCAAGGCCGCGCCCAAGGCGGCCCCCGTCCGCAAGTCACGTAGATAACCGGAATCCCGTCGTAACACGGCTGTTACTCGGTTCCCGATTGGCGATGTAATCGTTGGCGCTTGTGGTTGATTGGTTATATTTCCCGTGCGATGAAGACCGCAGAATTCGATTTCACCTTTCCCGAAGCCCAGATCGCATATTCGCCCTTGCCTCGCGGGGAGGCGCGCATGTGGGTGGCCGATCGCGCTTCCGGTAATGACACCCTTCCGGCGCATACCCGGGACCTGGCCGATTTCCTGGCCCCGGGGGATGTCCTGGTCCTCAATGATACCAAGGTGCTAAGGGCCAGGCTCTTGGCCGAAACCCCTGCGGGCGGACGCATGGAGGCCTTGCTGCTAAAGCCCGCGGCCGCGACCGCGGCGGGTGTACGCTGGGAAGCCATGGCCAAGCCCGGGAAGCGATTCCGCATGGGCGATCGGATCGCTTTTTCCCCGCGCATGACGGCGGCGGTAACGGAGGTGAGGCCCGACGGAACCCGCGTGTTGGAGTTCCCCCTGGCCGCGGAAGAGTTCCACCGGGAGCTCGAAGCGGTGGGGAAAATCCCCCTTCCCCCGTACATCAAGCGCGAGGCCGGAGCCGCGGACGCCCAAGCCTATCAGAGCGTATTCGCGTCGCATCCCGGTTCGGTGGCCGCGCCCACGGCCAGCCTCCACCTTAGCGAGGAGATGTTGGCGGCCATCACGGCCAAAGGGGTAGGTATCGTGAAAGTTACCCTGCACGTGGGGGCCGGCACCTTCAAGCCGGTGCAGAGCGAGGAGCTATCCGGCCATGTCATGCATTCCGAGTCTTACGTATTCGGTCGCGAGGCCGCGGAGGCGCTCAATGCCGCGCGGGCCCGGGGGGGCCGCATCTGGGCGGTAGGCACCACGGCGGCCCGGGTGCTGGAAACCTGCGCCAAGGGTACCGGGGGCAAGCCCTTCCTGGCAGGGGAGGGGGAGACCGACATCTTCATCCATCCCGGTTATTCCTGGAAAGGCGTGGACGGCCTGCTGACCAATTTCCATTGGCCCAAGTCCACCTTGTTCATGCTGGTATGCAGCCTGTTGGGCGTGGAACGCGCCAAATCGGTCTACGCCAGCGCCATCGCCGACGGCTGCCGGCTATTCAGCTATGGCGACGCCATGCTCATCCGGTGATGGAATGAAGATGCGTTCCCAGATTCGCATGGGGCGGGAATTCATCCCGCCGCAGGCAGCGGATACCCTTTGGTTACGCGTCATACTCGCGGCCAAGTTCACGATACGATTCGATTCCCCCATTCCGTAAGGAGAACCTGATGCGCCCGATTCCCCGCAAATCCCTGTTTCTCATCCCGTTCCTGTTCGCCGCCTGCGCCCAGCCGCGAATGGTGCCCCCGGAGGAAGTCGCGGGCGGTACCGTCCTTGACGCCAAGAACCGGAGCAGCGCCTCGGGATTGTTCGTGAACGAGGCCTTTGACCTGGGTAGCTATAAGGTGGCCAATGTCAAACGCAAAGCCGAAAGCGGCTCCGGATTCACCATCAGCAATTACAGCCAGAACAAGACGACCACGGGATACTCCTGGCAATTGGAAGGCGGAGCGACTCCGTGGAAGGGCGTATGCGCCATGACCCGCAGCGACAAGGGCGTTGGGCTCGGCAACGGCATGTCCTTCAGCAAGCAGAAGACCAATCTCACCTGCGAATGCACCGGCGGTCCCCAGGCAGGGCGCCTGGAAATGAAAGCCGCGGATGGCGGAAGTTACACGGGTACCTTCACGCCGGCCGGCAAAAGCTATGACCTGACCCCGGTGACGACGACGGACAAGAAGACGTTCGGAATGGGAGCGGTGGGCTATCGTTTCGACGCGACCGACGGCGCCCGCGGCGCGGTGGAAACCCTCAAGCCTGGCCGCATCTGGTTCACGGAAAAGCTGACCGCCGAAGAACGCGAACCCGCGGCCTGCGTATTGACCGGACTGATGCTCTACGTAGAGCCCTCCGATAATTAAGGATAATTAAGGCGTATATTCTGATGCCATCATGGAGTTTCGCCCCGCGAAACTCCTAAAGGCAAACTAGGCGAAGCCTAGTTTGCCTCGTGAACCGCATCAACGAAAGCCCGCGCATGGGCGGGATCGATATCCGGCAGAATCCCGTGCCCTAGATTGAACACGTGCGGCCGCGCCCCTACCAGCGACTTCAAGGCCCGGGTCTTCTCCGCGATCTGCGCTGGGGATCCGTACAAGGCGCAGGGATCGAGATTGCCCTGGAATACCTGCTTGGGATAGGCCTTGAGGGCGGCGGCCATATCGGCGCGCCAGTCCAGGCCCAGCACGTCGGCACCCAGGGTCGCGAAATGCGGGAGCAAATGCGGCGCCCCATTGGCATAATGCACCACCGGCAGGTTCGGGAACTCCGCTTTTACGGCCTGGATGACGGCCCGGGTATGGGGGAGCACGTGGAGGCGATATTCTTCCGGGCCCAGATAACCGGCCCACGAATCCATGATGGTGATGACATCGGCGCCTTGGCGCGCCTGTTCCCGCAGGTAGGCCGAAGTCACGGACGCGAGCTTGCGCATGAGGACGGCGAACACTTCGGGGCGCGAGAAAAGCAGTGCCTTCAGTTTGGACAATTCCTTCGATGAGCCGCCTTCCACCATGTAGGAAGCCACCGTGAACGGTCCGCCCGCGAATCCGATCAAGGGGACCCGATCGCCCAAGGCGCGTTTGGTCAGACGGATGCCTTCGAAGACATAGGCCAATTCGGAATTGAGATCGCCTTCCGGCAAAGCGGCGATGACGGCATCGTCACGGAGGGGGTTGGCTATGACGGGTCCGCGCTTTTCCTGGAACTCCACCTGCAAGCCCATGGGCGGCAGGAGTACCAGGATATCCGAGAACAGGATGGCCGCGTCCACGCCGATCTGATCGACCGGTTGGATGGTCACCTCGGCAACATGCTCCGGCGAACGGCAGAAATCCAGGAAATTGGGGAAGAGGGCGCGCACGCGACGGTAATCCGCGAGGTACCTGCCCGCCTGCCGCATGATCCATACCGGCGGCCGCGCGGGGACGCGGCCCTGGGCGGCGTCGAGCAGGGAACGGTTGCGGAAAACGGGGGCGGGGATTGGGTCGGCCATGCTTGGCAATGTAGCTCAATTCCCGCCCGGATGCCTATGACCGAAGGGTTGCGGCCCTACGCCCGCGCGGCCGCGAAGCCCCACCATCCGTCCATTTCCGTTTCCGCCACGATGCGGAAATGGGCGCGCTCGCGCCAGGCCAGGAAAAAGGGTTTGTCCTCGAGCCTTTGCCCGGAGACGAGGAAGACTCCTTCCCCCCCGGGAGAGCGGGGACCCATCGGCGCCAGGCGGCCGGGAAGTTCCTCGCGGAACGGCCAGAGTTCCGTACGGATCATATTGCAGATGACGATGCCGAAAGCGGCCCGGGGTGAGAGGGCGTCGGTGCCGCCGATCAAGGTACGGAAGCGGCAGTCGGGCGGCGGGGGATTGAGGAGCAGGTTTTCGTTGAGGCACGGTCCCACCACGGGATCGATGTCGAGAGCCACCACCTCGGCGGCGCCCAACTGGGCCGCGTAGATGGCGAGGATACCCGTTCCCGTTCCGATGTCGAGAACGGAGGCTCCGCGTACGGAGACCTGCTCGAGGAGGGTCGCGGCGATGCGGGTGGATTCATGCGAACCGGTGCCGAAGGCCATCTTGGCCTCCAGCCGGATGATATGCTTGGCGCCGGCCGGAGCCTGGACCCAGGGGGGCATCACCATCAGGGAAGGGGTCACCTCCACGGGCGTTTGACGATCGCGCCAGCTGCGATCCCAATCTTCGATGCGCTCTTCGCCCCAGGCAAGGGCTACGCGTTCCCGGAACCGCTCCCGAGCCATTCCCAAATCCTCAGCGGTGGAGAAGAATCCCTTCAGCAAAACGCCTTCGGCCGAGGGCGCGGTCTCTTCGACTTCTTCCACTCCGCCGGCGCCGCATTCGAACAGTCCATCCTGGTCCAATTCGGCCTCGGCCGTAGGGGATCGGAAACAAAGCCACCAATATGAATCCACCAACCCTCACAAACCCCGGAAAACGGCCCGGACGGGCAAATATAGGCACATTTCCTTTCATCTTCCGGCCGGTTTTATATATTCCAGAGTCCACTTCCGGCGGCCATCCGCACCAAGGAGTCCAGTGAGCGAATCCCTTACCGCGGTCCTATCCTATGAGCAAGTGCTCAAGGATGCCCGGGAGTGCGTCGCATCCGCCCTTGATGAGGTGCATAAGCTGATGCTCGAGGTGGCGGACAGCGCTCCGGGCAAGCTCTCCGGACAACTGAATTCCCTGCTGGTGCGCAAAGGCAAGCGTATCCGCTCCACTTTCCTGTTCCTGATGGCGGCCAGCGGACGCAACGGCATTTCCGAACGCGCCATTCGCGTCGCGGCAGCCATCGAACTCATCCATCTGGCCTCCCTGGTCCACGACGACATCATCGATGACAGCGATCTGCGCCGCAACGAGAAGACGGCGCATAAGCGCTGGGGCAACCGCATGGCGGTGTTGCTGGGCGATTATACCCTGGCCAAGTCCATGGAAATGGTATGGAGCGATCGTGATCATCGGATTCCCCTGAGCCTGTCCAAGGCTTCCAGCCGCCTGATCATGGCCGAAGTGATGGAAGTGGAAGGGGCCGGCAACGCCGACCTTTCCCCTGAGCAATACTTCGCCGTCATCGAGGGCAAGACCGCGGCCCTCTTGATGGCCTGCGGGGAATGCGGATCCATCCTCGCCGGTTTCGATGACACAATGGTGCGCGCGGGATTGGAGCTGGGCCGCAATTTCGGAATGGCCTTCCAGATCATCGACGATTTGCTCGACTTCGGCTATGGGGCCGAAAACCTGGACAAACGCACCTTTTCCGATCTCAAGAACGGCTACTTCACCCTGCCGCTCATCCTGTACTTCGAAGGCTGCGACGCCGCCGAGCGCGAACGGATGCTGACCCTGCTCGCCACGGCGGGTTCGGAAAGCACCCAGACCGAAATCAAGCGCCTGCTAGATTCGCGCATGGCCTTCCAGAAGGCGCGCGATATCGCCATCGAAAAAATCAACGCCTGTATGCCGTTCCTGGAAAGCCTGCCGGAATCGGCGGCTTCGGGACATCTGAAGAAGGTGTGTCGTTTGATGACGGAGAGGTCCGCATAGGCGGAACCTCCGGGGATTTGTCCGGGGAAAGGTTTAAGGTTTAAGGTGGGTGGGTCCCGTAGGCCCGGTCCAATTCAACCCCCTTAAACCTTAGACCTTAACCTATCTCATCTTCTTCTTCCCCGGATTATCCACTCCCCGCTTCGCCCGATTCGCCGCGGCCACGTCCTTGAAGCGGACATGGTCCGAATTGTCGACGGAGAAGAAATGCTCCCGGGAGCCGTCATCCTTCGCCACGAAGTACATCTTGTCGGTTTGCGGAGGGCGCAGGGCCGCGCGCAAGGCGCCGCGTCCGGGATTGGCGATGGGGCCGGGCGGCAGGCCCGTGAACTTGCGGGTATTATACGGCGAGTCGCAGTTGAGATCCGAGACCAGCAGCGGTCCCGTAGGCTTATGCACGGCGTATCGGACCGTGGGGTCGGCGCCCAGGCTCCAGCCTTGGTTCAGGCGGTTGTAGAAGACCCCGGCGATGGGTTCCTGCTCCGCGGGCACGGCGGCTTCCTTCTCGACGATTGAGGCCAGGGTGACCCAGCCGCGCTGCCCGTACTTCCGATACACGGGGGACGCGAGGTCGAACTCCCTTTCCACCGCCAGGAAACGGCGCGTCATCACTTTGAGGATGTCGCGTTCCGTAACCTTCCAGGGTAACACGTAGGTTTCCGGGAACAGATAGCCTTCCAGATCCGGGGCGTCCAATCCGCATGCCTTGGCGAAGGCCGGGTCGTGGACCAGGAATTCGAACTTGAGGCTGTCGAGGGGGAACTTGGCCTTGAGGATGGAGAAGATCTCGTAGGAGGCCTTCCCCTCGGGAATGGTGATCATCTGCGTCGCCATCTTGCCGCTCGTGAGCTTCCAGGACATATCCATGGCCGAGTTGGACGGACGGACGTAGAAATAACCCGCCCGGATCTTCTTGTCCTGGCGGGTGAAGCGCAGGAAGAGGCGGAACACGGTGGCGTTGGGGATGAGGCCTTTGGCCTGGAGGTCTTGGGAGAGGGTGGCCAGGGATGCTTTGGCGGGCACTTCGTAGAGCACGTTGCCGCTAACGGGATCGGCTTCCAAGCCGGTGACCGATGCGGGCTTGGGGATGGATTTGGCGGTGAGCACCCAAATCACGGCGCCGGCAGAAACGGCGATGACCAGGAGCGCCGCCAAGCTTCCCGAAAACGAGAATCCCTTTTTCCGTTTCTTAGCCATGGAAATTTCCGCTGAGACAATTTAGCCCGATTCCCGGGATCGGGCACGGGAATCCCATCAATATTGCGCCATGGATGGCCTGCCCGCCAATACCCCGCGTACGGTTTCGGCCACCACGCCGGCTTCCATCTGGCGTAGGCAGGAAAAGTGACCGCAGGGAGGCATGGAACCCAGGTAATAGCAGGGACGGCAGGGGATATCCTCGAGGAAAACCGGAGTGGAGGTGAGGGGGTTCCACTTGCGCGGATCCGTCGGTCCGAACAGGGTTACCGTGGGAACCCCGCAGGCCGCCGCCAGGTGCAAAGTTCCCGTATCGTTTCCGACCACCAGATCGCAGGTAGCCACTTCCCGCATCAGCCCCGCGTAATCGAGCCGCCCGGTGGTATCGGTCAAAGGGCCTTCCGCTTTGGCGGCGATGCGATCGGCTTCCACCCGCTCCCCGGGCGCTCCCAGCAGGACGAACTCGTGGCCGTCCCTGGCCAAAAGGGTGATCAGTTCCGCGTACTTTTCCCACGGCCACTTCTTCTGCGGCCAATTGAAAGACGACCCGAAGACGATGCCGATGCGCGCTTTGCGACCCAAGGGTGCCGAAGCCGCACGCGGAGACCCGGCGACGGCGGGATTGTCGTTTTCCGCTGAGCGGGGATACAGCGGCGGGGGATTGGAGGAGGGAATGTCCATCCCCAAAACGCGATAGAAGCATTGCCACTCCGGCATATGCCGGGGCAGGGGCACTTCGAAGTCGTGATGCTTGGGTAGCGCGCCTTCCACCTGGAAGCCGCGCGAAAAAGGGATGCCGATCAGCCGCTTCAGCACCGGCCCGGTGCCGCGGTACAATTCCAGGTCCACGAATTCGGCGTAGCCGTTCCGGCGCAGGCGCAGGATTTGCCCCAGACAGCGGAACCATAAGCGCGGATCGATCAACTCCAGCAGCAAGCGGCGTCCCGTTACCGGGAGCACGTACACAGCGGAGATTTCCGGGGCGCGGCGATACACCTCAGCGATACGGGAGGAGACGAGTACATCCAGGGTCACGCCCGGATGGCGGCGTTTGAACTCACGTAAGGCGTACAGCGAAACCACCGCGTCGCCCATGCAGCACCATTTGCATATCAGCGCGCGGTGCGCTCCTTCCGGCGCGTTAGGCCGGGTATGCCCGGGACCGGGGCGCAACCAGGCCAACACGCCGCGCATTACGAAATGCTCCAGGCTGCGCACCAAGGCGTTGCTGCGGGTCATGGGACTGGATCCCCCAGCACACCGGCTACCGCCGATTGCAGGCCGCGCGCGGCGGCCGCAGGGCCGTATTGGGCATGCGCCTTGAGACGGGCCGACTCCAGGGCTTCGGGCGCCGGGTAGGCCCGGAAGATGGCGGCCACGGCTTCGGCCATTTGCGCCGGAGTATCCAGGTCGCGCGCCGCCAGGGTGGGGAAGTCTTCGGCCAGGGCCGCGAGATTGCCTGTGCGGCTGGCCAGCACAGGTAACCCGCAGGATACCCCCTCGATGGCCGCCTTGCCGAATTGTTCCGCCTGACGGGAGTTTTCCCCGGTGGGAAGGATTAGCAGGGAAGCCCCCGACAGTTCGTCCTCAAGACCGTCGTTGTCCACGTGCCCGCGGAAATCCACGCGAGGGAGCACGCCCAGGCCCAAGGCCAATGCGATCAGCCGTTCCCTTTCCGGTCCGTCGCCGATGATGCGGAGGCGGTAGCCCGGGAGCAAGGCGATGGCTTCCACCAGCACATCCACGCGCTTAAGGGGGATAAGCCGGCCCACGTAAGCCAGCGTGCGTCCGGCGGCCTCGGAACTCAAGGGCCGGCGCGCGCGTATCCAAAGGGGGACCACGAATACCGTGCCTGCGAAGCCCCACTCCCGGATGCGGGCGGCAATCTCCTGGGTGGGCGCGATGCAGGCGCGCGCGGCGGAGAAGGAAGCCAGCAGCAGGCGCGTGAAAGGCCAGGGCAGCCGCTTGGGCCGGTTTTCCGCGGTATAGAACAGGAAAGGGATGCCCAATTCGCGCGCGGCCAAGGCCACTTGCCGCGTGGCCAGGCACCAGGGTTCTTCCCAGCAATAGATGGCGTCCGGGCGCAGCCGGCGCAACAATGCGCGCAGCCCTATCCACATGAAAAGGGAATTGCGTCCCGAGCCGAGTACGGGCAGGGGATGCAGGGACGGGCGTCCGGGACCGCCCGGATATTGCCGCGGGGCATGGTAGACGTGCCCGAGGGATCGGGAATGCCAGTGCGCCGGAAGGATGAGATCGACCTGGGATCGCCAGCCCCCGAAGGCGAGGCGGTTTTCTTCGGCGGCCAGGGGATGGCCGATGACGGCGATGCGGCGCTCACGCACGGGCGCCTCCCGGAAGGATCATCGGGCGGCCCGGCAGACCGGGAAGGGCGGCGTCATTCCCGGCGGCCTTCGCGGCTTCGGTCACCGCCTTGGCAGCCAGCTCATCGGCATCCATCTGGACGCGGGTTTCCCGGTAGAGGCGGCTGATGCAACCCAGGCTGAACCAGAAGAAAATATCGCCCGGCGGAGTATGCAGATGGGTGCCGGTAAGGTTCAGCACCGTGATCACGAAAAGGATCGTCACCAACAGGCGCGCGAACTCCACCACTTCCGGATCCTTATGGTGCCCGATGATCTTGAATCCGCGGTAATAGGAGACGATCAGGATGAGCAGGAAGACGATGACCCCCGGATAACCGATCTCGCCCAATACCAGGAAGTAGTAGCTATGCGCGTATCCGGTGGTACCCTGGCCTTTGCCCAGGGGGAAAATCTTTGACATGTACAGGATACCGACCCAGGTCTCCATGCGCTTCTGCACGCTGTACTCTTGCAGCGGATTCGCGAGCGCGGCGGTCCGGTTCGTGATCATGGTTTCGGTAAGATTCTTGGTCTTGTTGAGTTTCACGCTCAAAGCGGCTTCCCGCTTGAAACTCCCCGCGCCTCCGCCGCCGCCGCCGCCCTTCGCCGAATATCCGCCGATGCCGCCGACCATCACCAGGATCATGCCGATCTTGAGCCATTTGTTATCTACGCGCAGGAAGACGACGAAAAAGAAGAATCCCGCGCCGGCGGCAAGCCAATTGGTGCGCACCGTCGCGATCATCAGAGGCGCGATGGAAGCCATGATCAGCAGGATCCCGAACGGTTTGGTCAGCCTGCCCTTGGTTACGATCCAGTAAACCCCCGAAATAAGGAGCAGGACCATACCGTCCGACATGGCGGCCGGGGAGGCGTAGGTCGAGAAAGGCCGTACCACCCCTTCGATGCGCAGGGTGGTGAAGGTGATGGAATCCAGCCACTTCTGCTCGAATCCGAAGAATCCGAACAGGATCTGCTTTACGCCGTACAGGGCCGTGAAGAACAGCAACCAACAGGCCCAGGTATAGACCTTCTGGGTTTCCTTGAACTCGGTAAGCACGTAACTGCCCGCGAAGAAGAAGAATACGTAGAGCCCATTGAACTTGAAGCCGTACAGGCTTTCCTGCAATCCGTTCTGGCTGCCCACGAAAACCTTGATCAGCAGCAGGAAGGTGTATAGGACGATCAGGGTGGAGAGGAGATCCTTGGAGCGCTCCTTGTTCAGGATCCACAGCAGGATCAGGGCCAGGATAAGCCCGCCCATGACGCCATCGGAAATCAACATCAGGTAATCCAGGGCGGGACGTTCGCTGATGAGATAGTACATGCGCCGGAACATGGGGATATATAGCGGTAGGCAGAAGAGATAATAGACGCCCACCTTGGGCCATTTCAAGGTCGGTATCAGGAACAGGCCGATGCAGAACATGGCAGTCTCGGCGCGGGAAGGGATATGCATCAAGCGGTACACGAAACCCAGGCCGAAGAGGGCCATAGCGGGGATGAATACGAACCAGAATCCGGTCTTCTTCATGCCGGCTCCGCGGCCTTCGCTACCGGCGCCGTGCGCGCCTGGGCCACCTGGTAAAGGTCGAGGTAAGCGGACGCCACCGTAGCCGGCGCGAAACGGCGCGAGAATTCCCGCGCCTTGCGGACGATTTCCCGCCGCGAATTCACGTCCTTGAGCATGCGCGATACGCATTCCCCGGCCTGCTCCGGCGCGGCTACCAGGCCGGTTTCCCCGTCTTTGAGTATGAATTCGCTGCCGGGATGGGGGGCCGTGATTACCAGGCAGGAATAGGCCATCGCCTCGATGATGCCGACGCCGAAGCCCTCGTAACTGGAAAGGCACAAGTAAATCCAGCTTTCGCGGTAGAGCGCGATCAGCTCTTCCTGGGAAAGACGGGTGCGGAAATCCACGCCGCGGAATTCCTCCCGCCGCCGCAAGTCCTCGATCTCGCCTTTGGGCCCGACATAGCTGAGCCGTAGATCGGGAATGCCCACACGCAGGCGCTGCCAGATTTCCAGGGCCAGATCGCCGCGTTTGCGCGATTTGCGCGAGCCCAGGTATAGCACGCTGGGGACCCCGGTCTTCTGGGTCGCGACCGGATCGGGTTGGCCGGGAAGCATGCAGGGGATTACGCGATCGACACCGGTGAGATGCGCGGCCACGTGGGGCGATATGCCAACGGTCAGCCGGCAGCGGCGCGCCTCGCGGCGTTCCATCCAATAGGATAGCCCTTGCGCCAGCTTTCCCTTGAGGCCGGCGGCATGCTTGAATTCCAGCGCCGCGGTGCCGTAGAAGGTGCGCACGAAATTCCCGCGGTAACGGAGGAACCCGCCGTCTCCGTGGATATGCACCGCGTCATATCCGTCCATGGGCAGCTTACGGTACCAGAGCGGGTACCAGAGGCGCTTGAGGAACGGGGCGTAGCGTAGGGCGACGGCCAGACCGGGGAGGCGGATGGGCAAGACGCGGTAGCGCGCATCGGCAGGGCGGCCGGAATGCGTATACACGGAAACCTCGTGCCCGAGATCGGAAAGGGCGTTGGCCAAGCGATGCACCTGGATGGAAACGCCAGTGAACGAATCCGGAGGCAAATCGCGATGGAGGAAGAGCAGCTTCATGTCGCGGCGCTCCCGGTCCCGGCCAGAAACTCCCAGGTGGCGCGCGCCACGGCGGTGGAGGTGAAGCGTTCTTCGACATTGCGGCGCTGGGCTTCCCGTACCGATTCGGCGTCCGCCAGGGGCAGACGGGATAACAAGGCCGCCAGGGATTCCGCATCCCCTTGGGCGAAAGTCGCCTGGGGAAACAAGGTCAGTTCGGGGATGAAACCGGAATCGCTGCCTATCGCGATGCATCCGCACAGGATTCCCTCGATGAGGGAGCGGCCGATTTGCTCTTTCCAATCGGGCATGGTCAGGGAAGGCAGGATCACGTACTCGGCAGCCTGATACCAGCGCAGCAGTTGATCCGACTCCAAGGCTCCCAGGTGTCTCCATTGCATGGGCAGGCTGCGGGGAAGGGTCCCGGCCAGCGGTCCATTGCCGGCGGTGAAGACGCGGAGATCAGGGAACAGCGGCAGCACCTGGGCCAACAAGGACAGGCCTTTGGATGCAACCATGCTGCCCGCGAAGAATAGCACCGTCTCGTGTTCGCGTATGCCATGCATGCGCCGGAAGGCAGCCCGCGCATCGGGCGCGGCGGGCAGGAAAAAGGCTTCCGATCCCCACAAGGGAATGACCCGGGTGGGCTTGCGGAACCCGTTGGCCTTGAGTACGGCGTCGGCTTCGCCAGAAGCGGTAATGCTGCGCGAGATCAGGGCCTGGTTGATGCGGGTGGCCAGGCGGTGGTGCCAACGGTAATATCCCGGGGAACGCAGATTCTGCAAGGCGTAATTGACGACGCGCACCGGAGGCCAGGCCAAGCGCGCGCACAGGGCGTGCCAGGCCAGACTCGGGCGGTCCATCTCGTCCATCACGTACAGGTAACGTGGACGATACGACCACAGGTGCCAGATGAGGGCGGGTACCCAGTACCGCGCGCTGAGCCGCGGCAGATAGGTGACTTCCACGATTTCGCAATCACCCATATTCGCCCCAGCGGCCGTGAACTCGCGGGAGCCGTGTTTCCAAGTGCGGGGGGAAAGCACGCGCACGTGCGCGTGCCGGGAAAGCTCCAGGAAGAATTGCCGATAGGCGGGTACCACGGCCCCGGACCAGAGAATGAGGATCTTCATGGCGCGCGCAGCCTCGCGATATCGCCCCAACGCGCTGCGCATAGCCCCAGGATGCAGGCCTGTTCCACCGCGGCTACGATGAGTGCCTGGGCCGAAGGCAACAGGGCCCGCGCCCGATCCGCGGCTGAAAGCCCGGGCGCGCCGAAATAACCGAGGCATTCCTTGAGGCATGCGGCGGAATACCGGGTGCACCAGGCGGCCAAGGTGCCGCGCGCGTCCGCATGGTAGCGCACGCGCCGGTAGCTGGCGGGATGCTTCCGGAACAGGAGTATCTCGGCCCGCACCAGCCGATCCTGGGTCGCGTAGGCCAAGCGCAAGGAGCGCCCGAAGCGGCGGGGCAGGTGGGGATGCTCCACCACGAGATCGGCGCAGAAAGGGACGGGGCCGCGTTTCTCGAACAAGGTGAGCCCGAGATCGGTATCCTCGCGGAAATTCACGGTGAAGGCTTCATCGAATCCGCCCAGCGCCACCACCTCGCCCACGCGGAATACCATGTTGGCGGTGGCATAGGTGCCGCCGGTGGGATTGTGCAGGGAGTGGGTGAAAGGCGGCTTCGGTCCCGGGGACGGGCGCACGGCGCCTTCTACGGCGGGAGCGTCCGCGTAACGGGCGGGGATGCCGGCCAGGGTCTCGAAGTAGCGACGGTCAAGCAGGCAGTCGGTGTCGGAGAACGCGAGCCAGGGAGTGGGGCTGTTGCGTAGGGCGTGGTTGCGCGCATGGGCCGCGGAGACATGGGGCAAGCGGTGTACGGTCAGCCGGGGATGTCCGGCTTCCCGCAAAACCTCCGGGGTAACGTCGGTGGAACCGTCGTCCACGACCATCAGCGGCACCAGGTCGGAACCATGCTCGCGCCAGGCGGCCAGGAAGCGCCGCAGCAACGCGGCCTGGTTGAAGGTGGGCATGGCCAGGGAGATGGCGTCGTTCATACCGCCCCCCGTCCCAGCAACACGGTGGGGATGGTCGCCATGATTATTTCCACGTCGATGGCCAGCGAGGCATGCAGCGCGTAGTACACGTCCAGATCGACCATGTCGTCGAATTTCAGGTTGGAGCGCCCGCGCACCTGCCAAAGGCCGGTCATGCCCTGGGGCACGGTCATGCGCACCTTTTGGATTTCGTTATACTGGCTCACCTCGCGCAACAGCGGAGGCCGCGGTCCCACCAGCGACATTTCCCCGCGCAGTACGTTCCAGAACTGGGGCAATTCATCGAGGCTGGTGCGCCGCAGCACCCGTCCCACCCGCGTTATCCTGGGATCGTTGCTGATCTTGAAAGTGATGCCTCCGGATTCATTCAGGTTGTCGAGCTCCCATTGCCGTAGATGGGCTCCCACCCGCATGGTGCGGAACTTCAGGAACTTGAAGCGGTGGCCGTATTGCCCGACGCGGGTTTGCACGAAGAAGATGGGACCGCGGGAGTCGGCTTTGATGAACGCGACCATGGGGAGGAATACGATGAACAAGAACATGAGGCCGGCCAATGCGCCGGCGACATCGATGCCGCGTTTCGCGGCGTGGTATACGTTACCCCTGAGGACCCTGCTATCCCAAACGCTTTTCTTCGAGTTTCGTCCCATAAGTTTGCAACAATCTCCGCGCGCATGCGTCCGGCGCGAACTCGGCTTGGATGCCGGCCGCGACTTGGCGCATTTCCTGCGGAATCCCGCGATTCCGCAGCCTATATTCTCTTATTTTTACCGCCAGGATTGCGCTGTTTTCGGAGGGGAAGAGCGATCCGCGTTCGGGACGGTCGATGATCTCCGGGATGCCACCCACGTCGCTGCCCAACAGAAAACATCCCCGGGAAAGCCCTTCCAGTGCCACGTAGGGGTAGTTCTCCATCAAGGAGGGAATCACGAGGGCCCCGGCCCAATCGTAATGGGCGAGGATACGGGAATGGTCGCAGGGTCCCGCGTATTCCAGCGCGTAATGGCGGCCTCCCGGGCCCATGGGCTGATCGCGGTGGGCCTGAAGGGAACGGATGCATTCCGCATCCGTTTCCCGGGTGGGAGGATACATATGGCCCACCACGCGCAAAGTGAGCCCTTCGGCTTCGGCGCCCAGCGAGTCCAGGGCCTGCAGTAGAACCTGAAGTCCTTTGCGATGTTCGACGCGTCCCACGAAAAGCAGGTTGCCGGGGGCCTTGGAATCCCAGTCGACGGGATCATCCCACAGGGAAAGGGGATTACGGTTGACCACGGCTTCGCGTCCCAGGCCCAGGGTATCGCGCACGTAACCTCCGGCCATATACGCGCTGGGCGACACCACCAAATCGGCCCGCCGGCAGGCCGATCGCTGGAGCGCCATGATTTTCCGCCGTTCCAGGTAATTGTCCGCGTACCCGTCCAGCCAACTGGAATGCACCCGACAGACCACGCGGGGGGATTTGCGGCCCGTCTCCGGGCGCGGAAAGTGGGCACCTTCCCCCATGGTTTCGGGATATTCCCAGGCGTCGAAGCCGGAAGCATCAAGCGATTCCGAGATGTAACGCGCGGCCGTACGCGCCCAGGTTAGCGCATCGAGATAGTGGGGAAGCGCGCGACGGTACCACGCGCGGTACGGGTACCAGAGTTTACCGGCGGGGAAATGGTGGCCCAGCATGGGAACGCGGTGCACGGTAACGCCCATCCGTGAGGTTACCTCGGCATAGGGCCCGTTGCAGACCACGTGCACTTCATGGCCGGCCCGCGCCAGCAGGCCGGCGGCGGCCGCGGAATACGTGGCGATGCCGCCGACATGGGTCAGGGGAGGGTACTCCCGGGAGAGGATCCCGATTTTCACCGGGACTCCGGCGCAGACGCGGTTCCGCGGGATTTCCGCCATGCGGCCATCAGGCGCTCCGGAATTTCGAGGCGGCGTTGGCGTAGCCAGGCGGTCTGGGCGGCGGGGACGCGCGCGTCCAGGCCATCGCAATGCGCGCGCAACGCTTTCAGCCAATCGTCTTCGTCGCCGGGGCGCGGTGCGAGCGCCCCCGTGGCCTGGGCCACGGCTTTCATCTCGCCCGTGGCCGAGCCGATGCAGGAAAGACCTGCGGACATGGCTTCGAAGTAAACGTAGGGACTGTTCTCCCACAGCGATGGGACCGCCAGAGCGGTGAAGCGCGCGAAGAGGGCCGGCCGGGCTTCCGGAGCGCACGGCGCTTCCCACGCGAGACGGGCGCGAATGCCGGGGGCTTGGGAGGCCAGGGCTTCCTTTACCGCCTGGGCATAGGGACCCGAGGCGGATCCACCCACCAGGGTCAGGGACGCGAAGGGGCGCTCTTCCGCCAAGCGCAGAAAGGCGCGCACGAGCACAAGCACGCCTTTGCGTTCTTCCACGCGGCCCAGGTACAGAAAGCGCGTCGGCAGGATGCTGGCGGGTACGGACAGGGCCCGTGCGCGTTCCCTGGCTTCCGCGGGATCCGCCGGCGCTGCGCTCCAGCCGCTGCCGGTATTCGGCGGCGGCGGTCGCAGGGTCGGGGTGGCGACGGCTTCCGTGCGGGCAAGGGCCGCGGCGCGCGCGGATCGCAGCGGTTCCACCAAGTCCGGGATGGCCATTTCGTAGGGTAGGGGATTGGGCACGTGCTCCCAACCCCGCAGCCAGGGCATCCGTTCGCGCACGAACTCGGCGGAAGGCGCGGCCAGGAAAGGCGCGCGCGCGAGGCAATCGCGTTCGCGCCATTCCGAAAGCCGATCGGAGAGCCTTGCGCGCAGTCCCGTCACGGGCGCATGCGGTACCAGGAACGCGGGAGTATGGATGCGCACCTGGCAGCGTGGCCGTAAGGCCCGGTTGCGCAAGGCGAAGAAGGCATAACCCTGGAAATCGCAGAACTCGTAAACGCGATCCGGCGCGTCCGCCGCCGCCAACTCCCGTTCCAACCAATAGGCGTGCTCCCACATGACATTTTCGCCGTAGAAAAGGCGATAGGCCAGGCCGCGGAACGGGCTGCGGAGCCAGGCACGCCGTCCGATGGGCAACGCGGTTTCCCCGGAATAGGCGGAGGGATTATGCGTATAGACTTTTCCGGTCATACCTTGCTTCCGGCATAGGTCGAGCGCCAGGCGGATATAGGTGCGGATACCGCCGCCGGCGGCGTCCGGGGGTTCGGGGTCGATGAAGACGAGTTGCATGCTGGGGATCCGCTCGGGTTTCAGCGCGTACCGCCGCCCGCGGGCAGCTTGCGCTCCAGGAACCAGGATACGTATCTGGGCAGGAAACGGTGCATGGCCGCCAGGATGCGGCGATCGTCTTCCTGCGGCTTGAACAGGATCAAGGTGAGGATAAGGTAAGCGAATCCGGATATCGCCACGGCGAATCCCAGCCGCACCGAGCGCATCCCGAACAGGATATCGAAATCGTGCCCGGTCCATTCGTAGAGCAGGCTCTGGGTAGGGGCGAAGATACTGAATTGCGGGCTCTCGAGTTTCAGCAGCGAAGCCATGATGGCGCTCATGATGGCGGTAGCGAAAGCGGTTTTGCCCCACGCCCCCCAGGGTATGCTCAGATCCAGGTTGCGCGAGGTATATATGAATCCGCCGATGACGCCCAGGGACGTGGTGAAGGAATAGCAGAACGCGGCCCCGCGGGACCCGTAGCGCGGGACCAGCCAGATGCACAGGGCGATGTTCAACACGGCCAGGACCGCGCCGTATTTCAGTATGAATTGCTGGCGATTGCTCGCGTAGATGACGGCGGAGCCAGGTTGCGCCAGGGACGAAAGCAGGGCCCCGGCGCAAAGGATCTGGAAGCAATCCTTGGTCTCGCTGTACGCGTGCCCGTAGAAGATGACCACCAGCTCGTAGGCCGCCAGGAAGCATATCGCCACGGTGGGCAGCACAAAGAAGGCCGAGTAACGCAAGGCATGCCGGTAGGTCTTCTTCATCTTCTCGTGTTCCATGCGCCCGTGTTGCTCCGAAGAGAGGGGCAGCAGCAGCCGCCACATGAGGTTCGGCAAGGTGCCCGTGAACTTGACGATCAGGTTCTGGGCCAGGTTGTAATAGGCGATCTGCGAAGCCGCGCAGTAGCGTCCCAGAAAGTAATTCTCCGAGCGCGACCACACCACCAAGTCCACGAAGTGGATGCCGATACCGGAGCGGCTGTATTCCAATAACTCTTTTTTCCATTTCCCGTCCGAGGGCTGGAAGCGGAACCAGCCCTTGAGCAGACCCTCTTTGCGGGCGGCCAGGTAGTAGAAAACGAGGTTTACGACCGCGAAGATCAGGTTGATCCAGAACAGGGAGAGCAACCCCCACCCCTTATACATGACGTAGACCTTGGTCAACAGGGCTAACGGCGTTACGGTGAGCGAATGCACCGTTTGGTAGCGGAAGATTTGCGCGCCCTCCAGGGTCGCGGAGAAAATCGCCGTCTGGATGCCCGGGGTAATCGCCAGGAACGCCAGCATGAAAATCATGCTCTGGTTTCGGGAGAAGTAATGATCGGCGATGCGCGAGGCGTAGCACATGAGCCCGATGCTGGTAACCGCGGCGATGGCGAACTCGATGTAGAAGATGAAACGTACCGCGGAGAGAACATCCCCGTGCCGGCCCTCGGCGCGGAACTGGGCGGTGAACTTGGTTATCGAGGTGATGAATCCAAGCGAGATGACCACCGAGACCGTGCCCGCGAACCACTGTACCTGATGGAAGATTCCCAGCTTATCCGGGCCCAGGGAGCGGGCCATGACGACCGACGCGGCCATGCCCAACACGAACGAAACCGCGTTGGAACACAGGAAATGGACGATATTACGGGCGACCTTGCGGAGCGTGGCCGACATCGTGCCCTTTCCGCCTCAGTCCTTTTTCGCCAGGTAATTGTGGTAGTAGTGCTTGTAGTACCCGTAGGAACTATAGCCCTTGGTGATGTCCACATCGTTCAGGATGCAACCGAGCATGCGGGCGTTCACGTTGCGCAACGCCTGCAGGGTACGCGAGCTTACCGCGATGCTGGTCTTGTTCGCGCGGATCACCAGCACCACGCCGTCCAGCTTGGTGGCCAGGATGGCGGCGTCGGTAACGGCGATGACCGGGGGGGTATCGAAAAGGATGTAGCGGAAACGCTTCTTCAGCTCGTCCAGGAAGGTGTCCATCTTCTTGGAACCGAGCAGCTCGGCCGGGTTGGGCATATAGGCGCCCGCGGTCATCACCTGCAGATTGGTTCCGGGAAGGTTGCGGCACACCTCGTCGAGGGTATTGGTGCCCGCGAAAAGTTCGCCGAAACCGGGACCGCGATCGAGGCCGAAAAGGTGATGGTTCACGGGGCGACGCAGGTCGGTATCGATCACCAGGGTGGGTTCCCCCTGCTGCGCGAAGGAAAGGGCCGTATTGGCCATCGTCAGCGATTTGCCTTCGCCGGGACCGCTGCTGGTGATCAGCAATGTCTGGATGGCCTTGTCCGGGCTGGAGAAGACGATATTGGTACGCAGCGAACGGTACGATTCCGCGACTACGCTTTCCTCGTTCTGCGGCCCCATCATCAGGCCCGGGTACTTGTTGCGTATCTGCTGCTTCTTGCCCTTGGTGAAAGTACGTTTGACCTCGATATCCGATTTCTTGGGGTTGATATGGGGGATGGTGCCCAACAGCGTCAGGCCCAGCATCTTCTCCACGTCGTCCGGCGACTTGACCGTATCGTCCATGAACTCGCGCAGGATGGAAAGCCCGATGCCGAAGACCAGGCCCACCAGCAGGGAGACCGCGTAGAAGACCATATCCTTGCGGGGCACGGGCTCGGTCGGCAGTTGGGCGTCGTCCACCAGCTTCAACCCGCCGGACTTGGATTCCAGCTGGATGGTCGCGTCTTCCAGGCGTTCCGACAGGCGCTGATGGGTGGCGATATAGCGGGCCAGCAGATTGTCGATCTGGGTCAGCTCGAACTCCTCCTGGCCCAGCTTGGGATGGTTCTCGCGGTAGGTGATGATGGCGCGCTTGAAGGCGTCCAGCCGGGCGCGCTTCATGTTCATTTCCGCTTCCGAACTCGCCAATTCCTTGCGGATGGATTGCCACTGGTTCAGCAGCCCGATGTCCTGCTGGGTATCGCTGCCCTTGGTCAGCTTCACCAGTTTGGTTTCGATTATCGCCATGTCCTGGCTCAGTTTGCTGTCGGCGGTGAGGGTGATGCCCAGGCGCATCATCTTCTCCTTCTCCTTCTCCAGCACCTTCATCTGTGCCCGCAGGCTGTCGATGGACTTCTCATTGCCGCTGGCCGCGGGCTTGTTGATGGTGTTGTCCAAGGTCTTGAAGTAGCTCCGCTTGGCTTCCAGATTGGCCTTGTCCAATTCGAATTTCACCAGCTCCTGCTGGTAGTTCTTCTCCAAGGCATCCAGGCCCGCCGCGTCGCCGATGCTCTGGAGCGAAGAGATGTCCGACTTGCGATTGCGTTCCAGCTGGATTTCGTCGCGTTTCTTGATGCAGACCTCGATCTGCTCCTTGATGGCGTCGATGGCCTTTACCGCCTCCTCGTTCTCCACCTTGCGGCAGAATACGATGAGGCTGTCGGTGGCGACCTTTACCAGCCGGTAACTGAGGTTGGCGTTGTGGGTCTTGCTCGAAATGGTGAAGAAGGATTCCACCGTACCTTCGTCCACATGCAGGTTGTCGCTGATGAATTCCTTCTGCTTCTTGGTCACGCCCGCCTTGGCCAAATCACCTGCGGTCGCCTGTACCATGCGGTCCAGGAAGGCCTGGCTCTGGAAGATGGTCTTGTAGAATCCGATGCCGCGCTGGTTGTCGTCATTCGACAACAGCACCGAGGCCGCGTTTACAGGCGCCTTGTCCATTACCAACTGGCTGGAGGTGATGTAATAGTCGGGCAGGCGCTTGATGAACCACCAGGTGGGCCCCAGGAACGCGGCGATGGAGAACAGCAGGATATAACGGCCCTTGATGAGGAGCCGGAAGTAGTCGCCGAACTGGAGTTCGCGTTGCGGTTTGGGCGCTTCGCTCATTTTTTGATCACCGAGGTAATCACGAACCAGGCCGTGAGGAACGTGACCATGTCGCGCATGATATCGAGGGTCTTGGTCCAAGTGACCACCTTGGCGTACATGATGATCATGTCGCCCTCTCCCAGCAGGGGCAGGTCTTCGGTCTTACCGTTGTCGATGAACTTCTGCATATCCAGCACGTAGTCGGCCTTTTGCCCGCCCAGCGCCGAGATGATGCGCACCTTGTGCATGTTGGCGTCCGGGGCCGGCCCGCCGGCCAGGTAGAGCATGTCGAATACGGAAGCCTGTTCGCCCACGGGGTAGAACCCGGGCTTGCTGACCGCCCCGAGGATTTTCACGTACTTGGATTTCTTGGAGGAGAGCAGAATGATGCGATCGCCATCGTACAAGGTCGGCAACAGCGTCAGGTCGCCCGAGCTCAGGAACTTCTGCAAGTCGTAGTAGCTGGCGTTCTCGTCGCCCTGGTTCTTACGCACGATCTTGACGCGCTGCAGGTCCGCGGTCTCGAGGCTGCCGCCGGCGGCCAGCATTACTTCCTGCAGGCTGGCCTTGGGGGGCATCATCAGTACGCCGGGTTTCTTGACCTGGCCCAGCACGTAAAGGGAAATGGGATTCTCGGTCAATACGCTCACCAGCACCATCGGCGACTCCACCACTTTGGCGAGTTTGTAGGTGAGGATGTCTTGCAACTCGCTGGTGGTCTTGTCGACCACGGGTACGTCCTGGTAGAGCGGGTAATCGATGGTGCCGTTATCGTTCACGCGCACGATCTGGGAAAGCTCTTTGTCGTTCTTCACCACGATGTTCAAGGTCATCCCGGATTTGATCACGGTCGCGGCGCAAGGCGAACTCAAAATGAAAAGTGAAAACTGAAAAATGAAGACGGAAAGGAATGCGAATCCTGTCCCGATGGCGGTTTGCACTTTGAAATTTTCACTTTTCATTTTTCACTCTAGGCTTTGTGGGCTATCCGATTATACTCCCTGGATCGCTTTCGCCTAGGCCGGCTTGAATATGAAAGGCGATTTCATCTCCACCGGACCTCCCGAAGAAGGCGGGAATATCCAACGTTTGATGCGACGTAAAAGCTCGGCGGTGAAATCCGGATCATCCAACGTGGTTTCCGAACGCAGTATGGATACGTTGGAAACGGTGCCATCCTCTTCGATAACTATCAATACGGATACCTTGCCCTCCAAAGCCGGATTGGATTTGAGACGTTCTTCATAGAGCATACTGACCATGGATTGTTTTTTCGAAATAAAGGCCGCGACTTCGCCCGGGCTCCGGTTTCCCGTGAATTTGGCCGACTTGTCGGTGGCGGTGGGGCGTTCCGTATCGGTCACCCCGATCTTGCCTCCCACGGCCGATTTCGCGTTCTGGAAGCCGTGGACCATGTTTTCGATGCCGCTGGTGCTGCCCACCGCTTCGCCTTTCATTACGGTTCCCTTGGGCGATCCTTCCCGGTTGAAATCGCCCTTTTTGCCGTCGAATTTCGTCAAGCCCTCGATGCTTCCCAGGCGAGCGTCGAGATCACCGAAGCCCGCGAAACGATCATGTCCGCCGCCCGGTCCCGCTTTGCCTACGGTCCTGCCGATGGCGCCCGGGCCTTTTCCGGAGAGGATGGAGAGTACGGCCGCCTTGGTGATGCGTTCCTGCACCTGGGTTATCTGCTGGGTCACGGTAGCGCGCGAACGCTCTATGCGTGCGAGGGCCGAAGCCTCCCCTTTGCCCGCGCCCGGAGCGGGACGCGCCTGGCCGGTCGAGCCCTTGGGGGCCGTCGGCTTGGGGATGGCCTTCCCCGGGGGCTTGAGCGGCATGATGATCTTGGAGACGCGATCGGAAAGATCTTCCAGGGTCGGCTTCTCGAGCTTGCTGTAGTCCACGTTGCGTATGCCCACCAGCACCATCATGAACAGCATCAGGCACGCCACGAAACTGGTAATGGCCGGAACGTCGATGTTGTCGAACATCCCGCCTTTGTAGCCGGGATTGCGATCTTCCGGCGGCCGGGGCTTGGGCGTTTCCTGTACGGGGCTATTCGACATCGCGCTTCATCACCGCTAAGGAAAAACTGCTGTAGCCGTTATCGCCGCAGGTGGCGAGTACCTTCTGTAAAAGCCAGTAGGGGATGAGGTGATCGCCCTGGATGGTCAGCTTGCCGTTGAACTCGACGCTCTTGTCGTACTCGGCGATATCCTCGGTCTGCTTACGCTTGTCCTCCAGGAACCGCGCCAGGCCCGGGATGTCGTTACCGGGCCTTTCCTGCTCCTCGGTGACGAGCGCCACGGGATTGCCTTCCACCATGATGTGTTTGGTGCTGATGGAAATGTTGAGGGTGTTCTCCGGCTTGATCTTGGAAGTACTCATGGGCAGTTCCAGATTCTTGGTCTGGGTGACTATCTCGCCCTCGGAGGAAAAATTCTTGAGTAGGAAGAACACCAGGCAGATGAGCACGTCCACCAGGGACGTCATCGCCGGCTTGGCCGATTCCGTCGGCTGCCTACGGCGCTTGCGCCCGGTCTTCATTGGTACACGCCTCCGGACAACAGGATGTTCGGGAACCTCTGCTCGCGCATCACGTCCATGGTGGTGATGATGTCCTGGTACACCACGGCGGAGTCTATCAAGAGCACCACGTCTTCGGCGCTGGGATATTCCTCCTTGAGCTTCTTCATGAACTGCCCCAGCCGCGGGTAATCGAAATCCTTCGTTCCTTTGGGAATGGGATCGAGTTTGCGTCCCTCGCCGATCACCTGGAACCCGTTCTCGGAAACCAGCACCGTGATATCGACGCTCGGGGCCTTTTCGGTCGAATCGGCGGCCGCCTTGGCCTGGTCCTCGCCGCCGCCGCCGCTTTGGGGCGGCAGGTTGAATTTGATCACCGCCAATTGCGTGAACACCACCATGGTCACCAGGAACGAGATGAGGATGATGAGCATGTTCATCATCGGCGTCATGTCCAGATCGATGGGCGCGCCCATGGCGGACCCGCCTTTGGACGCGATGCCTCCGCGTTGTTTACCGCCTCCGGGGGCGGGACCGGCAACCGAACCGCTCATCCAGCATGCCCGGTCGCGGCGGGACCGGCCGGAGCCGCGCCAGGCGGGGCTTTCGGGCTGGTCTTGCGTTGGGCATTCATGAAATTCACCAGCCGGAGCACGGTCTCATCGATTTGTTCCAGCAACTGGTTCGATTTCGATCCCAGCCAGGTGAAGGAAGCCATGCAGATCATGGCGGCGATGAGCCCGAGCGCCGTGGCGTTCAGCGCTAAGGTGATACCGCGCGCCAGTAGTTTGCTTTTCTGGGAGGGGTCGGCGGCTTCGAGCGCGGCAAAGGCTTCCTGCAGGCCGAAAATGGTTCCGAGCAGTCCTACCAGGGTGCAAAGGTTGGCGAGCAGTCCCAGGTAATGGGTGCGTTTCTGCAAGCGTGGGACTTCCCGCAGCGACACTTCTTCCAGGGCATCCTTGATTTCTTCCGCGGTGGCGGCCTGCTCGTATTTCCAGATGCCCGCTTCCAGGATCAGGCCAAGGGGGGTGCCGGTCTGATTGCACAGCTTGCGGGCGTCGGCGATCTTATCCTTGCGGATCAAGGCCGTGGTGTCGGCCAGCAGCTTCTTGGAATTGATCCGGCATTTGATGAAGAAGAACCAGATCCGTTCGAGCATTATGGAGAGCCCCAGCCCCAAAAGGCCGAGAATCATGTACTCCACGGCCCCGCCCTCGTCGACGAATTTGGCAATTTTCATCAGGATTTCCATAAAACCTCTGGCTTTCAAAAAGGGACAGGTCGGCATTGGGATTATCGTATTCCTGGGGATTTGGAAGCAACGGAGCGGGTGGGTGAACTCGGGGTAGGCCGGGAACTTACGGTTGGTTGACCCGCGGAAGCGCCAGGGGAAGGGGGGAGGCTGCCCCAGGGAATGGGTTTAAGGTCTAAGGTTTAAGGTGGGGGAATTCAACGCCGTGAACATTCCCCTTAAACCTTTAACCTTAAACCTTAAACCTTCTTCAATCCCCGGTTTTCCCCTGTTTTCCCACAAATTTCCTCCTTTTCCAGCCCCGGTTCCCTTGTGCAAACAGCCCCTTCGCGGTATATTGCTTACTTATACGGACACGGTTTCCCCAACCGGTTTAAGGAAGGATTTATGAAGAAGACCATCGCGTTCCTGTTCCTCGCTTTCGCATCGGTCACCCTCGCGGGGTCTAAGACTGAAATGACCAACGTTACCCGTATCAAGTCGGGCGGCGCCACCATCTACAAGACCGAAGCCGGGGATGAATCGGACAAGGTCGCGGACGCCGGCACCGGCGATGAGGTCACTCTACTGAAACAGGGCAAAGGCCGTTCGCTGATCAAGACCTCCGGCTCCATCAAGGGCTGGGTCGACAACAGCACCATCGAAAAGGTGAAGATTTCCAGCGGCGGTACCCATAACCTGAAAGACGTGGAAGTCGTGGGCTGGCTGGACAATCCTTCCGCTGTCTACATTTTGGACAATTCCAATCCGGATTTGAACGCGCTGCCCATCGATCGCAATTTCAACAATGAAATCATCGAGAAAAAGGACCGCGAAGAGGTCGAACGCACGTACGACGAAAACTGAGTATATTCTAATTATACAGAAGCGGCCGGGCTGGACCCGGCTCCGCTGAAGGGAAGGGCCTCCAAGGAGGTCCTTTTTCTTTGGGGGTGGTTTTTACCAACCTTGCTTGCGTATGCTCGTCTCGCCAATCAATTCGCGCATCCCTTTCTTCAGCTCTTTTAAGCCGTCGCCCGTGAGGGCGGAGGTGCGTAGAATGGGGCAGCCTTCCTTCTTGAAGCGCTTGTCGATCTTGAACTCGCCCAAGTCGCATTTGTTCATGGCGATCAGCTTCGGCTTCTGCAGCAATAGGGGATGGAACTTCTCCATCTCGGCGCGTAACACCTTGTATTGGCCGTACGGATCCTCGCCGCTCGCGTCAATGATATAGGCCAGGCAGAAGCTCCGCTCGATGTGGCGCAGGAACCGGTGGCCCAGGCCTTTGCCTTCGGCAGCGCCTTCGATGAGACCGGGGATGTCCACCAGTACGAAGCTTTGCCCGGGCGCGACTTCGACCAGGCCCAGGATGGGCTTCAGAGTGGTGAAAGGATAATCGGCGACCTTGGGCGTGGCCGCGGAAAGCTTGCGGATGAGCGAGCTTTTTCCCGCGTTGGGGAAGCCCACCAGGCCGCAGTCCGCCACCAGCTTAAGCTCGAGCAGCAGTTTGCGCGATTCACCGGGATCGCCCGGGGTGGATTGCCGCGGCGCGCGATTGGTGCTGCTTTTGAAGGCGGCATTGCCGACTCCGCCACGGCCGCCTTGCGCCACGGTGTAGCGTTGGCCGGCCTCTTTCAGGTCGGACAGCAGTTCTCCCGTGGCGAGATCCTTCACCAGCGTTCCCACCGGAACCGTAATCTCAATGTCCTTACCATTACGGCCGGTACACAGAGAGGGTTCTCCCGGACCGCCCGCATCGGCGCGGAATATGCGTTTGTTCCCGATATCGTAAAGGGTATGTATTTCGGTGGTGGCGACCACCACGACATGGCCTCCCCGGCCGCCGTTTCCGCCGCTGGGTCCCCCGAGGGGAACGAATTTTTCCCGACGGAAGCTGACCATGCCTTTTCCGCCGTGGCCCGCGTGAACTTCCAGCTTGGATTCATCAATGAACATGCGCGTAAATGTACTAAACGCCGTATTCGCAAAGCGTATGCCACCCGCTCCCCAAGCCCGGTTCCGCGGGGCTTACGGGGAGGGGTTGTGGGAATCGCGTAGTGTAGCCCAGGGAGGCGGAAAGGCAGCGCGCCGCAGGGTTTGTGTTTTTTACGGCGTAAGAGCGGGGGTCAGTTACGTCGATGGCCTTCTAGGCCAAGCAGGCATGCGCCATGATTCCGTAACCACACGTCCATCGTATCCTTTCCATCCCGTCGGAACCGCGGACTGAGTCATCAGTCACTGGTTCCATCCGTGCAAGCGATTGACAATTTCCGCCGCACGGGCGAGGCGCGGATCCACCCTTCCACGCACTGAGTGTGCGCGTTATTCGCGTCTCCAGGATCTTGAGAGGTTTGATACCCGTTGTTAACTTGATCGCATTCATGGCGCCCGGACGCATTCCGGCAGGGAACACACCAAAATAGGGAGTTGCCAAGAATGTCCAAGAAAAGATTCGTTACGACCGGTGAGATAGCGAAGATCTGCGAAGTCAGCCCCAAGACGGTGATCGCATGGATCGAGCGCAAACAACTGCGCTCCTTCCGCATCGGCCGGGGTCCCCGCAAGGTTACCCTCGCTGATCTGTATGACTTCCTCGGTTCGAGGAACTTCCCGATCGCTTCGCTGGAAGAACTGACGCGCATGCTCGAAGAACAGGCTAACCGCGAAGAGCTGGTTCCCGCGGTCTGACCCGATGGGAGTCGGGGGTGACGACCGGCGCAATGCCGGTCCACGGACACATCCCTAGCTCTTACGTGCCAACCCCGAGCCGCCTTTACGGTCCGCGCCTTCGCCGCCTAACCGCAGTTCCTTCCCGTTAATCCCCAGCTTCTTCATTTTGTTATGGAGTGCTGTGCGGGTTATTTCCATGACCTTTGCGGCTTCGGACACGCTCCAGCCGCAGTTTTGCAGGCGCGCGAGCACGAAATCCCTCTCGATTTTCCGTAGATGCCCCTTGAGGGTAGGGTATGTCTGCGTGTCCAGCGCTACCACCAAAGCTTGCCCGTTCGGCGCGGTTGCCGATTTGAGATAGGCCTCCACTTCGGACCGGCTGATCAGCGGGCCCTTGGCGAAGGAAATGCCGCGCTGAATGATGTTCTCCAGCTCGCGGATATTCCCCGGAAAGGAATAGCCCGAAAGCAGTTCCATGGCGTCGTCGCCCAGGCCTACCTTGGCCGCGTGGCGCTTTTGGTGTTTGGCCAGGAAATGCCGTACCAGTTGCGGTACGTCCGCGATGCGCGCGCGCAAGGGCGGCAGCCCGATGGGTATGACATTGAGCCGGTAGTACAGGTCCTCGCGGAAATGTCCCGACTTGATGGCCTCTTCCAGGTTGCGGTTGGTGGCCGCGATCACGCGCACGTTCACGTGCCGCACCTTGTTCTCACCCACGCGGCGGAACTCGCCTTCCTGCAGGATGCGCAGCAGCTTGGTCTGGCTGCGTAAAGGGATATCGCCGATCTCGTCCAGGAAAATGGTGCCGTTATCCGCCACCTCGAACAAACCTTCGCGATCGCCGACCGCGCCCGAGAAGGCGCCCTTGGCATGGCCGAACAATTCGCTCTCGATCAGGCCTTCGGAGATGGCGCAGCAATTGACGATCACGAAACCATGCGCGGCGGCGTTGGCTTCGGCGCTGTAGATGGCGCGCGCCACCAATTCCTTGCCCGTGCCGCTTTCCCCGCGGATGAGCACGTGGCCTTTGGAATGCCGGGCCTTATCGATGAGCCGGAACACCTCCTGCATCGGCTCCGACGCGCCGATGATGTTCTGCGCGGCGTAGCCCTCGGCGCCCAGCTTGGCCAGGGGTCCGGTCTTGGCGCGCGTGCTCTTCTCGAAGGTCTTCCCGAGCGCCGCGTGCAACTGATCGGGATTGACCGGCTTGAGTAGGTAGTCGTCCGCGCCGATGGTTTGGGCCTTGCGGGCCACGTCGTAGGAGCCATGCGCGGTGAGGATGAAGACGGGCAGATCGGGCTGCAGTTGCTTGACCCGGCGGACAAGCGCGAAGCCGTCGATGCCGGGCATCACCAGGTCGGTGATGATAAGGCTGAATTTGCGGCGCCCCAATTGCTCCAGGGCCTCTTCGCCATTCTGGGCCAGATGCACGTCGTAGCCGGCCGCCGTGAGGATATCCTTCAGGTAGAAGGCGGTGATCTTCTCGTCGTCGACGATGAGGATGGAGAGGTTATCCATGGGATTGCCAGCTCTTCACCAACTCGGCGTAAATCTTCGGGTAGGTATTCAGCAGGTCCTTTTCGAAAGCCGCCATTCCCGTGCGCGGCTTGATGGTAAGCCGCGTCCCGTTGGGCAGGGCCACCTGGCGATTGAGGTTCTCACCGAACTTGCGCAGGATGGCGGGCACGGTCTCCAGGGTGGTCATGGGCAGAACCACGAGGAAACGATTGAAGGCCAGGTAGCCCACGAAATCGGACTCGCGCAGGAAGCGCCGCATGTCGCCGATGAGCACGTTCTGCAGGCCGCGCAGGGCATCGCCATGGGTATCGAAACCGGCCTTGTCCTCGGGCAGGCCTTGGAACGAGACCAGCAGGGCGCTGAAGGGAAGCTGGTAGCGCAGGGCCCGGCTGATTTCCGATTTGATGAAGAAGTCGAGCACCGCTTTTACGTACACGCCTGCGGGTAATTCCTTGGAGGCGGCCTTTTCGCGGCGGGCCAGCATTTCCTGGCGCACTTTCTGCATTACCTGGCTGCCGGCCTCTTTCGCGAGAGACTCCGGATCGAGACCTTCCCGGGCCCGTCCCAGGGTCTCGTCCATTTCCTTCTCGTCGCTGAACATCTCCAGCAGGAATTGGATCTTTTCCGCCTCGCTTACGCCTGTGTCCCGCATTTGCGCCATGGCGGCGCGTCCCTTGAGGTCGGTCACGGAACGTTGCATGCGCAGGCGGAGCTTCTGCTGGCCCATGGCCCGCAATTCCTCGGGCATGCCCTTATCCTGCAGCTTCTGGTTTACCTCCGCTTCCATCTGGTGCAACATGGTGCTCAGCTTGGCCGCTTCCCTGGGATTGGCGTCGATGCGCTCGCCCGCGGCCTCGCCGGCCTTCTCCACGAAATCGGCCAGGGAATTGATCATGTCCTCGGCCGAGCCCTCGCGATTCGACTTGCGGGCCTCGCTGGCGAGCACGATCAATTGGGCCGCTTGGCGCGGGTTCTCTTGCAATTCGCGCAGCAGCTCTTCCTGGCTTATGCCCAGGCTTTGCCCGGCCTGCAAGAACTCCTGATAGCTCTGGTCGGTGCCCAGCAGGGTATTCAGTTCGGCGAGCAGGTTGAAGAATTCGATCAAGGGCACGCCCTGCTTCAGCAACTCGGCCCGGAACAGGTTTAGCACCCGCTGCAGATGGGCGCGATCGGGCACGATGCGCTGCACCACCTGGGCCATACGCTTGGGATTGCCCTTGCACTTGCGGTACTCCTCCATCACCAGTTGCGCCGCCGTCTGGGTGAAGATATCGTCGGCGGCTTCGGCGAGGCGGCCGGCTTCGGCTACCTTGGCGGGATCGGGACGCGTCAGGGTGGGCAATCCCGATTCGGTGAGCTTGCCCGCGTTACCGCCTCCGCCCAGGTGCTGGGCAAGTCCCTGCTGGGCCTTCACGGCTTTCAGCAATTCGGATCGCATGCTGTACATGCCGGCCAGCAAATCCTCGATGGGCACATTGCCGGTGCCCGCTTCGGCGCGGAAGGCGCCCACCACGTTCAACAGGCTTTGCTTCAGGGACTGGGCCTCTTGCCCGGGGTTGGCCACCGTGTTCTTGAGGATGGCGTCCGGCAGGGCGGAAGGGCTTTCCAGCACCTTGAGCAGGCTCAGGTTGGCGTTCATTTCCTGCGCGGTGAGATGCCCCAATACCACGCGCATGGCCGCGTCATCAAAGGCGCTGTTGGCGCGGCGCAGTTCCCCGGAAAAAGTGCCTCCTGGGCCCGGGCCTCCGCCATCGGGCGAACCAGTTGGCCTGGGGCCGCCCGCCGGGTGGCTTCCACCTGCCGTGACGACTTCGTCGCCGGACTTTACCGTCTGCAGGCTTACGTTGTTCACGTTGAAACAGGTGATGCTCTGATTGGTCAGGTAAGCCAGGAAGCGCGCGGGATCGGCATGGGTCATGCTGCAGGCGTCCAGAAAGCGGGCGAGCGCGCCCATGGAAACGGGCTGCGAGAAGGTGATGGACTCGATCCCGAAGCGGCGCAGGTGGTCGGCGATCTTCCGGTTGTTGGGCGCATACACCAGATCGACATGGCCGATGTAATACCCGAATTCCTGGAAGAGGATCGAAAGGGAAGCATCCTGGCCCAGGCATTTCGCGAAGGCTTCGTAAACGCGGGGAATGGTCTCTTGCGCGACGGGATGATCGAAAGCGTAGGCGACGGTGCGCTGGTAAAACAGATTTAGCAGCCGAACCAGGTTCTCGGCGTCGATACGGGAAAAGGCCTTGGTGTCCTGGTTCATGGGATTCCGATATTTTAGCCTTTTATCGGTGAAGCTGCCACCTGACGGGCACTTAGCTAGGGACGGGGCCCCCGGGGCAAATGCTATAATTGGCCGCGATGGCCATCCCCGCCGCTTTACCCGATTTGACCGGCCAAACCCTGGGCACGGTTACCCTGCTCCAGAAGATCGGCGAAGGCAGCATGGGCGTGGTATACCGGGGTTTCCAGAACACCTTGAGCCGTCCCGTGGCGGTAAAGGTGGTCTTCCGCAACCGCCTCAACAAGCTTTTCACCTCGGAACGCTTCCGCCAAGAAGCCGAGGTGGTCGCCAACCTGTTGCATTCCAACATCGTGACCATTTTCGAATTCGGCGAGCAGCCCGACTTCATGTACTTCATCATGCAGTTGGTGGAGGGAGTCAACCTTTCGGCCTGGCTCAAGCAAAAGAAAAAGCACCCTTTGCCCCGCAAGCGCGTGCCCTCCATGGACGAATTGCTGCGGCTGGCGGAGCAGGTCCTTGAGGTACTGGCTTTCGCCCATGCCGAAGGCGTCATCCACCGGGACATCAAGCCCGAGAACCTGCTCTGGATCGAAAAGAGCAGGAAGGTCTTGGTGGCCGATTTCGGCCTCGCGGCGGTGTACCATACCGTCTACGACGAAGAGAAGGCGTTTATCCTGGGGTCCCCGCTATACGTCTCGCCGGAGCAGGCCCGCGGGGAAACCGTGGACGGCCGGGCCGATCTCTTCTCCTTCGGCTGCGTGCTGTTGGAAATGACCCTGGGTTTCCTGCCCGTAAAGGTGGAGCGCCCGGAACGCATTTTCCAGACCCGGGCCAAGGAAAGCCCCGATATGTTCACCGGCATGGCCCATGACCATAGCCCCGCCGTTCCCCGTCCCTGGAGCGATTTCGTGGCCAAGGCGTTGGTGGCGAAGCGGGACCAGCGGTATGCGGGAGCAGAGCAGATGCTGACGGCACTGCGGAATATCGCGCCTGGGCTGCGGGCCGGCGACAAGGAGGATACGGGACAAGCTACGGCATAAAACGAGCCCGCGTTGGTTCGAGCGGCATATCGTCGGGCGTCGGGCGTACGGGGCGAAGCGCCCCTAAGCGTCGGGCGTAAATGCGAAAATGCTCCCATTTTCTTGCATTTACGCCCGACGCCGAACGCCCGACGCCAAACGATGCGCTGCTACCGACACCGTAGTGTCCAGTTCGCATCCAACCCTCTCGTACAATTTTTATCTTTGTCCCACCACCATCGATCAGGGGATCCCCTCACATGACCCAAGAGGCCACCGGCGCCGGCAAAGACGATATGCTCGAAAGCATGCTCAAAGGCCTTCGCGAGGATGAAATCGGGGTGCTGGATCGGTTTACCGACTACCAGAAATCCACCGCTCCCTTTTTCGAAAAGGTCGAAGTCGCCCACGAGTTCCTGGATCTGCTCACCTTCAAGATCAAGGAGAGCAAGTCGAAGATGAACAAGGAACTGCTCGCGCAGTTCTCCCTGGCCTTCCTCCGCCAGACCGTCCGCACCTACGGCTACAATCCCAAGTTCGTCGCCACCCAGGCCAAGGCCCTCATCACCTATTACCAGAACCAGAAGAACCTGGAGAGGGCCATCGAGGTTTGCGAATTCCTGATCCTACAGGGCATCACCGATGACGATGCCAAGGGATTCCACGTCCGTCTCGACGAGTTGTACCGCCTCAAGCGGAAGATCGAGGAAAAGGGCGGGGATATTTCGGGGATCAGCTTTCCGACCATGGATGATGATGAGTCGGATGATTCTGAAGAGTGAGGCAGAACTAAGAGTTGTTCTGCCAGGGCTAAAAGTGAAAAAGGAAAAGTGAAAAATTAAAAAATCAAATTTTTGTATGTCGCTGGCGGGTTAGGGTCCGCCCTCCCGGTTTTTCACTTTCCATTTTTCACTTTGATTTTTTAGCCCCAGCGACCTACCCGCATTCAACCTACCAATACTTGGTCAATACCTCGGGGCCGTTGCGGGTCATCGCAAGGGTATGCTCGAACTGCGCGGACAGCTTCCCGTCCCGCGTGAACACGGTCCAACCATCATCGGCTACGAAGACGTCGGCGCTGCCTTCATTGATCATGGGCTCGATGGTGAAGACCATGCCTTCCGTGATTTTCTGCCCGCGGCTGCCCGAGCGGTAATGTAACACCATGGGGTCTTCGTGGAAGCCCCGTCCGATGCCGTGGCCGCAGAATTCGCGTACCACTCCATATCCGAACTCGTCGGCCAGGTCTTGGATGGCCGCGCCGATATCGCCGAAATGGTTGCCGGCATAGGCTACGGCGATGCCTTCTTCCAGGCAGCGATAGGTCACGTCCACCAGCTTTTGCACCTGGGGCGAAACCTTGCCCACGAACACCGTCTTGGAAGTGTCGCCGTGGTAGCCGGCCAGGGTGCAGGTCACGTCGATGTTGATGATGTCGCCATCCTTCAGCAACGTCTTACCCGGAATGCCGTGGCACACCACGTTGTTCACCGAGGTGCAGACGGACTTGGGGAAGCCATGGTAGTTGAGCGGGGAAGGGTAGGCGCCCTTCTTGACTGTATAATCATGGACGAACCGGTCGATATCATCCGTGGTGATGCCCGGCTTCACGATCTCTTCGGCGCGGGCCAGCACTTCAGCCGCCAGTACGCAGGCTTCCCGCATCAGCCCGATTTCTTTGTCCGTTTTGATTTTGATAGCCATACAACCCCTGGGGTCTCCTGAATTTACAAAATTATACCTCTCAGCCGCCCGTTGCGCCGCCCACCCCCCATTGACCCCTCGGAGTGGGCATTCGCCGTCCCGCAAACGGTGGGGCGGGAAGTAATTTTTTGGGTCTTTGGGCCGGAGGAAAGCGATGGTTATCGGAAAATCAAGTCGGGTCCGGGTTACGGTCAAGGTTCGGGCCGCCCTGGCCGCGGCTGCCCTCGCGCTTTGGGCGGGGTGCAAAACCGACTGCGGCGAAGCCGTCCGCATGGGCGATTTCGAATTTCTCCAAGGGAATTACGTGAACGCGGTCCGGCAATACGAAAAAGCCCTGAGGGCCGACGCGGCGTGCCGGATGATCGATGGGAGATTGGAAGAGGCTCGCCGCAAGGCGGCAGCGAGCCACTAAGCGACTAGCGGAGACCCTCGGAAGGTTCTTCGTCCGGGCGCGCGAGAGGCTCGGAAAGCCCCGTGAAGTGGCGCCAGTAGAACTTGTGCAGCATCATGCCGAGCACCTGTTTCTCATCCTCGGAATCAATCAGGCTCTCCAACAACGGAACCATGCGATTGGCCCCGGCCAGGTCGTTCTGCTTCAGCGTGCGGAACTCCTGCTCCAGGAACACCGTGGTGCGCTCTTGGATGATGGCTGCCAACTCGGCATCGCTCTTGAGGGTCTTTTTGATAAAGGGGATGTCGAACTTGCTCGCCGTGTTCTTCAGGGCGATTTCCTCGACCAGACCCACCACCGAAATCGCCTGGCCCGAGGCCCCTGCGCGGGCGGTGCGGCCGGCGCGATGCACGTAGACTTCCGGATCGTCCGGATGATCGTACATGAACACGTGGGACAGGCCCTGGATATCGATACCGCGGGCGGCCACGTCGGTGGCGACCAGGAAGCGGATCTCGTTGTTCTTCAGGTCCTTCATCACCTTCTGGCGCTGCTTCTGGTTCACCTCGCCGGAGATCATGTCGACCTTGAGGCCGCGCGCGCGCAGGTATTCGTGCACGTAGCTGGTATCGCGGCGGGTATTGCAGAAAATGATGGCCGATTCGGGATTGGTCTCCTCGATCAGGCGCAGCAGGGTTTTGTCCTTCTCCGTGGGCTCGCACACGTAGTAGATATGCTCCATATTGGATACGGAGATATCGGTGGGGCACAGGCTCAGGAACTTGGGACCGCGCATGAACTCCTGGGCCAAGCGCTTCACGTTCACGGGCATGGTGGCGGAGAACAGGTAGGTGCAGCGGTCGCGCGGCAGCATGCCGTGGATGCGCTTCATGTCCGGGTAGAAACCCATGGACAGCAATTCGTCGGCTTCGTCCAGCACCAGATCGCGGATGGAGGTGAGCTTGAGGTTGCCGTTGATGATATGGTCGAGCAGACGGCCGGGGGTACCGACCACGATCTGCACGCCGCGTTTGAAAGCATCCAACTGCGGGCCATAGGCCACGCCGCCGTACACGGCCACCGAGCTGATGCCCATCGGGTCGCCGAACTTCACCACTTCCTCGTACACCTGCAAGGCCAGCTCGCGGGTCGGGGTCATGATCAGGACCTGGGGAGCCTTATGGGTCTTCTCGATCACTTCCAAGAGCGGAAGCACGAACGCGCCCGTCTTACCGGAACCGGTCTTGGACTGGACGATGATGTCCTGGGCGTTGAGGATGTAAGGCGATGCCTTTTTCTGCACCAGCATCAGGTCGCTCCAGCCGTTCCCGCGAATAACATCCTGGAGGGGCTTGGAGAAGGATTCGAGGGCGAGGTCCGGCAAGGGCGGATTCGGCTCGATGATGCGGACCTTGGTCTGATGGTACGGGGACGAAGCATCCGGTTCAGGGGAAGCGGATGCGTCCGGTGCCAGGTCGGGGGTGGGTTCGCTGTTACCCGTGGTGTCGCTGCTCATCCTGGTGAACCATTCTGGTTTAAGACTCGAATACCGGAAAACCGGGTAAAATCTAGATAAATCAGGGCGCCTCGGCAGCGTGGCGGGGCGTTCGAAGGCGCGCTACGGGGGCTTCCGCGACTTCGCATTGCTGCGGTGGCTGTTGGGTGGCACCTCCGGCTCAGACAAGGCTGGCCAGTGGTTCACGGTCCGCCCCGCCTCATGAAAACGCGCCGTCCGCGGATAACTCGCCGGCGTCTGTGCAAGGGATCGCGGACTGGCCTTACGGAGGTATCTCAGCATTTTCCTGAGTCCTGACCGCCTTGAATTCGCCGGAGGCGCCACCCAACAGCCACCGCCCCTGCGGTCGCGGTAACCACCAAGCGCGTCTTTTTGCCGTCGTCGAGGTGGGGCCCTGTGGATCTGGTCGGCCGAATCCTGGGTAGGGGGTCTCTTGCGCGTGACCAGGTAGCCCGTCGGA
>JAHFCH010000310.1 GCA_023249635.1 Fibrobacterota bacterium
GCGCGCGAAGGCGTAATAGCCGCGGTGCGCCACGTCCTCGCCGTTCCGGTCGAATACGTGGGTCCCGGGAATCTGGTTGTAGGGCGCGGCGAAGGGCACCGGATCCCTTTCATTGGCGACATGCGCGCCGGGAATTTCGGCGACGCGTTCCGTGAAAGCCTGGCCGCCGGTGGCAGGCATCCCGATCGTGCTCGCGGTGCGGATGTCATATCCCTGCCGCTTCAAATCGACGCCGAGTTGGGTGGCTACGGATCCGCCCAGGCTATGACCGAAAACGAAAGCCGGGACGTTGGGATCCAATTCATGTTGCAGGATCGGTTTCAATCCGTTATAGGAATCGTTGAAGCCGGAGTGGACCGATCCGAACGCCTCGGTTTGCCGCGGCCACGCGTTCAGGTTCATACGCCAATCCCCGAAGTCGTTGGAACCGGCCACGGCCACGACGTCGTAGGGCGGTTTGCCGTCGGTCGGCCGGACCTTTTCGATATAGGCCTGACCGTCGGGAGTCATGTGGGTGGGCCGCTTGTACGCCTCATCCATATAGCTCGCGCCGCTCGCCAGGTTCGAGAACTTCTTCGCTTCCGGGTGCCGGATGTCGATCGGAAAGGTTCCGGCCTCCACGACTTTGGCCTGGTTCGCAACGGTACCGGGAAAGCATCGATGGTAGGTGTTAGTTCCGTAATCGGTAAGTACGCTGAGCGGACTGATGGCTTTCGGATCACGTGGGCGCCCGGGCACCGTGCTCTTGGATGCTTGCGACTCCGCCGGCGGCCGGGCCGCGCTCTCGGGCGGCGAGGAGTCCGCATCGAGTGCGGGCGACTTACGGAGCCATGCCAGGGGATTTCTCCAGCCAATCGGATCGGGGCTCAACGGTTCTCCTCACGCACGGTCAGGAATCTACTCCCGGTGAGGGGTTGATCCGGATTGGCCGGTAAACTCAAATGCTTAAAGATTACGCCGATTACGCCATTCGTCGCATTCGCAAAAGCGATCGCCTCGATTCGCTGGCGCGTTTGATTACGGGCAAATCAATCGTAGCCGCCGCCGCCCCAGTAATTGTAGTCGTCGTTCCCCGTCGGAGGTCGCGCGGCGTCCAGTCCCCCGAAGGGTGGAGACGGGGACCAGGGGGGATTTGCCGGGGGACGGATGGGGAGTTGAACAGGGGCGGCAGCAGGAGAAGTTGCAGCCGGAGCCGTGGTCGCAACCGGCGTCGCGGCGGCAGGCTCTTCCGCTTTAGGCGAAGCGATTTCGGGGAATCGGGTTTTGAAATCCTTGGCTACGTCGTCCATGGTCGCTTGCCCGTCCCTGCCGTACCGCCAGAACGCGAAGGAGACGTCGTCCCGGTCTTTGGCTTCCCTCCCGATGCGGGGAGTATGGGCGACGGGCGAGTGGGTAATCACCGTGTAGTTGAACGCATCCAACTCTTCCGGCTTGAAGTCCGTGCGCAGTCGCTGCAATTCGTTGAGTCGGGGGCGCCTGTCCGGTATCATGTTTCCCATGCCCGATAATCTAAGCGGTGGGACGGCCGAAAAACATTCCGGAACGGACCCGGGTCACAGGCCGGTTACGGCTACCGTTCAGTTTTTTGGGTCCGCTTGCCCTTGAAGCGCGGCCTACCCTTTCGCGGCCTTGCGGCCGTCCGCCCGGTGGTAGCGGAATACGCGCTTTAATGTCTTGCCGCGTTTAGGGCGGGGCGCCAAGGCCACGGTGCCGATTTCATATGCCGCCGAAGCCGCGTCGCTGGCCAAGAACCGATCCCGGAAGGTTTTCGCCTTCACCGTCGCGGATTTGGCGAGGGTGATCGGTTGGGAATAGATAGGGGATGCCGGGCCCGGCTCGGAGCCATCGAGGGTATACCGGATCACTGCACCGGTTATCCCGGCCTCCAGTTTTACCGCGGTTGCGCCGGAGTACTTGCCCGCGGGAGGGATGGCCACCGGCGATGACAGCTTGCCCCCGGGGGTAAAGGGGCGCACTTTCAGGTTGCGGTACCAGACCAGCAGGCCGCCGCCGTGATCCTGTAAACCCAAAAGTCCCGTGGTCGATCCCATCCAGTTATCCAGCTGCGCTGCGCAGCGGGAATCCTTCGGGTATTTGCTGGCCTGGAAACGCGCGTTCCAATCCGCGCTGCGCACGCTATAGTCGACCACCTTGCGGCCGTTGAGCCAATGCTCGATATGTTTGCCCTCGGCCCAGATCACGCCGCGGTTCCACTGGTCATAGGGTTTCGCGTAAGCCACGTACGGGCTGTCGTTGTCGCCTTCCGTCGTGGTAGGGTAGAGATCGTAGCAGGCGCCGGTGCGTTTGATGGGCATCATCGTCTGGCCCGGCATGTGGCCCAGGGCAGTGCGATCGTCCCCGTTCTCGTCGTCGAGGATGGCGTACTCGCTGCTGCTGCAGAAACGACCCACGTCGGGGTTGACCCGGAAGAAGGCGCCGCTGTTTCCGGCCTTGCTCAGCTTCCATTCGAAAGCGAATTCGAAATCGGAATAGGCTTCGCGCGTAAACAATTCATTGCCTTGATCGGCGCTCGCCAAGGCATGGTCCTCCACCTTCCAGGTGTTGGTCGCGCCTTTTTCGCCTACACGCCAATGGGCGTCCTTATCCACGCCGTCGAACAGCAAGGTCCAGCCTGCATGCTTTTCGGCCGGGGAAAGCGTATTGAGGGTGTCGGCGGTTTGCGCGCGCGCCGGATATGCGGCATAGGCCGCCAAACTTGTAGCGACGATCAATGCCGCCCGAATTGATCGAAATGCCATCGGATTCCCCCCAAACCAGCGCCGCCCGGTGCGCCGATAAGGACGCAGGGAACGGCATCCCAGGGATCAATAATAACCGCGAAGGTCCGGATAGGGGTGCGGGGAATCGGGAGGTAAACGGCCGCTTACCCGCGCGCGTTGCGGGGGCGCTGCGGAAGCAAGGCCATGGCGGGCATTTCCACTTCGATCGCTTCGCTCGCTGCGGTTGCTTCGCGAATGGGAAGCGCGGTCCAGTCCGGCGAGGCGCTGATCGTTTCCATGGGGGAGGTCGGGATGATCGGTCGCTTGGCTTCCGGGTCGGTGCCGGCGACGACGTGGCGGGGAACCGGTTTCAAGCCCCAGACCAGGCCTACCTTGGACATGGCCCAGATGAGGTAGTAGGACATGTCGATTTGCCACCAGCGGAAGCCCTGGCGCACGGTGTTGGCGTAATGATGGTGGTTGTTATGCCAGCCTTCGCCCATGGTGATCAACGCCAGGAACAGGCTGTTCTTGCTGTCGTCATCGGTGGCATAGCGGCGGCGGCCCAGGATATGCCCTAGGGAATTGATGGAAAAGGTCCCGTGCCAGCAGGCTACGGTGGAGATGAAGAAGCCCCAGGTAAGCATTTGCAGGCCGTTGGTATGCAAGCCCGGCGCGTGGATGCCCAGCTCGTATCCCACCAGCAAGGTGGTTAAAGCCAGCGCCAGGGGCACGAGGAAGTCAAAACGATCCAGGAACAGCAATTCGGGAAAGCGCGCGAAGTCCTTGAGCTCGCGGCTAAGGCAGGTGGCGTTTTCCTTCTTGCCGAACCAGAGCATGTGGCTGATCCAGAAGCCTTCCTGCCGCGGGGAATGGGGATCTCCGGCCTGATCGGAAAAGCGGTGATGGTTGCGGTGATGGGCGGCCCAGTGCAAGGCGCCGCGTTGCGCGGCGGAGTTGCCGAGCACGGCGAAGAGGAATTGCACGACGCGTCCTGTTTTGAAGGTGCGATGGGAGAAGTAGCGATGGAACCAGCCCGTGATGGCGTGCATGCGGGCGAAATACAGGACGATGCATACCGTAACCGCGATGGTACTGACCCCGGTCCGGAAGGCGAGCAGGCAGGCCACATGCATGGCCCAGAAGGGGGCCAAGCGCAAATGCGAAACCTTGCTGTCGGCGGGGCCATGCGTCCGACCCTGGGGAGCGAAATTGTCGAACCAGCCAAAGACACCCATGGCCGATCGGCGGATGGCGTGGAGGACGGCTCGGAACGGGGTATTAGGGTATGCGGGGCGCGGGGCGATCGGCCTGATCATGTTCTGTCCTTGCCTGCCTGCGGGTAGAGGCGGGTCTGAATCCATGGTATCAAGAGGCGGTAATCCCATGCGGGCCCAATCGGGTTCCGTGACATCTTTTTACAATGGAGGAATTTGGGGCGGAACCTCCGGAAACCGGAAAACCTCGGTTTCCAGGGCTATCTACGCGGTTGGCAAAGGAGCTTGTCCACTTCGGCCGCGAGGCCCGTGACAGGCATGGATCGGATCAGGTATTCCTGATCGCTATCCGGAGACTCGACCCACGCGTTCGAGCCATCGCCGGCCAGCCGGTTGGAGCCAACGGTGACGGCGGTGAAATACGGAGCGAGCCCGCGCGCAGCGGCCAGTACCGCCAACGGGTCGAGGCTTTCATGCGTCTTTCCCGGATTCCCCAGGGTAAG
>JAHFCH010000311.1 GCA_023249635.1 Fibrobacterota bacterium
GGAATCGCCTGCGCCGACATTGAACGATTTCCATACATCGAGTTTATTGCTCAGGTAGCGTGACAAGTTGTATTTCGGTTTCAACTCCTGGCTGGTGATCGATTGGTTCACCGAAAATAATCCGCCCGGATGGTGGCTGAATTGATAGGCGAAATTCTTTCCGTTACCCGTGTCGGCGACAACCCGCAAACCGGTATTGCTCTGGCGGTTCCACAAGGTAACGCCGGAAGTATGCTGACCGAGACTCGCGAGTTCGGTCTCGAGAAACTTATTCCAAGCGACGGCGCCGTTATTGCAAAGCGCGCCGTCCCAAGTGTTCATGGAGTTGAAAACCCATCCCGGAAAATAGGTATCCTCGAGGGTCCCGGCGGAAAGGTATTTGCGTCCGATGCTCCAGCTTATGCAATCGGGATGGGTTGTGAAGGTCCACTTTTCCACCACGTTCACCCCGCCGCCGCCATATTGGATATTGCCGATGGTTACGACATTGCCGTTCACGGCAACCGTCGGGGTGGGAATGCGGCTTCTTGTGGTATACCAATTCCCGCTGACCTTGATCGCGGCGGCGACGCCCGAGGCCGTGGAGACGAGGTTCTGCGACCCCCGAATGCGCACGTCGTCGAGCAGGCATTTGCCGTCGTAGCTCAACCGCAAACGGATCCGGTTCTTGTCGTCGCTGAGGGTAACGGTTTTAGTGGCCGGATCATTCACGACCTTGCCGCCTGTCGTACGAGTGGGAATGGTGATCAGGCCCAGATCGCCGGAGTAGCTTGGCACCGGAATCCGGACTTCGGGATAAATACCGCAGGTGGTAACGAGAGTATCGACGGCGCCGGCAAGGGTTGCGGAGGGTTTCTTCAAAACCGATCCAATCGCGTTCGTACCCGCGGCGATCAAAGTCAACCCCCTGTTACCGAGATTCGGTCTACCGATCGCGAAGGGCAATTTCACCGTCGTTGCGCCGGCGCCGTTGCGCACGCGCGCGAAGCGAACACCGCTGGCGGCACCGGGTCCCAGGTACTCCAGCGGATCGATGGCATATTTCCCCACCGGAAGTTTTTTGCTGAGGACAAGCGATTCCCGTTCGCGCAACACGCTGAAGATTTCGATGATAACCGGTTCGCTTTCCGAGGTGCTGTTGAAGTAAAGCGCGCGGCCATGCATGAACGCAGGGGATGGCGTGGGTTGTAAACGACCATTCAGGTTGCCGGTCACTCCCTGCAGGGAAAAGGCGCCGCTGGCCGGGTCGGATACCGATCCGAGATTGATTTTCTCAAGCACGCATGTGCAGGAAACGGCAATGGGTAACCGCTGCTCGTTAACCAAGGTGCCGGAAAGATTGACATCGGCGAAAGGCCCGCCTAATCCGAAAAAGAGAACCCATGCCGACAGTAAACGAAAAATTTTTTCCATAATCTCTTTCCGCAAAGGCGTTCAGGGAGGGAGAAACGCTTCCGCTTCCAGGCCGCCCTCTCCCCGCACATCGACCCAATAGACTCCCGATAAGCGCCACTCGAAATAGCGCGTTCCCGTTCCCGCGAGAACGGCTGCAACCCTGCCCTGCAAGTCCCGCAGCGTGAGGGTATACCTTTCCCCTTCGGCCATGCGCACGGAAAATCCTCCCGGGTGCCGCGTGATCATGCCGGAGGGAAGATGGGGATGCGAAACCATGGAAGGAATGGGGGTACATGAGCCATCGTCGAATTCCGCGTCCGGATCGAAGTTGTTGGACTTGGGATCGATGCACCCTCGAATCGGTTCCCCCCAGGCCTCTACCTCGATAAGGCGGCTGTATCCCTGCCGCCCGGCGTCGATCCGGACACGCAGCTTCTTGATGCGCATCGGCGCGAAGGTGAGTTGCCTCCAGGCCCGGTCATTGCCTTTCACCGTTCCGCCGGGGACCGTCACCCATGCCGTTCCGTTCCAGCCCTGAATCGTGAAATCCGAAATCCCCTCTTGCAGGGCCGGTGTTTCGCGGGTGACGGGAGTCTTCGCTTGCGCATAATTATCCTGCAAGGTGAAGACGTTCACCAACCTGATGGCCCTGACTTTGTCGAATTCGAACTCCACCCAGTCCGGATAGCTTTCCCTGGTGGAATCGGCCCAGCCGGCCCCTTGCTTCCAGGCCGCGCCGGATCGATCCCCGTCGATAAGCGATGCCGCGGTCCAATTGGAAAGGACGGAGGAGACGCGGACTGTCGCCTTTCCGGAAGCGGCGGTTGCGCGGGCGTAGTTGTAAAGCGGAACCAAAGGGAGGTCGAGCCAGGCCAGTCCTACGTCGCGACCCATATGAGAGACAGAATTCCCCGGAACGCCGTCATAGAAGACGGCCAGTCGATTACCCCGTTCCAGCAACGACGGCAAGCCGATCGCCCCTTTGGCCCACGTGCAATTCCCGCTGTCCAGCACGACCGCCTTATCGGCCGGATCCCAATGATCGAGATCGCGGGTCCAGTAAACCCACACGGCGTCGGTATATTCGCCGCCTTGAAGCCCGACGTGATTGGTGAAAAGGAACCAGGTATCATAAGCCTTTTCGTAATGGAGATACGTGTTTTCCACTTGCTCGGTTGCGGGAAGGATGGGATCGGGATCCACGACCCAGGGCCCGTCCAGGTTGGAGGTCCTCGCGATTCCCAGAGTACGCAGGATGGTCGGATCGGATGCCGAAAAGAACATCCGGTATGCCCCATGGCTTTCCAGGATGTGGCCGGGACTTGCGCTCGCGGAGTAGTAACTTCCCGGTTTCGTGCTGAACGGAGTCACGTCGTATTGCTTGGTCCATGGGCCTTCGGGGGATGGGCCTTTCGCCTTCAGGGTCAGATAGGGCAAGGCAGGGATCCGATTGGGAGGCGGGGTCGCGTTCGGGGTACCCAGGTAGAATAGGTGCCATTCCTTGCCGTCGAAATAGGGTACTCCGTAGGCCGCGCTCTTGCTGTCCGCTGTGCCTGCGGCGCCTAATCCCAGCTTGGGGCCCCGCTTTTCCCAATTGACCATGTCCTTGCTGACCGCGAGCGAGAAGAGCCAACCCGTATCGCCGGCGGCGTCGTAATGCATGTAGTACGTGTTGTTGTACTCCCAGGTCCAGACGTCCCGGGCCCCGTATTTGTCGCAGTTACCCGGACAACCGCCGTCATTGTGGCGAAGCACTCGCCCGGAGTCCTTGGCCTCCATGCGGAAGTCCGCGACCGGGCGCCCATCCGGATAATACATGACCCGATTGGGTATGAGACTGGAAGGCGCGGCCACGACGGCGGCGGCGATCCCCAGATGCGCAAACACGATCAGCGCTTTGGTTCTCGAATGGGCATGCATCGATTCCAACTTACCTCTGCTTTTTGAGGTTTGCTTTAGGCAACCCAAAAATCCCGTTGAGCAATTGTGCTCAACTCTTAAACAACCCGAGCCCGCGCGCTGAACCGCGCCACCGGCGCTGTAGTCTTCCGGACCGGGATCAAGACCTAAAGGTTCGACTGGATCTGCGGGGGCGGCTGGAGGCTACGGTCGTAAGCCTGCTTGGCTTCGAGGTACTCTATGGTCTGCGACACCGCCTTGTGCCCCGCCTTCTCTATGGGTCGTGTCATCTCCATGCGATCCGCGGTTTCGAGGGGCTTTTCCGATCCCGTAAGCCTTTGCAAGCGGGGTTCGATCGATTCCCCTTTTTGGTTTACCAGGGCATTTGCCGCAGCCGGATTCCCGTTCAGATAGCCGGTGAGCATCGCTTTGGATTGGGCGTTCTTGAAAAACCGCGGATGCAACATCCCTTGCGCTTGTTGTTCCCCGTAAACCGTCACGGGATCCCGCTTTCTAAACCACTGGGAAGAATGTCCGAATCGTTCCCGCTTCCCTTTCTCCGGCGGGAAGGCCTGGGTCAACAACGGATCGACTTCATCCGGGTGCTTGCGGAAGTTGTCGATCACCGTCTTATCGTATATCCCGCAACTGACCGGGTCCTTTTGCACACCGGTATTGATCAGGGCCACGCGCGAAATCGGTCCCGGATCACTTTGCATCTGCGACCTGATGCTTTCTTGCGCCGTGATTGCGGATCCGTCTTGCGCACCCAGGGAATCGACTCCGAGCGCGACGATTTTGCCGTCATGGGGTTGCACCCTCCAAGCGGTGGTATGGGCGGAGAACGTATCCTTGACGGTGTAATGCAATGGTTTCCCATCGGCCAAGGTCGCCTGGTTCGACTTGACATCTTCCATCATCGCGTGATAATTCCGGGCGAATTTATAGTGGGTTTCGGGATGGCGATTGCGATAGGCTTCGGTGACCGGACCCATCTGCGCATTGATTCCCTCTTGGCCGACGGTAGTTTCCCCCATCGATCGCATTTCCATGTTCAACTGCTTCTTCCTGAGGGCCTCCAAATGCCCGGTATCGTAGGGTGTCCATTGGGGAAATTCGGGATTCCTCACGGGCGGCAAAGCTG
>JAHFCH010000162.1 GCA_023249635.1 Fibrobacterota bacterium
GGCTTTCGCTTGATCCGGCATGGAGGGGGGGAATGGTGGGTACCGATGGGATTGAACCATCGACCCGCTGATTAAGAGTCAGCTGCTCTACCAACTGAGCTAGGCACCCAAGGCCCGTAAATATAATCCAAGGTGCTATTTTTTCCAAAACTTTCACGCCTGGAATCCATGAGTCCCGCATCCCCCATCCCCAGTCCTCCCATCCCCAAAGAAGACGGGTACTTGGCCCATTTACGCCTGGAAAAAAGGCTCAGTCCCGAGACGGTATCGGCTTACCTGTCCGACCTCCGGCTCTTCTTTCGCCAGGCGGCAGGGCGACCCGAGGCGCCGGCGCGGCCCGCCGGAAAGAAAAAAGACAGCGATTGGAGCCCGGGCCGGCCCATGGCCATGGCGGGTTTGGATGCGATGACCCTCCCGCGCCTGCGCGCTTTTATCCGCAGCCTGGTGGAATTGGGATTCGCGCCCGCCAGCATCTCCCGCTACCTATCAACCCTGAAAAGCTACGCGGCCTTCCTCGCCGAAGAAGGCGCCTTGCCGGAAGATCCCGCGCGCTCGCTCAAAGGACCCCGGCAACAGCGCTATAAACCCATCAGTCTTACCCATCAGCAAATCGACGCCATCTACGACGCCCTCGAAACCGGCGCCATCGTGGGTGAGCCGGCCCCACTCCGCGACCTATGCCTCATCGAACTGCTGTACGGCTTGGGGTTGCGCATTTCCGAAGCCATCGGCCTCAAGCTGGATCAGGTCAATCTGCCCGAAGCGGTGGTGTTGGTGCAGGGCAAGGGCAAGAAGCAGCGGCTGGTTCCCCTGGGCTTCAAGGTCGGGCGCAGCATAAAACGCTACCTGGAAGTCTGGGAATCCAAAGGCCGCACCGATACCCTGCTGCTCAACCGGTTCGGCAAGCCGCTTTCGCGCATGGGGGCCTGGAAAATCGTGCAACGCATCTGCGCCGCCGCGGATATCCGCGTCGCGGTCTCGCCGCATACCTTCCGGCATTCCTTCGCCACCCATCTTATCGAGGCGGGCGCCGACCTGCGCTCGGTGCAGGAAATGCTGGGCCATGCCGATATCAGCACCACCCAGATCTATACCCATCTCGATCAGGAATACCTGAAGGAAGTGCATAAGAGCTTCCATCCCCGCAACCGGGGATGAGCATGGGAGGATGAGGGAAGGATCAGGGAATGATCAGTGTAAAAGCGCCACGGACGCCGATTCGGATCCGGAACCGGCGCGGACATTCAGGAAATAGGCCCCGCGCGGAAGCGCATCCACGGGGAGGGACCATTCCCGATTGGTCCCCATGTCTTCGGCGACCACGGTTCCCAGCGCATCGGTGAGCTTTACGGCGAATGCGCCCGTCAATCGCCTCGTTCCCAGCAATCGCCCCGCATGCAGCCGGAAGGCCGCGCCGGTTGTACGGCCGGCGGCGAGCGCACCACCCAGCAGGGATACCGGGGTTTCCTTGATCTGGGGCGGCTGGTACTTTTCCGCCAAGGCCAAGGTATAGAGGCTTCGGGTCGCGACCAGGCCGGGCTTCCGCAGCTTGAGCACCAAAGTGGATTGCGGAGGGATGGAATCGGAGATCTCCCCTTCCCAACCCGCGTCCACGAAAACCGAGGGAACCGTGGCCGTGCCTTGCGGTTGGGCCTTGAGCTTGAGGGTAATCCGGTAGCCTGCCGTAACGCTTTCGTTGAGCAACATTACTGCGGCGGTATCCTGGTTCTGGCTGGCGTAGCTGCGCAGCAGATCCGCCTTCTCGGTGCGGGACGCCGCGAAATTCCCCGACATATTGTCGGCGATGAGCTTGATATGCCAATATTCGGGCCGCGGTACGATGCCGGCGGTGCCGTCGAAGAGCCCAAGATCCCCGGCACGCCCGTCCCCGCCCGATTCCAGCATGCTCCAAGGCGCCACCGTAAAGGCGCCGTACTCCATGCCCAGCCCGAATACTTCCGCCACGAATTGACCGGCCAGGAAGGAGCGCACGCCTACGCCCGCGGGAGAATTGTCGCTCGAATTCCAGTAGGTGACGTTGAACTCGGTCAGGGACATGGTCAGGGCGGATTCCCCGCTGCGCTTGTGCAGCGCATCGGCGGCGGTGGCGGCCTTGCGTGCCTTCTGGAATTGGCCGCGCACGTTGTCGACCGCGCCGAAGATGACTTCGTTCCGGCCGTAAACGGCGTTCTTGTCGGCCCCGGGCAGCGGGTAGGTATGGAAGGTGATGCCATCGATATAGCGTACGCCGTTGGCGTCCCCGGTCACATCGTCGGCGCCGCCGAAGAGGGGATCGTACAGATCCGGTTTCCAGTAACATTCGTCGCCGAAGAGGATCTTGATGGACGGATCCACGGCCCGCATGGCGAGCGCGCGTTCCTTGACGTTGGCCGCGATGCGCGCGGTAATGGCCGGCGTGGTCTTCTCTACGCAAGTGGGCTCATTGCCGATGGACCAATAACGGATGGCGTACTTCCGCTGCACGTTCAGGGCCCGCACCAACTCCGCCGCCACCGCAGGCGGGTCGATGGTGGAAACCTGGATCAACGGCTCGGCGCCGATGCCGCGGATGGAATCGACCCAGCGCGCATGGGTGTCGGCCGAAGGCGTCTTATCGTTGTTGCTGATGCCGCCGATGCGGATAAGCCGGAAATGCGCATCCTTCATCCGTCCCCAGACGCGGTCCGCATCCTTGCCCGCGGCATCCGCGTTGAAACTGTTTTCCCCTATCAGGTACGGACTAATCGGGTAAGGGCTTACCTGCCCCGCCGAGCCAATCACCGGCGCGATCATCAATCCGCATATCCATCCCAGCGCAATCGTCTGCGTCATCCCACGCATATTTTCCACCTGTTCTTCCCCCGGAACACCCGCGGAAAAAGTAGCCGACTGCGCGCCCTTCCACCGACGGATTCGGCACCGTCCGGGGTGCAAAAGTGATATACTGGGAATAAACCCGGGCATTTTGGTACTTTTTGAGCATTGCCTTGGAAAAGACCGCTTTCACCGAAAAAGCGCTGGAGCCACCATGGGAGCACGGGAACTCGCGGCCCTCAACGACCTCGCGCCGATTTGGGAGCATATCCCCGGCATCCAATTCTGGATCAAGGATCTCCAGGGCCGCTTCGTGGCGGCCAACCCGGAATTCTACCGCCATTTCGGATTCGCCTCCTTCGCCCAATTGCGGGGCAAGACCGATTCCGACGTGTCCCCCTGGGACCTGGCGCGGGAATACGCCCTGGACGATCGGGCGGTACTGGCATCGGGCCGCGCGCAAATCGAAAAGCTGGAACTGGTGCGGGAACGGGAAGGCGGTTTGCATTGGTACGCGACCACCAAGACGCCGCTGCGCGATGCGCAAGGTAAAGCCTGGGGCACGGCCGGATACACCCGAAAGCTGGGAATGCGGGAGGCGGGTAAATCCAATATCCGCGGCATCGGCACCGTGGTGGAACATATCCAGGCGAACCATGCCAAGCCCCTGGAAATACCCGCCCTGGCGCGGCTGGCCGGCCTTTCGGTGGCGCAATTCGAACGGCGCTTCAAAGCGCTGCTGCGGGAAAGCCCGGTCAGGTACCTCAACCGCGTGCGCATGCGCGCCGCATGCCAATTGCTGCTGCATACCGACCTGAGCGTGGGCGAAATCTCGCGGCGGGCCGGCTTCGCCGATCCCAGCTATTTCACCAAGCGCTTCCAAGCCCATCTGCGCATCCGTCCCCTGGAATATCGCCGCAAGTACGCCCCGGGCATAGCCCCGGAATAGCCCGGGGAATGTTCCCGGGAACCGCTCCGGGAACCTCCCCGCGTTAAGCCTGCGGGCGCGGGGACCTGCAATCAGGTCCGCAAATTCCGGATCCGGAAACCTAACCGCGCCGGAGCGGTTTACAAGCCATAATAATCCAGGCCATATTCCGGTCCGGCCGTACGGTTGCGGGGATGATCCGGGGCCGGGGCCGAAGTCCTTTGGATGGGATCCTGACGGAAATCCGGGACGGTCGGAGGCGGAGGCGGAATGCTGGGTATTGCGGAGGGGCCGGGACGATACTCCGGGGTCCGTTGCCCCGAGCCCGTCCCCGGTGCCAAGACCGATCCGGCGCTGGTCCCCGTGGCGGGAAATGCCGGGTAATTATCGTTGCTGCGGGGATGCAGCAGTTGGCGCAGTTCGTCCAGGGGCGGCAGCTCATGCCCCTTCTCTTCGAGCGCCAGGCTGGCCTTGTTTCCCTTGCGGTACGCGATGAAGGCGGTATCGGCATCCTTATACCGCTGCCGGGCCGCGGATAATTGCCCCGGGGTATAGCGCGCGCTCTCGGGCTTCATCCCGTGGTAGATGTTTTTGGCGCTGCGGTATTCCTCTTGCAGGTCGGCCAGGCGCTGCTTCACCGGTCCCAGCTTGGCGCTGGATTCCATCCGTCCGTCCGAAAAACGAGCGCCGCGGGGAAGCTCGATGCGCTCTGGGGAAGGATCCCGCTCGGGAATGGTCGGCAGGGTGGGAGCACGGCTTCCTTCCGGGCCGGGCAGGGCCTTGGGAGCGCGCGGACGCGGCGCGGAAGGCGCGGCGTCGTTCATCGAAAGCATCGATCCATGCGAGGTCGGCCGTTGGCTTTGGCGAAAATTCGCCTCAGCGGAAAGCTCCTTGGAGAATCGGCCCTTGAACACATCCACCTCGCGGCGGGCTTGGTGCTCCGCCCGTTCCAGGCCTTTGAGGGTGCCCTCATGCGCCTTAAGTTCCTGGGCGATCTCGCGTTTGCGCGCCTTAAGCGCGGACGGATCGAGTGTCCGTTTTTCTTCACTGGTCAGGCGCGGATACGCCATGCGCGCGTTGTTCAAGTCCGTCAAGGATTGGGTATGCGCATCCTTGAGACGATGGAGTTGGTCAGTGTCGCGGTTGTTCTGGGGCCAACCCAGGCTCGCGATGTCGACGGAATCGGATCGCGAAGGCGAGGCCGGCATGGGTTCGGAAAGACGGGAGCCGGAAGGCAAGCGAAGCAACTCCAGTCCGCCGTCTCCGCGGCGCATGGTAAGGTTGTTAAGCGCGGGACGGTTGTGCGGGTACTCTTGATGCGGACGGCCGGTGCGATCTCCGGGCATGGGATTGGGGGGGACGGAACCGTCGCGATTGGGGACCATTTTGCGCATTGATCCCGCTATGGGCGCGCTGATGACGGGCTTGGGTTCGCTGGTTTTCGGTTTAGAGGCGCCGAGACGCATGGGAATTCCTTTCCGGCCCGGCTAATGCCGGTCCGATAATGTCTGTTCCCCCTGTTCTTCGAATACGCAATGAAAATTACGCCGAACCCGGACCCGGCCGGGCCCCGTAACCCACGGATTACCGCGGCTAGTTACGCTCCGGCCGGATTACGGACGGATTGCCCTTCCAGACCGGGGTGGTCCCGGGAGAAACGCCGGCCCCTTGGTTACGCAGTAGAGGCCGATCCTACGAGGAACGCACAGGGCCAGGCCGGAGGCGATTCACGGGGCGACGGGAGCGAGCAGGCGAGTGGTCGTTCCGCCGCCGCTCCGCAGGATAAGCAATAGGATACCGGCACCCCGACCGGGGCGGAATTCGATGGGACTGCTTGGGGCGCCTTTTCCATGGAACAATCCGCGGCCGCGCGCATCCCGGACTTCCGCGGAAAAATCCGTCCCCGCACTGATGCGCAGCACTCCATTCCGCCACTCCGTTGCCGGCGCGACCGCCAGGGCTCGGGGATCAATCCGCGTGCCAACGGTATCGTAACCCCCCATTTCGCGGAGGGCCGCCAAGAGGAAATCGTACGTAAAGGGCAACTCCAACGCGTTCATGGTATGCATGGCGCCCCAGGCGAAGAACCGTCCGCCTTGGGCCACGTCGAGCCAGGCATGCGGCAAACCCTTGGGCGCCTGGTCCTCGGGCGCGCCCGCATCGGCATAGTCCAGCAACACGGTCACGCCTTTTTTGCCGCGGGGGTTATCCACCCAATGAAACCATTCATCGCGCCATTTGTAGGTCGAGGGATCGAGGCCTTTCCATAGCGGCAGGGCCTGCGACTCGGCGGCCATGGCGACCGCGCGTTCCTTGAACGAGGTATGATCGGCCAATTTCGATCCGCTCGCGTCCCCCCACCAAGGCCAGGCGATGCTTACTTCCTGCCGCGTGCAGGCATGCATGCAACCGGCGCCCTTCCCGGATTTGAACCAGGTCTCGAAATCGGCGCGCTGGGCCGCGTTGAAATTGATGTTGTAGTCGCTGAGGAACAAGGCGGCCTGGTATTGGGCCAGGTTCTGCCTGTTGAAATCCGCCTCGGTCCCATCGGTCAAGGTGAAACCATTGTCCGCCCCTATCTCGCGCACGAATTCCCGCAACGGCGGCGGCGATACGCCGGCCTCGCCCTTGTAAAGGATCGCCTTCTGCAGGCGCGAACGTAGCCCCGCGGGCATATCGGGCCAAGGGGAAACCTCCACGTCCTTGAAATGCACTTCCACATCCTGCCCTTGGTGCAGCTTGAAGGCAAAGCGGCCCGGCTTGTCCAGGGCGGCATCGGAGGTATCGGCGATGGTACGCATGTTGAGTTTCACGATCATGCGCGGCCCCTTGGCCCATACCGAAAGCCGGTTCCAACCTCCCGGATTGAGCAGGGTCTTGCGGCAATTGCTGTCCGGCAATCCGGAAGTCGCGCTCAGCTTGGGCCAATCCCATTTCATCATGCAGCCGACTCCGCCGCTATACTGCTTTTGATGGCGCGCGTAGTCCCATTTCCGCATCCACTCGCGGCCATTGGTTTCGTAGAGTCCGAAGCCATCATCGGCGGCAAGCAGAGGATCGATCACGGCCTGTACGCCGCTCAGGCTGTCGGGATTGGCGGGGACCTTTTGCAGGCGGAAGAAGAAGCCGGCATTGCCCTTCACCGTCCGGAACAGGAAGGTGGCGCGGAAATCCTTGAGCACGGTATCGTGAACGAGATGGGTGAAATGGAGATTGGAGGGATTTTGCTTGGCGACGATTTCGCCGTTCTGGACCGTCCAGGAACCGATTCCCAGGATGCTCCAGCCCTTAAGGCTCGCGCCGTCGAATAAGCGTACCGGCGTCTGCGCGGCTGACGAACCGGGAAGCATGCCCAGGCCGGCAAGCAGGCAAAAAAGGGCAAGGGAAGGAATGCGGCGCAAGCAAAGCAGTGGAAGCGGAAACATGGATCCCCCGAACCGGAATCCCGCCGCTCCACCTGCGTCGGGTCCCGAGCCTATAATAAGGCGCGTGCCCGGGTCCGGGGCAGCGATACCGTGGAGGGCTGGATTATCCGTGGAATCGGGTTTGTCACCAGGCGGGATATTTGAGAATTCGCCCATCGATGCGCCGAAACCCCCGTAAATCGGGGTGGGGTCTAGCCAACGACCCGCCCAACCGAACATCCGTAGTCGGCGTAGCCAACAGGTTCAACAAGGCGACGCCGCCCGCGGCGCTCTGGCATTGCACTCCCGTGGGTTGGGCCACGGCGTTCCAATCGAATCCCATTACGCCGTCGGGCCGCCGGTTGGCCCACACCTTCTCGGCATTGGTTTCCATCCATCTCGCATAGGCCTCCTGGCCCGGCTGCCGCGACAGGCCCACCGCGTAACGCGCCAGGATCAATTTGAATGCGCCCACATCCCCTTGCCCCGCCTCGCGCAAGACGCCCGCGGCGTTGCACATATTGGCCTTGGTCCAATCCGCCGCCTTACGGGCGTCCTCAAGGTGGCCAAGCAGAACCCCGGAACCGATCCAGGTTCCCTGGTTGTAGGTGGTCTGGAATTTCGAGACCGCTCCGTTGCGGTTGATGTTGTCGTAGACCTTTCCTCCCGCGGGATCGACCAGGGTGCGCTTCTGCCAGGCATACAGGGATTCCGCTTTGACCCGGTAGCCGTCGTCCTTGAGAATACGGGCGAGAAAGACCGCCGTGATGATGGCGGGCTGTACGACGCAACTGTTCTTTGCCAGATGCTCGCTGTTCTTCCACCAGATTCCGCCCTTGTCCATATCGCGCTGGGTCGCGTAAACCCAATCGAACATGGCCTTGGCCTGATCCCGGTAGCGGGCTTCTCCCGTTAGGTCAAAGGCCCGAGCGCTCGCGATGGTCCACCACATGATATCGTCGTTATAATCGTTCTGGGTCCAATCCGTCCCGTAGCGCGCGATAAACCCGTCGTAAACGTCCTTGATTTGTTGCCGGAACTCGGGCTTGCCGGTGCGCACATAGGCGTCCATGATGGTTTCCCAGGCATGGGCGGTGAGCCAGAAATCCAGTACGCCGGTCTTGTTGTCATACTTGTAGAAGTATTTTCCCGACGCATTCCAATAAACCTTGTTGAAGGCCGCCACCGCCTGGTCCGCCTGCTCCGGGGTTACCGTCGCTAGCGCGCATGCATGCGTCGCGGCCAACAGTGACAGGACTCGCATAATAGCCGTCAGCATGAGATCCCCCTTTGCATTTCCGTTACGGTTCGAGTGGGCCTGGTAAACTGCATTAGCCGACGATGCATACCCACGCGCTGCCTTACGGCATCGGACCCGGTAACCATTTTCCCGCGGCGTCGGCGCGCAATCCAAACTGATTTCCCGTTTCGGTGGTGCCGAAGGAGACGCCCCCTCGCCCGTTCCAACGCCACGGAACGCCGGCATGCGCGGAAGCCCTGCTGATGGTGAGATCGCCCATTGCCGTGCTCTTGAGAAGCACCTCATGTACCGCGGAGAGCAGGGAGAGATCGCCGGTCGCATCCTGGGACAATTCCCAGAACATGATGCCGCCCGCCTGCGCGGCTGACATGGCCGCCTTCTTACGCATGGTAGGAATGCTGTTGTAGCCCTCGGCCCCGTCGCGATCCACCCAGGCCGCCGCCGGATTGGCCGCCACGATCTGATTGTACTTTCCTCCCGGTCCATAGAAAGGGCAACCCAGGACGCACTTCTCCTTGGGGAGCTTCTTGGTCTTGATCCAGACGTCGAACCCCGTCTGCGCGTGCGCGATGGTGCTATGCGGAGGGGGATTGTCATAGACCATGATGTTCAGGAAATCGAACCCGGGAACCAGTCCATCGTAAAGTTCCGTGGTGGGGAAACTGCGGGGCCAATCGTTCATGGTCACCGCCGCGGAAAGCTGTTTGCCTTCGGCATGCAGGCCGGCCGCCACCAGCTTGATGGTCGCGTTGAAACCCGCCACCTGCGCCCCGTCCGGATATTCCCAGTCGAAATCGATACCATCCAGGTTATAGGTATGCACCGCGTTCATGCACGACTTGACCAAGGTGGCGCGGCCGGTCTCGTTCGCCGTGCACACCGCGAAACCGTTATCGTGGTTGCCGCCGCCGCCCAGGGCCAGGAACACCTTGACCTTGGCGGCATGGGCCGCCGTCACCAACTGGGTCAACTGCGGGCCGTTGATACCATTCAGGTTCCCGTCATTACCGGGCGCCGCGAAGGACCAATTGATATGCGTCACCTTGGAGAACTGGATTCCCTGCAGGGATCGTCCCTGGGGCAGGTAACCCACCACCTTGAATTCCGCCTGCGCGCCCAGCGCCGCGCCCAACGTCGCGATGCCCGTAAGCATCCGGATGCGTTTACCGTAGTTCATATCCGCCGCCTTGGTTGAAGAGGTTGCCTGCTCAAATTCCCCGGCCCTTGTATTTGGCGATGAAAGCCAGGAAGCGATCCCGCTTGGGGCTGACCGCATTCCCCATATCCCCCACCTCGTGCCCCAGACCCGGGAAGATATCGATGTACAGGTCGGTGCTGCCCGCTTTGATGCAAGCGTCATACAATGCCTGGTTGTCGGTAACGGTATGCCCTTCATTGCCGCCCACGATAATCTGCCAGGGGATGGTGGTCTTGCGGATATTGCCCATGGGCACGGCCCAGGGCGCTTCGGCCATGATGTTGGAGACCCTCAGATCCATCTGCAAGCTGTCGTGCACGCGGGTCTGGCCGCTCATGGAAATGAAGCCGGCGAAATGGCGGGGATCATACTTGGCCTCGTTGAACCAGACGGAATCGACCGAGAGCATATGCGTGAGGTACGCTCCCGCGGAAAAACCGCTGATGAACACGCTGTTCGGATCCCCGCCATAGCACTCGATGTTCTTGCGCACCCAGATGGCGGCCTGGGCGGCGTCGCGGATGTAGTCCGGAAAGGTCCCGCCCTTGCGGATCAACCGGTATCCGGGCGCGACCTCGAGCACGCCCGCGTCCAGGAACTTCTGCCCGAAATGGTTGTTGCCCGTGAAGGCTTCGTTACGATCGCCGCCGGTAAGCCCGCCCCCGTGGAGGTGGATGACTACGGGCCAATGGGTCCCGCTGGCCGGCTTATGGATGTCGAATATGCAGTAGGCCTTTTCCGCGGCGGTCAAGGCGCCGGTTTTATACGCGATGTTGGTGTACCGTATGGCGTTCAGTTTGAAATCCTGGCTGCCGGTGGGCACGGCAATCGGCCGCTCTCCCCTTTCGAACCCCAGGGCGATGACGGAAAGGGTATCCTCCCCGGCGGCTTGCTTCTCCAGCGCAGTCGGAATACCAACGGGGGCGGATACGCCGTTCCAACGGCCTGCGGCATCGAAAAGCCCGAAGCCCTCTCCGTGACCGACCGGGCCGGTGAAAAGGGGGCGTCCCCATTTTAAGTGGGGGCCATTCTCCCCGGCGGCTCCCGGTAGCGGGCTCGGAATAGTACCAAAGCCGGTCGGGATCCCGGTGAATACGTATTGCCCGGAGGCATCGGTATGCACCGTGAGATTGCGCCCCAACAGCATGACCTTGGCATCCTTAATGGCCGTGCCGTCCGGTCCGGTGACGCGGCCGCTCAGTGCCGCTTGGGCGGAACTCCTGCCAACGCCCGCCATCAGACCCAGCATCAGGGCCAGCCGCAGCATCCTCATCCCTCCCATCCTCCTTGCGCCCGCTTCCTTCACCGTAACCCCCCGGTTTCCCCATTCGCGCCCCTATCCACCATCCATACGTTCCTACCCGTCGCATCGTATCCCTCGCGGATGACGATACCGGTATGCCTGCCCTGGAACAGTCGCCCCCCATGGCGCCCGTTCCGTGCTTCCCCGGCTTCGCGGGGTAGCAAAGCCACGGTGGGCAGGCATCCGGAATACGTCACCTGGAAGAGCGCGTTCTTGTCGTAGTCGACCACGTACAGGCTGCCGTCCGGACCGAATTCCATATCCTGGATGTTGGCGCTGAAGTCCAGGGAGAACGGCGTCGCCAGCACCTGTTTGATGGGCGCCGATGGTCCCGGAGGGATGACCATGAGCTTGGGTTGCCAGGGCCCTTTGATGGCATAGATGAATTCCTTGCCTTCGAACCAGGGCGGGAATCGGGTCTTGGAGGCCGAGGCGGCATCGTAATGGTACACCGGCCCCGCGCCGATACCGCAGCCTGACAGGCCCGGAACGGGATCGGGTTTGGATCCGTCATGGTTCCAGATGGCCGCGGGCCTGGCGGGCGGAAGCAGATTGAGGCCGGTATTGTTGCGGGAATAATTGACCGGCCGCGCCGGATCGTATTTCAATCCTGCCTGGCCTTGGATGGCCACGCATTTTCCCGCGGAGAAATCCCAATGGCAGTAAGGCTGATTGTCCTTGATGAAATACGGGTAGCCCATGTTGCCCGCCTCATCGGTAATGGAGATTTCGTCCGCGCCGGCGGGCCCGCGATCGGCATCCTGCAGGGCCGCGGGACCGAACTCGCCGATGTACAGCCTGCCGGTGAATGCGTCGGCATGGATACGATAGGGATTACGATGTCCCATGGTATAAATCTCGGCGCGGGTCTTTTCCATGCCCGGCGGGAACAGGTTGCCCGCGGGGATGGTGTAATACTTGCCGTTCAATAGGGTGGGTTCGGGATGGATGCGGATGGTCTTGCCGCGCAGGTCCATGGAATTGGCAGTACTCCGCTGATCGTCCGCGTACTCGTGCCCGGCCTCTTCGTCCATGGGCGAGTACTGATCGCTCACCGAGGGCCGGGAATTATCGCCGGTAGAGAAGAACAGGTTCCCGTCCTTGCCGAACATCATGGATCCCGCCGCATGGGATTCCGGCTGTTGGGGATACTCAAGCAATACCTGCTCCGAGGGGATGTCCAGCTTGTCGGCCACGACCTTGAAACGCGCCAGGCGGAAGGAGAATTTGCCGCCGGCGAAGGATGAGTTGCCGTTCCAAAGGGAGCGTGGGGCGTAAAGCACGTATAGCCAATGGTCTTCGAGATAGGCCGGGCCCGCGGCCAATGACAATATGCCGCCCTTATCCCCGCCCATATCGGCTACGCTCAGGTTAGCGGCCACGGTGGTCTGCGCCTTGGCGGGATCATATACGGTGATGCGGCCGGCGCGTTCCGCCACGAAGACATGGCCGTCTTTGGCCACCGCCAACTCCAAGGGTTCATAAAGAAGCCCGGACGGCGAGAGCTGGATCTTTTTGAAATCCTGGGCCTTGGGTTCCCCACAGGCGCCCTGCGCGGCCGTCAGGGCAGGCAGCCCCGCCTCGGCCAGAAACAGGAACATGGACATCCGTAAAAATCGCTTCAAAATCATCCCCCCTTGCTAACCGGCTACGAAACTATTCGCCCATCACGGCTTTCCAATTTCCCCGCAAGCCGTCCCGGGATTGCAATGCCATCAGATAGGCTCCCGCGTTCCGGACTTCCGGCAGCGAAGCGTCCTGGGCCCCATGGCCCCGGCGGGTCGCAAGCAGGCGTCCGGAAAGATCGCGAATCGATACGATCCATTCGCCTTCCACGTCGACGCGCATACGGCCGGGCGAAAGCCGAACATGCCGCTGCGCTTCCGATTGCGCACCGCCCAGACCAGTCGTCACCGAGCAAGCGGCGGGATTGGGCGTTACCACCAGCCGCGTATCCTCCGTCTCCTTATCGTAACGCGGCGATGCCTTATCGGTGCACCCCTCCATGATCTCGATATCCTTGAACCAGGCCTCGTCCAGGCGCGCATCATGCAATTGCAGGCCGAAGGGGCCGGAAGGCAGCACGTAGGCCTCCTTGCCTTTGTAATTCCAGGCCGGCATGTCGACACCGTTGATGCTGGTATACAGGTTGTCGCCCTTGGCCGTGACCACGAGATTATTCCAACCGTTCTTGTTGATCTTGGCCTTGATCTCGGCGGAGGGCGAATAGACTCCGGCCCCGCAACTGGTGCAGTACAACGAAAGCAGATTGGTAGCGTCCAGGTCCACCTGGATACCGCCCACAAAAGGGGTTTGCGCAAGTTCCTTGGCCTTGACGTAAACGCCGCTGTTCCCTTCCAGCATCTTGTAGCTCACCCGCAGGGTGAAAAAATCATAGGCCTTGTCGGTGTACAGCATGGAGTAATCATCGGTGGCGGCGGAGTGCTTTCCATGCAGGGCGGGCGCCGAGGCCGGAGTTTCCTTCTCGATGGTCCACGCATCTTTCCCGCGGTTATGCCATCCGTTCAGGGTCTTACCGTCCCAGAGCGGTTTCCAGGTGATGGTGGCGCCCACGGTGGAGACGGAAAACAAAGCGAGACCGGCCAGGCGGGACCAGGGAAAAAATCCGCTGCGGTAAGAACGTGCGTTTGCTTGCATGTAAGCCAAGCTATGGCCGAGGCCGGCGACAAGTTTATCCCATAGCCCGGTTTGTTTACCATTTCCGATTATTCCGGTGAGTACCACTAAACACCAATAGCGCCATTTGACCCTGATTTCATTGACTTATGGCTTGCATAACCGGGGTTCCGTGCCTAATCTTAGAGAACAGCCATGGACATCTTCGCCTACTCCGATTACCGCCTGCTCTTGAAAGAGTTGTACGACCAGCGTAAACGCGAAGACGCGAAATTCTCCTACCGCTACATCGCGATGCATGCGGGTTTCAAATCGGCCGGATTCTTCTCCCAGGTGCTGCAGGGCAAATCCAACATTTCCCTGCGCATCGCGGTGAGCCTGGGCAAGGTTTTCAAGCTCAAAGGGCCCGAGCTGGAATATTTCGAGAACCTGGTGCACCTCAACCAGGCCAAGACCCAGGCCGATCGGCAGCATTTCTTCCAGCGTCTGCTTTCCCTCAAGCAGGGCAAGCCTAAAACCCTGGAATCGGCCCAATACGAGCTCTTCACCAAGTGGTATTATCTGGCTGTGCACGAATTGCTCAGCTTCATCCGGTGTAAGGATGATTTCAAGGAATTGGCGGACGCGCTCAATCCCCGCATTTCCGTGGCCGAAGCCAAGGATGCCATCCGCGTATTGGAAGGACTGGGGCTCATCCGCAAACGCGCGGGGTATTACGAACGGGTCGACCCCGCGCTCACCACCGGTGATGCCTGGAAATCCCTGGCCATCACCCAATTCCAAATGTCCGCCCTGGATCTGGCCAAGCAAAGCTACGATACCGTGCCCGGCCGCCACCGCAGCCATTCCACCCTTACCCTAAGCCTCTCGGAGCCGGAGTTCCGCCGCATCCGCGAGGATATCTCCCTGTTGCGCAAGAAAATCCTGGAGTTGGCCAAGAGCGCGCCGGCTCCCGATCGCGTCTACCAGGTCACCTTCAATGTCTTCCCGCTGTCGCGGATCGAGGGCGAGTAACATGCGCCGCATCCTGGGGGTACTGACCCTCGCGTTGTTGACCGCTTGCTTCGAGAAGTCCACCAACGTGGCGGGCGGAGGCGGCATCGAAACCACCGACGGCCAGATAGCGGCGGTTACAGGCTGGGGCGCGGGAGCGCGCGTCCGCCTGGTTCCCGCGGATTACCTTCCCTTGTTGCACGATAGCTTCCCCGATTCCCTGAGCGCCATCGCGAACGATTCCGGCCGTTATGCCTTCCACGGGATACCCGCGGGTAGCTACAACCTGGAAGCGGTGTCTCCGGGCGAGGGTTCCCGTCTTCTCGCGCTGCGCCGCGACATCGCCGGAGTCGGTCAGCAAACCCTCACGCCGGCTTCCCTCACTCCCCCGGGCAGATTGCGGCTGATGTGGGAAGGCAGCCATCACGGTTACCTGTTCATCCGGGGTACCACCATTTTGCGCCGTATCCTGCCGGCCGAAACCGAGATGCCCGTGTTGCAACTCGATTCCCTGCCTGAAGGAACCTTACCGCCGCTACGCTGGGCGCAGTCCAAGACCGATACCCTGGGTATCGCGATTACGGACAGTCTCCACATCGCATCCGACTCGGTCACCGACGTTTCCGTCTACGCCGCCTGGGCCCATGCGGGACGCGCCTACCTGAATACTTCCGCTTCCGGTATTGCGCTCTCAGGCGATATCGCCGGATTCCCGGTGCTGGTGCGCCTCACCGCCTCCACCTTCGATTTCTCCCAGGCCGCCGCCGATGGCGGGGATGTGCGTTTCTCCGATCGCGATGGCGCCGAACTCGATTTCCAGATCGAACGTTGGAATGCCCCCGCGGGCCTCGCTGAAATCTGGGTACGGCTGCCACGCGTGCGCGCCAACGACACGGGCGAGACCTTCGCCATGCATTGGGGCAATCCCGCCGCAGGTTCGCGCTCCTCAGGGCCGAAGACATTCGGGAACGGCACCGGCTTACTGGCCGACTGGCACTTGGCCGGTAGCGCCTCGGCGCTGCCGGGGGGTTACCTGGACGCTACTCCCAATGGATTCCACGGCAGCGCCCTGCCGCCGGCGACCCCGACCGCTTTCGAAGGGGGCATCGCGGGTTGCGCAAAGTTGGAGGGCGCGCAACGCATCATGGTCCCGGACGCCGCTGCCCTCAATCCCACCGGCGCCATCACGGTCTCGGCGTGGATCAAAGCGGATGCCTGGTCGGGCGGTAACCGCCGCATCGTCCAAAAGGGAATCGGTATGACCCAGTACGCCTTGGCGGGATTCGGCGCCGATTCCGTGGAGTGGCGCCTGGTGCTCTCAGGCGCGCAGTTCTCACTCCGCGCCCCCGCGCCTACGCTGGCAGATTGGCACCTGATA
>JAHFCH010000163.1 GCA_023249635.1 Fibrobacterota bacterium
TTCTAAACCGTTGGTCCCTGGTTCGAACCCAGGCGGGTGTACTTTTTCCCCTGTCGAAAAACGCCCTTCGACGGGATTCGGCAGGTACTGAGGTTGGGTGAGGTCGGAGCGATTCGATCTCACCCCCTGAAGTACCCCCCTCTACTCGGTAAAAGGGTACACCTCTGGGTACGCTCCTCTGCTTAATAGAAACCTGAAACCGGACACCCTAGGCAGGTTCACGGAACAGGAAATTGAACTGCGCGAAGATCTCCTTCATCCGGCACCCTACTCCGCCCTCACCAAGGACGTATCGGTTTCCGGATACGGATGGGAAGAACATGCGCGGATGCGAGGAGATATCCCCTCAGCAAGCCGAAGGCGACTTCAGCGCTGACAAGGGTCGGCCGAAACCGGTTCCGTCCTTCTCACAATCCGACGGATGTCATAGTGCGGTTCGGTCGTTCGACGTTACGGACCCGAGAGGGATCACCGAGCTTGATTTTCGCCAAAGCGGGAAACACGGGATGGCTGGCATCGAATGGGGCGATGTTTCGCACGGAAAGCCTGGATTCATGGGCCCCTCCGCGGACCGCCAGCCACAGAAGGGCCGCTAAGGAGATCACCACCAAATGGCCAAACAGGAAGCGCAGGAACACTCCCGCCGTATACCCGGTGCTCGGGCCTTGCGGCCTCGGGGTATCCTTGCCTTCCCCATCCCAGGTAACGGCATGCCGCCTCTGTTTCATTTTTCCTCCCAACCTTTAACGCCCCAGCGCGGGACGCCCGGAAGGGCCGCGCTCAGCATGGGAAAATACGGCGGAGGGTTGAAAACGTTGTTCTGGTTGAACGTGTAGGTGCGGTATTTTCCTTCCGGCCAGCCGTTCGAGCCATCCATGCGGAAACCACCGGCATTGCGCGAGATGATTCCGCCTTGCAGAGTGAAAGTCCAATTGGCCGGGTCAAGGTTGGAAGCCGGATTGCCATTGGCGTCCACTCCGGAATGGAGTGCGGCCGGGCCCAAAGCCCACCAACTATACATCAAATCATAGGGACCCCCCTGGTGAGGCAGGCCCAATTCCGGCGGGTAATCATCCTTGGCGATGATGACCGCATTGAGGGTCAGGCGCGTGGGGCAGTATCTCCACATATAAAACTTTCCTTGCGCGATGAGGCCCAAGGTGACCGGCGTATCGCCGCCCGTTTCGGTTCCCGAGCAAAGGATGTTGTGGACCGCGAAAATGTCGTCGCTTGCGACCACGGTCAGGGAAGTGCCGCGCAGAGTGCCCCGGATGAATGCATCCCCATTGATGAAGAGCACCCCGTTGAATTGGCTGCGGGGCAGGGAGGCGCGTAGCGCGAGACGGCCCTTCCCGTCGACGGCCATGGAATCGAATTCATACAAGTTGAGGGCCACCGATCCGCCGGACTGGGTTACTTCGTCGAGGTCAACCAGTATTTTATCCTGCCGCCCGTTGTAGGTGAATCCCCTGCGGTCGCCGGGAACCATCCCCATGGCCAAATCGTTGTAGGAGTATTTAAGCCCTCCGCCGCAGGCTTCCGGCGGTCCGCTCCAGGTGATGCGGATATTGTCCAGGGTATAGGGATTGGCGGAAACGTTTTCCGTGCCCTTCATGAAGGTGATTGTGGAGGAATCCACATCGGTGAAGTAGACAATGCCAAAAACAGTGCTGACGAGGTCTTCAAAGACGGCGTTCGCCAGAGGCCAGATGGAGCGGGCGAAGACGCGCCCTTTCAGGTGCACTCCTTCCCCGATTAGCTCATCGGCCTGCTGCATGTAGAATACGAACTCCGCCGACGTGCGCATGTAGACGTCGCAGATGATAGGCCAGCCATTGGTCGTATCCAGGCTCCCGTTCGGCAGGATGACCCCGCCCACCGATTCGAAATGGATGGCGAAGGGACGGATTCCCGGTATGACGCTGGCATTGCGAATCATGAAGCCGCGGGTCTTTCCATACGGAGTAGGCAAGGCGACGGTAAAGTCATGGAGCAGGTTTTGCACCGCCAGGGAATCGTCGTGCCCCAGCCAGGATTGGCAGAAGGAGATACCGTTCAAGCGGTTCTGGAAATATTTGATCCCGGCTTCGGCGGCATGCACGGACTGGAAATCCTTGCGGCCCTGCCCGGTCTGCCTCCGCTGCTGCTTGAGCGACCAGAACGTGGCGGATGCGATCAGCAGGATGATGACCCCCATCACCAGGACGATGGGGAGCACAAGGCCCCGCTGGCCTGGTTCGCGGGATGGGAGCTTCGTGTTCATAAGGTATTCCTCAGGGTGACCACGCCGCTGGCCTCCCGGTAGATGTAGCCTTGCCTCTTCGCGTCCAGGATGCGCAATCGGACCCGATATCCGATCGACTTGATCCTGTCCACGTCGAAAGGGCCTATCGAATCGACCGCCCCGCTTCCGGCGATGCCGTAAAAGCGCAGTTCATCCAGACTTCGGGTAAAGTGCCGCGGCCGTGCGTCGGAATACATGGTCAAGGTGGAATCCACGGGCCGGAAGGACACGGAATTGACCTTGATGATCTGGGTGCCGATGGGATAATCGGCCATGAGTTGCGAAACGAATAGCCGGTTGTTCCTCACATCAACCGATCTGACCACCGAGAATTCCCCGGCATCGGGATTCCCGATGACGATGGTGTCCCGAGCCTTGAAGCCGGAAGCGGCTCCGGAACGGACCGCGATGGAACCCGAAAACCTGGAAAACCCGGCGCGGGCTTGCGTGCGGATTCCCAAGAAGGCTCCCCTTACCACGATGCCGGGCGCGGAGGACGTTTGCCCGGAATATTCCAGGGCGAAGAGCGTGTCCGTGCCGCCAAAGGCATTCAGGCCCGGGGTCTTTCCCGGGATTCCGTATTTCGTCCGTCGCAGGTTTTTCTCCAAGGCTTCCTGGATGGGCAGCAATTGGGATTGGGCGTTCGCAATACGCGCCTGGTTTTTCGATTGCGAAACGAAGGATGAGAATATCCGGTACCCTAGGGTCGAGACGAGGCCTGCCGTGAGCAGGGCCACGAGAATTTCGATCACGGTAAATCCGTTTCGCCGCGCCGCTACGCACCCGGGTACGACCGTTGTCATGGGGGACCCAACAAGGTTGTGGTTTCCAGGATATGATCGACTCCTGCATCGGTGCGTACCGCTTTGACGCACAAGAGCACAAGGCCCGCGGGTTGGCGGTAGGGCGGCCCGCTGGCGCTATCGTAGGCCACCCAGGTGATGCGATAGTCGCCCGCAACATCGGCGACTTCCTGGTTGCGGGGCAGGGTGGCGATATCCATTCCCTTGATTTCCTCCACGTAGCTCCTCAAAGCCGTCGACATATCCACCAAGGCCCGGCTTTTCGCATTGGACCCGATGAAGGATCGCGTGAAGAGGGTGGCGCCCGTAAGCAGGAAGGCCAGGAGGACGAGACCGATCAGGGCTTCCAGGAGGGAAAATCCCTGAGATCCCCCTGGGTCCTGGGGAGGAAGAGTTTGGGTCATGGAACGCATTTCATGAAATTCTATTACCCGGATCGGCGAACTCGACGCGGGAAAATCGGTCGGGATTATTTGCCGCATTCATCGCCTCAAAAATCGACATTTTCTGAAACCTTTTCATTTCCGGATCTCCAACCTCGGGACTGCGCCCTACAAATGAAAGCGAACAGGGTCGCGGGGGGCACGCTTCCGTCGGCCATCGCCAAGGGTCCCGTATGATCCCCCGTGAACGTGCCCTCGAAGGAAACCCAATCCCCGGCTTCGACCCAGCGGGTGATTTCGTGATTGAAGTTGGGGAAGGCGGCGACGATTTCGGTATGGGTCAGAGCCTTCGCTTCAGTGTTCTTGGGGCCATGATTCATCGCATTTATCTTCGGCACTTGATCTCTCCTGGGTTTCGGTTTCGGTTCTGTCCGACGCGGGTCCCGGATGGATTTAAGATATGCGCGTGACGCGCAACACGAAGGAGGATTCGGGAATTTTCCTCCCGATAAATTCAGGTTCTTCCCAAACGCCCCTAAAGCCGCGAAGGATTGGAGCGTAACCTACTGGTTACCCTTGTGCTATGAACAATGGCGGAAGGGATGGAGCCGGCCTAGATTGGGGATTGGACCGCACAGTCAAAAAGCCAATAAGCGCCGCAGGGGGGATGACCCGGTTTTCCGGACTTCGATCCAGTAGGCTCCGCGCCGGTCCCACGCAACCACCTCTTTGCCGTTCCCGTGGAAGTCCGCCACGATCCGCCCCCGCACGTCGCGGATGCGGCCCGCGTACGGGCCATCGCCTTCCATCGCGACGGCGAATCCCCCAGCGACCCGGGTAATCGAACCCAGCCTTTCAGCAGCCGCCCCCACGTTCGCGGTTGTCGCACAGGAGCCGTCGTCGATTTCGGCATTCGCGTTGTATCCGACGGCCTTGTCATCGGTGCAGCCCAGTATGGGTGTGCCCCACGCTTCCAGCTCGACGAGACGGCTGTAGCCGGCCCGCGACTTGTCCACCCACACGCGCAGCTTACTCGTGAGGATGGCGGCGAAATCAATTCGCCGCCAGGCCTTGTCGTTACCGATCACGACGCCGCCGGGGACGGATTGCCAGGAGCGCCCGTTCCACGATTCGACCGTGAAGTCCTCGATGCCGAATTGGCTCGCCGCCGTTACCACGGTCACCGGCGCGGCGGCCTTCGCGTACTCGTCCTGCAAGGTGAACACATTCACCTGACGGATGGATTTGGGCTTGTCGAATTCGATCTCCACCCAATCCTGGTCACGATTTCCGGTCGCATCGGCCCAGCCCCCGCCGTTGTCCCATGCCTTGCCGGTGCGGTCTCCGTCGATCAGGGATGCGAGCGAGAAATTACCCAAGGTCGAGGATGCGCTCATTGTGGGTTTCGCCGCGCCGGTCGGCCGGGCGTAGTTGTACATCGGGGTCAGGGGCAGGTCGAGCCAGGCCAGCCCGATGTCGCGCGCCATGTGCGAGTACGATTCGCCGGGCGAGGCATCGTAATAGAGGCCCAGGCGGCCGTTGCGTTCCAGAAGGGCGGGCAGGCCGATAGCGCCCTTGGCCCAGGCGCAGATTGCGGGATCCATGACCACGGCCTTGTTGGCGGGGTCCCAATGCTCGGGATCGCGGGTCCAATAGACCCAGACGGCGTCGGTGTATTCAAAGTCCTTGAGGCCCACGTGGTTGGTGAACAGGAACCAGGTGTCGTACGCCTTTTCGTAATGCAGGTAGGTGTTCTCGATCTGCTCGGCGGGGGGAAGGATGGGATTGGGATCAATCGTCCAGGGCTTGTCGAGATCGGTGGTGCGGGCGATGCCGAGGGTGCGGAGCTTCGCGCTGCCCGAGAAAAACATCAGGTAGCCGCCATTGCGCGGTAGTATGTACCCCGGGCTGGCCGTAGCGGAGTAGTAGGAGTTTGCCTGCGGACGGAAGGGCACGACATCGTATTGCTTGATCCAAGGGCCTTCCGGAGAGTCGGCTTTGGCCTTGAGGGTGAGGTAAGGGAAAGACGGAATTCGATCGGGGGCCGGGCTGGTGTTGGGCGAGCCCAGATAGAAAAGCTGCCAGGCCTTGCCATCAAAGAAGGGCACGCCGTACGCCGCGCACTTACTGTCGTCCGATCCGGCCGCACCCAGGTTCAGCTTGGCGCCGCGCTTTTCCCAATGGACCATGTCGTCGCTCACCGCCAGCGCGGTCATCCAGCCTTTGTCGCCCGCCGCGTCGTAATGCATGTAATACTTGTTCCTGTATTCCCAGGTCCATACGTCGCGCGCGCCGTACTTGTCGCAGTCTCCCGCGCATTTCCCGTCGGCATGCTTGAGCACGGCGCCGGTATCCTTCGCCTCGAGGCGGAAGTCGGCGGCGGGGCGGCCGTCTCGGTAGACCGTCACGCCATTGGGCCTCAAGAGCGTGGCGGCGCGGGCCGCGGAGGATAGGAACGCCGGCAGCCAGGCCACGATAAGGATCTGCGCGGACATGCAAACAAGGTTCGCCCGCCTCCGGCGCACGGAGGGTTCGTCAGACTTTTTGTATTGACCTGGGATCACCATTCGAACTCCCCGATTCCTTTCAGGCTGCGCATGCGTATTCGCCCTAATCTATGGCGGTTTGGTTCACACCGCGTCCGACCGGCCACATAACCGTTGATGCCATGCTCTCAACGGATCCAAGAAATGAAATGAAAATCAAAACCGGACTACCCGTTCGCTCCCGGTCCGGAGGAACCCTACCAGATCAGCCTTCCGCCGGCCACGGCCTTTCCGTCGAGGGACATCCGCACCAGGTAAGCGCCGCCCGCAGGCGGCGTGGCGGCGGGCATATGGAAGCGGCCTGCCGGAAGGTTGCGGCTGGCCAGGGGCGTCCCCACGAGGCGGCCGTGCAGATCGTAGATCGCGATCGACACGCGGCCCGACGTCGCCAATGCCAGGGACAAGGTGAGGCCCTGGGCGGAGGAATGGGCGTCGATACGGAACCCGTTTCCGGAAAGCGGGATCCGCCCCACCGCAACGGAGATCGGTTTCGCCTGCTCGAAGAGGAGCGCATCGGCGATGGTGTAGCCGGGCGAGGTGCCGCTGATCTTGATCGAACCCGCTTTACCCTTTGCGAAGGGATAGGTGCCCAGATACATCCATCGCGCATGGTCGACCTTTTGGTTGACCCAAAGGGTGTCGCTGCCTCCGGCATGGACGATTTCGACCGGGACATGGTTGGGGCGATTCTCGCCCGCGGGCCAGCGCATGAAAAGGCGATAGGGATCGGCGGCGGGGATGACGGGGGTCCATTTGGCCCAGCGGTCCGCGTCGGCCGCGGAGGTGCCGTCGTTCAGGTAGTCGCGTCCGTAATAGCCCGAGGTGAACGTGCTGGCGGTCCAGGCCGAATCGACGGTGAAGCCGGAATCGGTATTGTCGACGACGAAATGCGGCCGGGTGGAATCCGGATGCACGGTCGTATCGAGCACCAGAGTATCGGGATAGACCGGGTTGAGCAACTCGTAGTAGCGCACGTAGTCGAAGACGGCCGCCGAAGGCAGCGCGGCCTGATCGACGGTATCGGTCCCGCCCAACGACGAGGCGATGGTCGTGAGCCAGATGCTCACGTCGCCGTGTTTCTGGCGCGCGGGGTTGATGGTATTCACCAGCTTCCCGTCGAAATAGTAACGGAGCTCGGTGGGCGAGAAATCGCAACCCCAAATATGAAAATCATCGCGTAGGACGGGCGTCCCGATGCTTTTGCCGCCCACCGACCAATGGAAGTCGTGCCAGTTGTGGAGGTTGGTGGAGTAGGCGGTCGCGTTCTTGGAATTGTTCTCGCAGATGTCGATTTCCTGATACGCGTTCGGGTTGAAGGTCGTGGCGTTCACGGGATCGTAGTTCATCAACCAGAAGGAGGTATGCCAGCCTTTGCCCTTCGGGATCTTGAAGCGGCTTTCATAATACCCGTAACGGAATCCCTTCTTCGTGATGATGCCCGCGCCCGTGTATTCCATGCCTTGCAAGGTTTCTTTCTTGACGTTCAGGTTGAGCATGCCGTCGGCGAGGGAGACGTTGGCCGGGGTTTGCGTGCTCCAATGCTTGCTGTCGGTGCGGTAATGCCAGACGGTGGTGTCGATCCGGGTCCCGTTGAACTCGTCCTGGAACTTCAGCTTGCACTCGCCGATGGGACGGGTGAGGACGGTTTGCGCGGCGAGCGTCGATGCGAGGGCAAGCAGCGGGATCGCCATCAAACAGAATCGAGATGAAAATGCAGGCGACATTTCTTTAGGCTCCTTATCCCCGTCGGGAATGATGTTCGATGGGCGCATTTCGAATATATCCGCCTGGTCATGGCTTAAGTTGCGGTCTCTTCCCCTCGGGGCCTCGGCGCGTATAACGCCAAAAGGCTGCGATCCTCTCCCACAAACTGCCCCGGCGGGATGACGTTTTGCGAGGCTGGGGTTTGTGAAGGCTGGGAAGTCCCCGGAGAAGAACTTGCACTGGTAAGATCGGCGGGGCCCGGGGTCGGGGATTTGGGAGTGCCAACGGGGGTATTGAACGCGCCGGTGGGCATATGATTCATGTCGAATTGGCCCGGGTCGTCCAACAGGGTGGGAGACCATGGCCCATTGCCGGCAGCGGCCGGAGACGCGGGACCACCGGGTGAGGCCGGAACATGTGCAGCCTGATAACCCAATGGGGTGGCGCCATAGAGATCGGAATCGGTAGCCGGCGAATTCCTGGGGCGCTCCGAGAGGGGCGGCCGCCCGCCGGATATCGGAGCCGAGTCGGAAGAGACCGATGAGCCGCCAACAGGATCCTCGGCAGGGGAACCTGGAAGGGACCCGGCGTACGGGGAGAAGCCGCCGGTATCGTCGCGAGAGTTGGCGCGAGAATCGGCGCGGGCGTCCGGCCGCTGAGGATACGGAACTTTGAAATATCCCACCGGCGTCCTGGGGTAACCTTCCTGTGACGGGGTCAGGGGCGATCGGGGCCCTGCCGCGATAGGGGACGGCGTAGAGTTGCTCGTGGTGGGATTTTCCCGCACATGTCGCTCATAGTCCATGACATGAGATGGAGGTTTCGTCATTTTACTTGTACTGACCCAAGCACTCACCGTGTCCCTTGAATTGCCTGTCAATAAACCCAATTCAGGTTCCGTAATGAGTCTTCCGGATCCGTTTAAGTCCCCATTCTGCATAAAATCACGTAATCTGGCTCTATCTTCTTTTTCACCGCTCACCTTGTGATGGCCGAGCGTCAAGTTGTCCGGATTGTTTATCCTTGGGTTTCCATTGATATAGGAGGCAGCGGACTCAACCACATTTCCATTCCCATCGATGGCGGATAGCAATAGCGAAGGCCAACTACGATTCTGCATACCCCCGGTTTTTTTTCTGAAAAGGTTTTCAGCTCCGGCACGCCTCAATTCATCATTTGTTTGTGGCCCTGTTCCATCGGGATTGCGTATGGGCTTATTGGCCTCGACCAGGCTATTGGCCACCTTTCTGGGACCCGGATTCTTGTCTATGCGGTTTCCGCCGCTTATCCAAGGTGGGTTCGGAATTGTCCATTTCTCCCCCCCATGCTCAAGTGGGAGCGCTTTCCTCAAATCCCGTTCGATCCGCGACTCTTTGAATCCGCGCTGACCGGGCCCGGGAGCCGCGGGGCCCTCGACCGTGGGAGCATCGGCATTCAACCGCGAAGGAGACAATGCGAAAAGGGATGCTTCCCCGGGACCCGCATCCGTTCGCGGCCGCTTCGCCGGGGACTCGGGAGCGCCGTCGGCAGCAGGGCGTTTGGACCCGGCGGGGGGCGCGGAAGGGCCGGGGGAAGCGCGATTGCGGTTGAGTCTTTGCATGTCCTTAATCTACCTGCGAAGAATGATTACTTGGAGCGGGCACCCTAGCGGACGCCTTCCAAGCTTCGCGTCGTGACGCCGGCGGGCGTTTCCACGCGGAGGTAGGTTCCGCCCCTCTCGGAATTCGGCTCGGGGATTCGCAGGGAACGGGTTCCCGCGGGGGGCGTGCGGGAGAAGCGGAGGCATCCCGAGGCATCGAACAACCGGACACTACGCAGGTCCTGCCATGAAGAAACTTCGATGAATCCCGCTTGGGGATCCCACGACGTCCGCAACCCGCCCGGCAGGCCGCCCAAGGTCAGGTCACTTACGGGCGAGGTAACTTGCAGGCTCGCTTTGTTCTTGAAAACCTTGCCGTCCGGAATCGGGATCCACTCACCTCCGCTCCGCTTATAAAGCATCTTGAGCGCATAGGCGCCCGCGGGAAGATTCGCGAGTCCCTGGGTCGAGAAGGTCACGGCCGTCTTGCCGTCCTGGGATGCAGGCAGGGTATAGTTATCCTTGATTTCAAGATAGCCCTTCAATGCGGCGGCATCATAGATTCCGATGCTGACCGAGCCCTTAAGCGCCAGGGTTCCCCGGTTCGACACCTGGGTCGAAAGGCTGAGGGGCTGCCCCAAGGCAATCGGGGTCCGTGACAGGGACAACGAGTCCTCCAGGTTTATCGCGAGTTCGGCTCGGGTGATTTGGAGTACGCCGTAATTGCCGAGTCCCTTTTTCTCAAAAGCGAAGTTCCACGCGGTGCCGCCGTTGGGAAGGACAAGCACGCGGATGAGGTAATTCCCGGGAGACAAACCCGGCAGCGAAGGCGTGCTGAAGGTAAAGGCGGTCTTGCCCGGCATTTTCGCGGCCAGGCTGACGTTCTCCTTGGCTTGCAAATCCACGCCCTTGCCGGCCTGATCATACAGTACGGCTTTGAGGGTTCCGCTGAAGGGAACGAATCCGGAATTGGAGAGTTGCGCCGTGACGCTGATGGGCCGATCCGCGGGGACCGAAGCCGCCGCAAAGGTGGGCGGATCGATCAAGGTGACTTCGGGCGCGGGTTTGCGCGAGCGGGGTTCGATTCCGATAAGAGCCTCATGGTAATAGTTGAGGTCGCTGGGCCAACTGTTGGGGTCGCCGGGTTTATACGCCGTCATCGCGAAATAGCCGTCGAGTTTTCCTGCCAGCCCCCAGTTGAAATGGAACAGGCCGGTGGCATCGTAGCCATCGCAAACCCAGGCATGGATGAAGGATTCATCGTGGTTCCTGCCGGCATATAAAACCGGCCGCCCGGCATCGAGTTCGCCCTTCAGCATGGCCGTCCATTTCTGCAAATCGTCCGTGCGGAATTGGTAGGACATGGAACGCTTATAGCCGAAGTTCTCGAGGAGCGCGACTTCGGCACTGACCGGATGTCCCTCGGCATAATAAAATCCGGCGCCGCTGCTCGTAGGCGTGTAATTCATTCCCATGCTGACTCCGACTTGGAATAGCAAATATGCTACTGCCGGGGCCGGGGCGTTCACCACATTGGGCATGGCCTGCCACTCGTAAGGCTTGGCCGAAAAATCCGCGGAGACGACGCCGACGTTGGGAACGGTGTAGGAATAGCTGCCCGTTCCCCTTTCCGGATAATTCCAGTATTTCATGATCTGCGCGGTCGCCGTGGCCACGCAGCCGGTCGGATCGTTATGCGGGGTTTGATCCGCGATATAGCCCGTCTGGCCCCAAGCTGTGGTGAGCATCGGATTCACGGCCGCAGCGGCCGATGGGGCCGCCGCGCTGCCTTTGGCCAAAGCCTGCCGGCCGCCGGATGCGGATCCCGAGGCGCGCGCGGAAGCATCGAGGAAAGCGCCGATCTCCTTTTCATAGCCCTGCAGCCAAAACGCCGTCGTCGGATCCGGATGGGCGATGTCGAAACCGCTTTCGGTGGAGTAGGCGAGAACCGGGTTCAGCGCATCGTCGGCGGAGAGGATCACGAAGTTCTTGCCGGGTTCGCCGTAGACGTAGTAAAGCGCGCGTTCAGCCTTGCTCCTTTGGGCCGTGAAGAGAAGCACGGGATTGATCCCCTCCGCACCGGTCTTGGCGAGGCCCCGGGCCGGAGAGGATGCGAGGAAATCGCGGGCTGTGTTGAGGGCCGTCGCCTCGTCCACGGGCTTGGCGGGCACGAGGGCCATAGCCAGGCCAACTACGGAGCAAATGCGACAAATGCGAAAAAAGGTGCTGATGGGAATCATGGGCCTACCTGCGTACGGGTCTCAAGGATTTGCATTCCATTCTATGGCCGTAACCCTATGCGGAGGGTATGCGCAGAGGCTGAATCTAAAATCGAATTACATCCACCGGTTTCTCTGTTCATGCCGGGTTCCTGGAATTCTTGCGTTTATAGGATAAGGACCTGAAAAACGTCTCTGCTTGGGCTTGGGTTTTTTGCACTGGGAGCGGTTGCCGGGAGGAAGATTTCCTCGGCCCGGCACCGGAAAAAAATTACGGTGGGGACCCGCAGCCCTTCGCCAGGGGTAATCTCCCGGTTACGGGGGGCGGAAGGTGTAATCCGATCGGGTCGGGTAGGCAGGCGGAAACGGGAAGCGCTAATCACCACTCCCCGCTGTTTCGACGTTCCCGTAATTTTCAAGAGTCCCGGGCACCGCTTCACGACCCGGGACCCTCTATAAGGATTAGGTTCTCGCCTAGGTTATTTCGTGGAGGTGTGCCATTAAAATCGAGAAAGGAAATCAGCTCCCCGCATCGCCGGGTAGCGGCAAAGCCGGCCCCGGATCCGGATCCGAAAGGACATTGCCGGTTCCACCGCAAACCACGACCCATATGACGGGTCCACAGCCGATCCCAGGTAGTACCGGCAACCCTGCCTTGTTCCCAATGCGCACCCAACACGGCGGGCAGACTTGGATCAATTACATGAATGCGCAACCCGCCCCCGCCCAACCCGCTCCGGCACAGCATCCCGGCCCTCAGCCGCATCCGGCTAACGTCGGTGGCGGCGTGAACCCGCCCGTCCTCCATCATCCCCAGCCCCAAAGGCCCCAGCCCCATCCGATGCTGCAGGGGAATGACCCAAGCCCCAATCCCTATCCCGGCAATAATGGCCCGGGAGGCCTAGGGCGCTACCCCGCGGGCGGCACCACGCCTCAGCCCGGCCAACCTCTCGGTTATCCGCAGTACATGGGCACGGCTATCGCAACCACCCATGAAATGAACGCCATGGACGCACAGAACCAGATCCAGAACAACCTGGCCGGGGCCAATAATTTCGGCGAAGTGAATTCGTTCAATATCCGGACGCACAATCCGGTTGGAGGAGATCGGCTCCTGGACTATCCCATCAACCCTGGCCCGGCCGAAACCACCCAGGTCCATCGACTGCCTCAGAACGGCCTTCCGTATCATCACCAAAACAATCCGCTCCAAGGATTATACAATGACGCGAATCCGGCTATCCGTCTCGGGCCGGTCGGCGAAGGACGATCGGATGGGCTGCCTGACTCGGTCAGTCAGCATTTCGCTCCGGATGTGGCGGTGGTAAGCCACACCCATCCCTATACCGGCCAGCATCAGAGCGAAGCTGCGAGTTCGGGAGATATCCGAAGCGCGAAGGCATATAACGATCATTACAGCGGGAATTATCCCGATAAGAATCCGCCCACCCATATCGCCCAGACTCCGGCCCAACCTCTCCCGAACGGCGGCTACAGCGACAACCCCTACATCCGTTTCGATGGCCGCACGAACTCCTGGGTCAATCTCATTCCCAATCCCGCTCCGGGCACGAACTCAACACCTCCACCCCAACGAGGCTTCAACCCGGTGCCGCCTCTGCCGGGCGTACCGCCGCCATAATCGACCCAAAGGAGATTCCCATGCGATTGAATCTTTTAGCCGTGGTTTTCATGCTGGGGTGCACTGAAGTTCCCGAGGAACTCCCGAAGCATATGCTTATCGAGGAAGGTCACTACAGGTTGGATCCCGACTCCACAATCCATTTTCATTTCAATAAAGACGGAACCGGGGATGAAATTTACGCCTTCAATGAATCGGATGACCCAAAGGTCGCGGCGGCCGATTCCATCATCTTCCTCTTCACGTGGAATACCGCGGACTGGAGCAAAGGCACGAAGGTACTCGAGATGCATTTGCACAGGCAGTATTCCTCCAAAACCTGGAAAACACTGAACGATATAGCGCGATATCCGATTCGGGACATAACGGATTCCGGTTTCCAGGTATGCCGGGATGCATTCAATGCGTGCTACTACAATGAAAGGGATCCGTGGAGGAGAGCGGTCAAAATCGATCCCTAGCGTAATTTTATCCTCAGGCGGTTCGCTTCCAAGCAGGGTTCGAAAACAACGTGTTCCAAAGCCATCCTCAGATGAGACGGCTTTTCACGGCCGGCACCAACCAATCGAGGAAAACCCGCATGCGCTTGGAGAGCAGCTTCCGCTGCAGATAGACAATCTTTATCGGCATGGGTTCCGGCCGGAATTTGGGTAGCACCTCCACCAGCGCTCCGCTCTTCAGGAACTTCTCGACCACTCCTAAGGGGTCCTGGCAAAGTCCCAGCCCTGCCAGGCATCCCGCGGTATAGGCATCGACATTATTCACCGTGAGGGCCCCAGGCATCCGCACTTCGCGGTGTTTCTCCCCGTCGAAGTAACCGAATGCTTCCGGCTTGCTCCCGGGCACCTGGGCGTATTGGATGAGGCGGTGGCTCTTCAGGTCCTCGATGGATTTCGGTTTTCCGTACCTGGAGAGGTAGGCCGGGCTGGCGCAATTGATCACCACCGCCCGGCCCAAGTCATTCTCCGCGAAACCCGGCTCTTGGTAATCGCCCCCGCGGATTTGGCAGTCGATGCCTTCCCGGATTAAATCGATGCGCCGGTCCGAGCAACTGAGCTCGATTTCGATCCCCGGATGCAGGTCCAGAAAATCCGGCAAGAGGGGGATGAAGATTTCCCGCGCCAGGGTAACGAACATGTCCACGCGGATCCTTCCCTGGATCTGCACCGAGTCCGTCCGGAACATGGACTCGCTCTCCTCCAGATCGCTGAGTAGATCCTTGCACCGTTCCAGGTAGCTTGTACCCTCGGCCGTCAGCCGGACCTGGCGCGTGGTCCGGTTGAGGAGCCGGACATTCACCAGGGCTTCGAGATTCTGGACCGCCGTGGACACCGTGGCCTTGGGAAGATTCAGGCTGTCCGCGGCCTGAGTGAAGCTCTCCAACTCCGCGACTCGGATGAAAATCGCCATTGATTCAAAACGGTCCATATTTCGCTCCCATTGTTCGATAATTATGAACAGAAAATTCTTTTTTGGCTTATTTATCAATTATCCCGTACACCGTAATATATATCAACCGGCCCGGTCGGGGTCGGCGATGAAAGAAACAACAGGAGTCGGAAATGAAAATGTCAGGCAATACCATCCTCATCACCGGCGGCACCTCGGGTATCGGGTTCGAGCTGGCCGCGCGCTTTTTGGAACTGGGCAATACCGTAATCGTCACGGGCCGACGAGGCCAAGCTGGCCAGGACCCGGAAAATGCTTCCCAAGGTGCATACCTACCGGAGCGATGCCGGCGACCCGACCGCTATCGCCCGGCTGCACCTGGACATCATCCGGGACTTCCCCGGGCTGAACGTCCTCATCAACAATGCCGGCCTTATGCGGAAGATCAACATGAATGACCGGAATCAGGATCTGTCGGACATCACGCTCGAAATCGAAACCAACCTTTCGGGCCCCATCCGCATGGTGAAGCAATTCCTCGCTCACTTGAAGACCCGGCAGGACGCCGCCATCGTGAACATCTCTTCGGGGCTCGCCTTCATTCCTTTCCCCATCTCTCCCGTCTATAGCGCGGCCAAGGCCGGCATCCATTCCTTCACCCAGTCGCTGCGCATCCAACTGAAGAACACCCGGGTGAAGGTCTTCGAGGTTGCCCCTCCCGGGACCGAAACCCCGCTCTACAGCAGGGAGTTCACCGCCGCCGATGTGGGAGGGGCCAAGGGCATGGACGTGAAAGTCCTCGTTGACAAAATCATCCAAGGCATGGGCAAGGACATCCCCGAGATTCGTCCGGGCCTGGCCAATGTCCTGAAAATGATGAGCCGGGCCGCGCCGGAATTCATGCTGAAGCAATTGGGCAAGTCCGCCGACCTCATGCTCGCCGAAACCAACGTTTGATCGCCAAAGAAAAAAAAGGAAAAACCATGAAGACTCTAGTGCTGATTTCATCCCTGCTCGCATCCGGAGCCATCGCACAAGGCAACCAGGACTATTCCCTGGGCGAAGTCCTCTCGAAGGACGGGACCCGCATCGGGTATCGCCAATACGGGAAGGGACCCGGCTTGGTCCTGGTGCAGGGCGCTTTCGGAACGGCCCACAACTACGACACGTTCGCCAAGGCCCTCGCATCCGACTTCACCGTATACGTGCCGGACCGGCGCGGCCGCGGATTGAGCCCTCGCGAATTCACCGCCGACCAC
>JAHFCH010000164.1 GCA_023249635.1 Fibrobacterota bacterium
GGACAATTTAGGGGCTAAGAGCAGATTGGAGGATCCCGTGAGGATAAATCTTCCGGGCACTCTGTTTTCATCCACGGCCAACTTCAGGCTCGAGAACAGGTGTGGTACCTTTTGCACCTCATCAAGTATCACCCTATCAGGCAGGTCCGCCACGAACCCGACAGGATCATCCTTGGCCCGCGCCAACGTCCCCTGATCATCGAATGTCAGGTAGGCATAACCACGGGGCAACCCGATCTCCTTCGCGAGGGTCGTTTTCCCGCTCTGCCTCGGACCATGCAAGAGCACCACAGGCGTATCAGAGAGCGCGTCGAGGATATTTTCTCGCAAATACCTTGGGAAGAGAGGCGCGGAAACCATTCCGTTAATTGTAAGAAATATAGGCGTAAATTGAAATATATTAGCTCATAAATCGAAGAATATTTACACGTATTTCGAAATAATACGCTAAATTATGCAAAAAAAGGAACAAGAGGGGCGAAAATCAATTTAGAGCGGCAGGGAAAGATCTGCCCGAAATTGAGCTAGGGAATTCGGATTGATAAAACCACTGACAAGGGATTCTGCTCTTGGGCCCTCCACCGCCCGGCCACATCGAAACCGGCGCCCGGGAACGCTTCCAGGCGGCCGCGCCGGGGACCAGCGATGACTTGGGCGGGGATGAGCGCTTGGGCCAGCTTTCCGGTTTCGATTTTCGCCCGCCCGCCCGTGGCCTCCCAGAAATTGTAGAGGAAGGTTCCATCGTCGGAAGGGCGACCGAAGCGTTCCGAATCCTTGTCCATGCGGGCCCAGGTCGAATCGGCCAGCGGCCCATCGTTGAGGATCACCACCAACAGGCGGAACTCTTTTTGCGCGGCCGCCACTCCGGGTGAGCGCGCGCCCAGTTCCGAAAGGATGCGCGTGGAATCGTAGCGGACCTTGGTGTTTGCCTCCCAGGTGTTCTTCTCATAGTCGTAGGCGGTGATGTCCCGGAACACGTCGAAGGGCGTCACCTGGGCCGCGGGAATGAATCCTGCCAGGTACAGCTCCAATTCGGAATACGGGACGCCGTTGCCGCCGTTGGCGAACTGCCCGAACTCATCGGCCTGGTATTTCTTGGCATTGCCGTCCACGTTGGTCTTGAGGGTGCTCTGCTTAAAGCCTCCCAATTGCCCGGCGGTATTGCCACCCGTGAATCCCCAATGGGGCCGATAGTCAGGATACGGCGTTCCGCCTCCGCCTTGCGCCGGTTCGAAGCCGCCCACCTTGATGCCGAAGTTCGCCCAGTTGTGCATCAGCTCGTGCAGGGAAGGCCCGCCCGCCAAGGCTCCATAGTCGGCCAATGCCATGACCGATTTCAGGCGGCCTCCCGATCCGTAGGCCTTGGTCTCATCGAATAGCCGGGAGCCCAGGCCCTGGGTCGCGTTGGATACGCTGATCAGTTCGCCGTAGTACTCGAAGTTCGCGGGCGGCTCCGATTGGTTGAGGACCAGGAAGATGAAATCGAATTCGTCCCGGAAGCTCTTATAGAGATCCTGCACCAATGCCGTGCGCTTCTTGGAGTCGTTGAAGTCGTCGTTGGATTTCCAGCTGGCGTACTCGGCCGTGGTCATTTCCAGGGAGGCGACCCGCTGATTGGGATGGACGGTGATGCGGTGGGTCTGGGCCGGGGCCGGGCGGGCCAGGGCGAACAGGGCCGCCATGGCAATGGCGCGCGGAGGGAAGGAATGCGGCATGCGGAATCCCCCATGCCCGGCGAAAGTGGAACCGAATGGCACCTCGCGCCCGGGCCTCCCCAACTTACCATCGCCCCACGGCGACGGCAATCGGTATCGCCGCGGACCGGCCTAGGGCAGCGCCAACTTGATGGCCTGCTGGCCTACGCGCAGGCAATAAACACCGGTAGGCAACGCCGGCAGCGCCAGCGATGCGGTCTTGGAGCCGGGAGTCAATTCCCAATTTCCCACGATGCGGCCGTCCGGTGCCGCCAGAAAAGCCGATGCGGGTCCGGGTACGGCATGCTCCAAAGCGATTTCCAGATTCCCCGCGTGTCGGGCGGCCTTTAACCCGGGCGGCAACAACAGATGATCCTTGGCGCGGATGGCCGTGCCCTGCTTGGGCGCCTGCGCCATGGCGGTCACGGCCGCCAGCATACGCACCGCATGGGGAATCCAACCTTCGGTGAAGCGCCAGTCGTCGCTGCCCGGCGGGTAGTAATCGATGCCGGAGCCGTCGCCCACGCCCACCTTACCGGTGATGCCGTTGGAGATGTTGCCCTTGGTGGTCTGGTGGTTGAAATAGGCTTTGGTGACCGGCGGGTATTTCGCGCCGAAGCCGTACATGAAGCAGGTGGCGTACGGGTTCTGGCCCAGCACCCAGGAGACCTGGTCCACGGCGTATTGCCCGATGGAATCCTTCATGCCCCAGGCGTTGTCGGCGGGATACACCAGGCGTCCGCCCAGGATGGCCGCGGTCGCCAGCGAACCCAGGCGCGCGTTCTCGCCCTGCCACCACCAGCCCGTCTCGTTGTCATGCGGTACGAAAAAGCTTTCCTTGGCCGCGCCCTTGTACGAGATCATCTGGCGCGCGTAGCCGAAGGGATTGGCGACCTTGTTGGTGATGTTCAGCTGCCAGTCCAGGTTCTTCTTGATGGCGGCGAGGGCGGCGGCGCGTTGACCCGCGTCCGTCTCCTTGTCCAGGAAGCGCACCAGCGCCCAGATGGGGAGGCCCGCGTCGCACGCGCTCCAGAACGGGCGCGTACCGTCGTCCGCGATGAAATAGCCTTGGCTGGAGACGCGGTTTTCCAGGTTCAGGGCGCGCTTGCGGGCTTCGGTCTGGTACATAGGGTCGTCGGTGGCGATCCACAATTCGCTGGCGGCCATGAGGGCGCAATAATCATCGATGATGTTCTCCTTGCCGTCGTACAGGTACTCCTTGTTGTGGAGGAGCAGGTGCGCGAAACCGCGCTTGGCATTGTCCAGGTATTGCTTGGAGGTGTAGTCCTTGCCGTTCTTGCCCCAATGCGAGATACGGGCCAGGGCCGCGATGGCCATGCCGCCCGCGGCGCGGAAGGAGCATTGCCACCGGTTGTCGGTGACGCTATTGGCCAGCAGCCCGCCCACGCGGCGCTTGCTCACGTCGGAGTTGAGGTAATCGAACATGACCATGTAGAAGTAATCGCTGGAGGTGAGCATGCGCGAGAGGTAGTCGGCGCCGTACAGGGCTTCCGCTTGCAGGGAATCGGAAAGGCCGATGGCGGCGTTCAGGGTGGGTACCCGATCAAAGGCATCGGCCAATTCCCAGGCATGCATGGGAATCTGCTGGGGCGAGAAGAAATTGGCGTAGTTGAGATGGGACATGTACTTGCTGTTGTTGCCCGCGTCGTCGTCCCAACCGCCATGCACGTCAACGCGCTTGGAGCCGTCGTTGAGCAGGATGGAGGCGTCGGCGGCCAACTCCTCGGGATGATCGGCCCGCTGGTTGCGGATGTACTTGACGATCCAGGGCGCGACGGCCTTGGCCAGGGCCTGGTCCTCGATCTTGAACGCCGTCGAGGTGGCGGATCCGGCGCCGGTATTCACGCTCACCTTGTAGGTGCCCGCCTTGACGTAGGCGGAAAAGTCGGCGCGGTAGAAGGCGCGGCCCGAGAACCAATCGGGGATGGAATAGGATTTCCCCAGGGGATGGGTGGCCACCACGGTTCCGACCTCATCGACCAGGGTGAAGGTGGCGCCCGCCGCCAGTTCGGCGTCGACCTGGACTACGGCCACCTTGGGGCCGCCGGCATCGTAGGCGACCTGGTTGACGTAGATGGCCGGGGCCGCGAGGGCGGCGCAAGCGGAGAGGGCCAAGGTGGCGGGAATGGATTTGAGGGAGCGGATTTTCATGGGGATACCTTCTTAGCGGAGGAGGGGATGAGGCGGCCGCGCAACTCGTAGTCGCGGCCGGTCTTCCCGAGGGAAACCTGGGTGTTACGGAGGGACTTCTTGGCCGCTCCGGAGCGGCGGGGCGCCTTGGGCGCGGCCGACGTCGAGGAACCGTGTCCGAAATACTGCAGTGCGTTGAGAATGAGCTTGTTCTGGGTATCGTTGGCGAAGGTTTCGGAATCCTTGCCGGTGCCCGGGCTGTTGAGATCGTTATGCCCCATGTTCAGGTAGAGCATCTTGTATTTGACGTTGGTCCAGACCACGGGATAGTACCCGTCATACCAGATCTCCTCAGGCTTGGGGCCCGTACCCAGCGGAAAGCTGGAAGGATCGATGGAGTACAGGATCTTGATATCCTTTTTGGTCTTCAGGTCCTGCTTCCACCGGTACCATTCGTTGGGCGACGACTTGAACAGCGCCGGCATCCCTACGGTGAAAGGCGTGGTGGAATCTTCGCGCTTGAGGAAGGCCGAGGTCGGACGCCAGGTATTGCTCTTGTATTCCCCGGAGCCGAAGAGGCTGTCGTGGTACCAGCTCCAATTCATGGGCTGCTGGGAGCCGTTGAGCTCGAAGGCGGAACCATGGCAGGCGATGAAACCGCCCCCGCCCTTGATGTACTTCTCGATGGCGGCGCGTTGGCCGGCGTCCTCGGGGCGCTCATCGAAGAAGATCACCACCTGGTATTGCGATAACTTGGCGGTGTTGCAATCCGTCCAAAGCTTGGTGGAATCGTACGTGAAGCCGTTGGTCTTGCCCATCTTCGGGAACCAGCGGTTGGCCTCGTGCTCATAACTGACATGGCCGGCATCATCCTTGGTGGTGGCGAAGCCGAGCACCTTGAATTCGGGCGTAGATTGCGCTACGGCCAAAACCGTAGCGCACAAGGACAGTCGGAGAATGGCGGAGGGGGACATGCTTACCTCGGGAGGGACAGGTTGAGGACGGGAAGGCTGCGGCCCTGGGCATCCCGCAGGAGTCCCTGGGGTGCCAGGTATGAGATTGAGACCCCGGGGCGCAGGCGCGCGGTCTGCCGGGCGTGCGCGGGAGCGAGGGTGATGGAAGTCGCGATGCCGCCCGCATCCAGGATGAAGTCGGTCAGGATCTTGTTCTGGATGTCGTTCTCGAAGGTCTGGGAGAGCTCCTTGTTGCTGCCGCTTTCGTAGTCGATGTCGTTATGCCCCATGTTCAGGTAGAGGCTCTTGTACTTGGTGTTGGCCCAGACCACGGGGTAATACCCGCTGTGCCAGATCTCGTTCAACTTGGGGCCGGTTCCCAGCGGATAGCTGGAGGAATCGATCGAGCACAGCACCTTGATGTCCTTGTTGGCCTTCAGGTCCTTGCTCCAGCGGTACCATTCGTTGGGCGAAGCCTTGAAGAGGCTCGGCAGCTCGCTGGTGGCCGCGAAGGTCTTGTCCTCCACCTTGAGGAAGGCCGAGGTGGGGCGCCAGGTATTGCTCACGTATTCGCCCGAGCCCAACAGGGTGTTATGGTACCAGTCCCAGTTCTGGGGGACCGATGAGTTGTTGAGCGCGAAGGCCGCGAAATGGCAGCCGAACCAGGCCCCGCCGTTGTCCATGTAGGTTTTGAAAGCGTCGCGCTGGGCTTGACCGTCCGGGCGGTTGTCCAGGAACGCGACCACCTTGTATTGCGATAGCTTGGCGGTGTTGAGATCGTTCCAGTTCTCGCTGAAATCGGCTTGGAAGCCGTACTGGGCCGCGATTTTCGGGAACCACACCTTTGACTCCTTGAGGTAGCTGGCATGGCCGCCGTCCCCGGTAGGGGGATCGAACAGCAGGATCTTGAACTTGGGCGCCGCTTGCGCTTCCGCCGTTTGCAATCCGATCATAGCCGCTACCGTAAGCGCCGACATGGCGCCGAACTTCCACCCTGACATTGATTTCTCCCTCGGCCCCACCGAAAGATGAATCTGCCCTTAACGCGTCCTAATCCTGCGCCCGGCCAGGTTGCGCGCCTGATGCGCCCCTGCCCGCGGGCCCACGGATGCCCGTATTCCCGCCTGCACCAACGAGGTCGCAGCGGGTTTGTTGGCGGCCCAGAAAATCGCGTTGCGCAAGAGCGTCACGTAATCGGCGTTCTGGAACAGGTTGGGATGATGACCCATGAATATGTACAGATTGCGCGCCTTGTAGCCGTCGTAGGTCCACACTACGGGATGGTCGCCCATCTTGGTGCCGCTCTGCGCCTGGTTCACGAACTTGTACGAGGTCTCGTCCACGTTGGCCAGCACATGCACCTTGGGCCGCGGGTTCTTATCCCAGATGTACCACTCTTCCGTCGTCACGTTGAACTTCGCCGCCACCCCGGCGAATACCGGATGCGCCGGCTCTTCCAGGCGCACGTCTCCGGAGGCGAAGTCGGCGATGTAGTTCTTGTAGTTGATCTCGCCGATCAACTTCGCGAAGAAGGGCCAGGTTTCCGTGGTAAGCACCGGGCCGTACAGGGAAGCATGGTGTTGTCCCAGCCATCCGCCTTTCGCGGCGTTGATGTATTTCTCGAACACGGCCTTGGCCGCGGCGTTCCAGCGGAAGGGCGTGAAGTTCATCTGCCAGATGAGGGACACGTCGGCCACCATGCTATCGGTCAGCACGTTGGGAGACTCGATGTATTTGACGGAAAGGTTGCTGTCCAGGGCCAGCTTGTTCAGCCAGACCTTGGCGGCATCCACGTACGGCTTGTGGATCTCCTCCTTGCCGTTCGGATCTATCAGCTCCGCGATCACGATCATCTTGAAGCGGGGTTCGGCAGACTTCGCCGCCTCCGCCGCGCCGGCCGGATTAGTCGCCATGTTCATCAAGCCGGCCACCGCCAGCCATCCCATCGATTTAAGCATTTCCACCTTCCGCCCACCGCTTCAGGGCACCAAAATCCTGCGCGCGGCCACCGAGCCGCCCGCCTGCAATTCCGCCAGGTATACGCCCGGCTTTACCGATCCCAATCCATAGGCCATGGGGCCCGGGGCCGAGCCCGAAAACACGATACGGCCGTCCAGTCCGGCCAGCTCCACCGCATGGGCTCCGGGATAGCTGACTTGCAACCGGGCGCCGCCGCTACCGCCGCTTTGCAAGTCCATGTAACCGGCGAGTTTCCCCGCCCGGGCTGCCCGCGCCCCCAATTCCTTACACGAGCCATCGTCCTGGTACACGGCGGGCTGCAAGGGCAGGCCATCCACGTTGTCGCCGCCGTATCCGGGCAGGGTCTTATCCGGGCATCCGGTGAGTACGGCGATATCCTTGAAGCGCACATCGATGGCGTAATCCTTATGCACCTGCAACGCGAACGAGCCGGGCTTCTGCACGTAGGTCGAAGCGGTATAATCCCAAGAGGGTTTCGCTCCTGCCGCGAGAGCGCCACCATTGGTTTCGCCGATGGCTTGTATTCCGTTCACGTTCACGTATACGTAGGGCTTCTTGACGGTGAGCACCACGCGCTGGTAGCCATCCTTATCTGGCGCGGTCTTCACCGACCAGGGTTGGCTATGCTGTACGGTCCAGCCCGGCTGCGGCCAAACGTAGATCGATCCTATTTCGAGCAACTCTTCGCCTTCGCGCTTCACTTCCACCTGCGGACCTTCGATGTTGTCCGGGGTGGTACCGCGGGTACGGAACCAGAAACCGCTGCACCCGGCCTTCAGCCGATAGGAGTACTTGACCGTGAACTGGTCGTAGTCGGCGCGATTGGTGAACAGGAGCGAATGCGGAGTCTTGGTGGTAGCCGAATACCCTACGATGGCGCTGTCCTTGGCATCGACCGCCCAAAACGATGAATCGCCGACCGAATGCCACTCGTTCTTGAAGGAAACCCCATCGAATAGCGGTTTCCAGGCAGGCTTGGCCGCAACCACCGAAACCAATAGGATTCCACCCAATATCCGTCGCATAGCCCTAAAGCCGATCTTAGGACAAACCTAAACCGGCCCACCCAATCCTCCCGGGTCCGCATATTGAATTAAATGCATAAAACGACCAAAGGCCAAGCCCGATCCTGCATTTTAAGGAGATTTTTGAGGGTATATTTGGCCATACGCGACAAAAGGACATCCTGTGGACAAGACCCTATGCCTGAAGTTCCTGGCCCATTTGCACCGGTATTCCGGGACGCTACTGGAGAAAAAGGCCATCCTGCCGGCCGACATCGGATATCTGAACAATGAGATCGAGGTATTCCGCAAACGGCTGGCAACGCCGGAAACCTCCGGCTTCGATTCCGCTGCGGTCCTTACCGTTGTAGCATGCGTGGAAGCTGAAGGGACCGGGAAGCAGGCCGCGGATGTGGCTATGCTGGTAGCGGGGCGGGCCGTGTTCCACGCCGTTCCCGTTCTCGGCGCGCTGTTGACCGTGTTCGGCTTTCGCCGTCAGGATGCGGGGGAGGAACGCCGCCGCGCCAAGGTCGCGGAATTCCGGGACCGCATCAAGAAGCTCGTGTTCGTGGTGGATATGGCCGATGGGGGCGCCCCCGCCCCCAGGTAGCCTGTAAGTTACCTAGCGGGAGACCAATGCGGCGCGAGCAGCATGGGATTCCCGATGGCGGCCTTTCCGCCTTGCGCCCTGATTGCCAAGGGCTGCGCAGACCCCCGCGCCGCATGCGTCCTGCCCGTGAAATCATATGCTGACAGTTGCTCGAGATCGGGAACCGCCGAGGCCAGGCGCGCGCGGGGATTGAGCCCGACGATGATCTGGCCCGAGCCCGGCTTATACACATGGACGTAATCCACCGTGACCTTGGCGGGAAAGGCCGTGGATGGCGGCAGTTTCATGCCATCGAATTGCCCGCCTACCGCCAGGTTCAACAGGATGTAGAAGTTATGGTTGTACACCCAGTTGCCGTACTTTTGCACGTCCGTCTTTTTCACCGTATAGTGCAGGGTGGTATCCACGTAGAACTTCACCTGGGTCTCGTCCCATTCGCACGCGAACACGTGGTAATCGGCGAAGAAGCTGGGTGAGGCGGCCGGCAGGTTGAAGCTATGCGCCAACGGGGTGTTGCCGGAATAGCCGGGGCCGTGCATGGCCGAGCTGGAGGTCATGGCGAGGCGCCCGCGGTTTTCGATGATATCGATTTCGCCGCAGCTGGGCCAGCCGCCGCAACCGTTGTTGGTGCCCAGCATCCAGAAGGCGGGCCAGAAGCCGGTGCCTTCGGGCAGCTTGATGCGCGCTTCCCAGCGGCCGTACGACTGGGTGAACTTGCCGTTGCTGTTCACCTTTCCCGAAGTGTACTGCTTGCTTCCCGAAGGTTCGTGGTAGGCGGTCAGCTCAAGCTGGCCGTTGCCGTTGAGGCTCACGTTGCGGGCGCTCTTGACGTAGGCTTCGGCTTCGCTGTTGGGCGGATTGCCGTTGACTTCGATGTTCCATTTCGCCGCGTCGGGATAGCTGCCCGCGGCGCCGGTGAATTCGTCGGAGAAGGTGAGGTCCCAGCCCTCGGCGGCGGCATGCGTCCGCGCGACGAGAACCAGGGAAGCGAATGCGAGAGTGGCGAGCGAAGACGACATAGGTACCTCCAGGCTCGGTGTCCCCCATATGGTATGATGCCCGCGCCGCGGATGCGTCGTGATCCCGCGCTATCGTAAAAGGGATTTCACAGTTGTGAAACCCAAATACCGCACGCGCCGGGCCCAAGTATCTTCCGTGTTACCCCAATTCCGCGAAAACCAGGATCGGCTATCCCCGAAAACCCCTGGGAGCGCTGGAACCAACGGTTCCGGGCGGGATCTGGGCGCATGGTGCTTGACTCCGATTTTACGGAGCCGGTCGGATGTCTTTCCGCTTCAATCCGGTCACCACTCCTCGTGGTGTTTCCCCGCGATTCCGTCCCAGCTAGGTTTACCCGCGTCATCACAGGGGAGTTTTATGTTCAGCTACGGAAAATCCTTATCATCGCCATTCGCCGTTTTCGCGGTCCTTGGCTGGGCCGCGTTTACGCTCTCCGGCTGCCTGCAAGCACCCGAACCCCCTGGGGAATCGGAGCGCGTCATCGTGTCGCCCATCGCCGCATCGGTCACCGCCGGTCTAGGCGGCATGGCCGTAAGCAACTGGGAAGTCACCGCTTTGACTACTGATCTGACCCCCACTGGGACATGGAAGCCTACGGAATGGAACCATTACGGGCAAACCATCGCTACCGAGGTGAACAAGGGTCTCAATTCACCGAACCAGATCGTGAAAACGAATATCGGCACCATCTATCAATACCAGCCGCCTCCCCTGCCTACCATGAAGTATCTCAAGTGGACCGGCGGAACACCGGTCGCTTCGGCCACTTCGCGGAATGGTTTGGCCGCTCCCAATCTCAGCCAAGGTTTCAAGATCGAACTGCCCGCCAGCCCCCAAGCCCGGATGGTGTGGGTGTACGTTTCCGTTTACAAAGCCGAAGGGCTTTTCACTTCGCAGGTCCCCGGGGAGAATCTTGGCCAATATTCCAAGTACCTCGCTTCCGGTACCAACGACGGGTACAAAACATACTGCTTGAAGATCGCGGTAAAATCCCCCAACACCCGCAAGCTGACGCTCAACTGGACTAAGTCTCAGGACTTCGGGGGCGGATACATCGTCCTGCATGCGGTCAGCTATACCAACTTCACGGATATCATGCCCAAGACCGGGATCAAGATTATGGAAACCGGTTGGGGCACTCCGGATTATGAATTGGGGATGTGCATCGTAGGCAAAGAATGCGGCGTTGCGGGGTATGTGATAAACGACGGTGTCGAGCAACCGGAAGGCATCAAGAGCGTTGCCCTTTACCAGGGTAACCAACTCCTGCTGGATTTCCCGGGTGGCCCCGCCACCAAGTATTACCTCTACCCGCATTTCCCCAATGTCATGGTGATGCGGTATACCGTGGTCGCTACGGATAACTTCGGCAATACCACCACCGAGGAAGCGCCCGGATTATTTCCCTGGCAAGAAATGTTCTTCTCCGGACCGAGCCTCATTCCCGATGCGAATGCGCAGGGGGTTACCTGGATCTTCAACCACCCTGACTACATGAACATAAGTGATCTGCGCGTTCGCCTGAACGTGACGCATTCATATATCGGCGATTTGGTCGCCACTCTAAATGTACCGAGCCAGACCGGACCCATCTGGACCATGCTCAATCGCAATGGCGGATCAGCGGATAACCTGACGAATACCGATTTCATTGAGGGGGTCCCTTACACCATCGATGCCGGTTTTTCCCCCTTCACGGGAATGTACAGGCCCGCCATCGTGCATACCCCGCGCACCTCTTACATGCATGGCCAGGGGCAATGGAGCGTCAAAATCGCCGACCTCGCCGGATCGGATGTAGGCACGGTCAATTCCATCCGGGTACTGGCTCGGCAATAAGCTTGGGCGCGAGCCGGCGCCGACCGGCAATCGCCTACTCTTCCCGTCCCAGCTTCGCGAGCTTCTGATCGCGGAAGGAATCGTCCACGGGATCCAGATGGATGTTGACGATCCAGCGCGTCTTCTCCAATGCGCGCACGCGCATCTCGATCTCGTCCGAGATCTGATGCGCCTCGCGCAGGCTGATGCCTTCGTCGAAGACCAGGTGGAACTCGACCAGGTTGGTATCGCCGGAACGGCGCGTCTTGAGCTCATGCACGTTGGTCACCCTGTCGGTATAGTTCTCCGCCAGCGTGCGGATCTGTTCCACCAGCGCGTCGTCCAAGGCGCGATCGAGGAGCATGGCCAACCCCTTGCGCAAGAGCGGAATGGCCGCGCGGGCGACGAAAATGGAGACGCCGCCTGCAATGAGGGGATCGAGCCAGGCCCATCCCGTGATCCGCACCAGGCCCAAGGCGATAAGGATGCCGCCGTTGCTCAGCAGATCGGTCTGGTAGTGCAGGGTATCGGCGCGGATGATCAAGCTCTCCGATTGCGCCGACATTTTCTTGAGGAAACCGACCAAGGCCGCGGTCACCGCCAATGAGAACACCATGGCAGCCATGGCCCAGCCCAATGCCGCCGACGGAATGGCTTCGGGCAGACGCCAGCCCAGACCAAGGCTGCCGGGCACCTGGAATTTCAGGATGGCGTGGCGCAGGATATACAGGGCGGAAACCAGGATGGCCAGGCCTTCCGTGAACGCGGCCACGCCTTCCATCTTGCCGCGGCCGTAATTGTAGGTCTGATCGCTGGGCCGATCGGCGCTACGCACGGCATAGACATTGAAGGAGGAAACCACGAAGTCGAGGAAGGAGTCGACCGCCGAGGCGACTACGACCACGGTGCCCGTCATCAAGCCCACCCCCAATTTCACCAGGATGAGCAATAATGCGGTGAGGGCGGCCACCAGGGTGGCCTTGCGCGGAGCGTTGCGGGAAACGGCGGAATCCATGGGAATGCGCAAAATCTACATCGAAGCGCTGGAATAGGGAGGGGTGGGTTTACCATAATAAGCCTGCAAATTCATAACCGAAGGAACGGATGGAATCGCCTTGGATTCTGGTATTGTGCCATGAGTTCCCGCCCCTGGGCGGGGGCGCCGGCAAGAACCTGTTCCTGTTGTGCCGGGAACTGACCCGGCGGGGGCTGGGGGTGCGGGTTTGGACCATCGATCCGGGCCGGGGAACCGAATGGAAATTCGATTTCCCGGTCGAGTACATCGCCACTTCGCGTACCAAACGCTTCGAGACCAATGTGGGCAGCATGGCCGCCTTCGCCAAGGGCGCGTGCGCCTTGGGCTGGCGCCGGCGGCGGGATCGTCCCGTGATGGTACTCGCGACCATGGCGATTCCCGCGGGCTTGCCGGGGATTTTCCTGAGTCGCCTGTTCAAGGTCCCGTTGGCGGTTTGGCATCACGGCAGCGACGTGCACGCAGGCGGACCGGAAGGCCCGGGTTGGATCCAGAGGCTGCTCTTGCGGCGCGTCTGGGGGCGGTCCGCCTTGAACTATTTCGTGTCCGCCAGCCTGATGGGGTTGGCCGCCAAGATCGGAAAGCAGCGGCGGCCGCGCATCCTCCCGGCCTGCCCCTCCCCGGAAATCCTTGAGGTGCCGGTGGAAAACGCATCCCTGCCTTCCGATGCGGGTTTCCTGTTCATGGCGCGCTTCGATCCCGTCAAGAATCCGTTGCTCGCGCTGGAGGCCCTGGCTTTGCTCAAAGGCGAAGGGACGCCCGTCCGCCGCTTGCGTATGGTGGGTTCCGGGAGCCTGGAAGACGGCATGTTCAATGTCATCCGGCATTATACCCTGTCCGGGAACGTGGGCCTGGAAGCCGCGGTTCCCTTCGATAAGGTGCCCGACCTGCTGCGCTCGGCCTATGCCCTGGTGGTGCCCTCGCGCATCGAGGGGTTCAATACCACCATCCTGGAAGCGGCCCATTTCGGCGTCCCAACCGTGGCGGCCGATACCCCGGGCATCCGCGACTTCGTACGCGACGGCGAAACCGGACTCCTGTTTCCCGAAAACGACGCGGCCGGCCTGGCCGCTGCGCTAAAACGCATCTCCGCCGATCCGGGCTTGCGCGATTCCCTGGGCCAACGGGCCCGCGCCGCCGCGGCGCCCTATCGTCCCGCGAAGGTGGCCGATGCCTTCCTCGCCCAAGCGGAATTCCTGGTCCCGGGCATGGGCGCCTTGGCCAAGGAGGCCTCCGCATGGAATTGACCGTCATCGTGCCCGTGCATAACGAGGAAAACGCCTTGCGGGATTTCGACAAGGCGATGCGCGCCGCCTTGAGCGACGGTCGCCTGGCCGGACGCATCCTGTACGTGAACGACGGTTCCACCGACGGATCCGGGAAAGTACTCGAGGAATTGCAGGCCGAGGTCATCACCCTGGATCTCAATCGCGGCTACGGGGCCGCCATCAAGACGGGCATCCTCCACGCCGAAACCGAATGGCTGGCCATCATCGATGCCGACGGCACTTACCTGGCGTCGGACATCCCGCGCCTCTTCAAGGAAACCCGCACCTGCGACATGGTCGTGGGGCGTAGGCCGCGCGAAAAGGGCCTGCGCTTGTTGGCCAAGGGGTTCCTGCAAGCCATCGCTTCCTACGCGGTGGACTATCCCATCCCCGACATCAACTCCGGGCTGCGCATCTTCTCGCGCAAGCTGGCCAAGGATCTGTTCCGGCTGCTGCCCAACGGTTTCTCGCTCACCAGCACCATTACCCTGGGGGCGCTCTACACCCCGTACCGCGTGCGTTACATCCCCATCGAGTACGGGAAGCGTACGGGGAATTCCAAGATCAAGAAGGTGCGCGCGCTTTTCAATTTCACCATGCTCATCCTGCGCACCATCGTGCTGTTCAATCCGCTGAAATTCTTCCTCCCCGCCAGCACGATGCTGGGGGCCATGGGCATGGTATTCCTGGTCCGCGACTTGATGGCGCGGGACATCGCGCAGGGTTCCATCCTGATGCTCGTGAACGCCCTGATCCTGTTCGCCATCGGCTTGCTCGCCGAAGCCATCAGGTGCCGCGAATGAATACCCCGGACGCGGCCACCACGGCGCGGCCGCGTTACCTGTTGTTCTCGGTGGATACCGAGCCCGACGATCCCGAATGGAAAGGCCTGGATGAAGGCCCCTGGCGCCACGAGAACCTGCGCGGCCTACCGGAACTGCAAACGCGCCTCAATCGCCTGGGCGTCAAGGCTACCTACCTCATCACCCACTCCGTGGCGCAAAGCGGCGGTCTGGAGGAAACCCTGAGCGGCGAGCTGGCCTCGGGAACCTGCGAAGCCGGCACCCATTTCCATCCCGGCGACACCCCGCCTTTTCCCAAAGGCCCAGGCGCACCCGCGCATTGCGACAATATCCTGAAAGTGCCGACCGGTCTGCTGGAAGAGAAATTTGCCGCGCTGCACGCCATGATTTCCGCGCGCTTCGGCGCGCCCGGCGTACACCGCGCGGGCGCATGGGCCATGGATCGCCGCGTGACCGCGTTGTTGGCGGCCCATGGCTATAAGGTGGATTCCTCGGTGACGCCGGGCGTCTCCTGGAAGCGCAACGGCCGTCCCGATTATCTGGGCGCGCCCATGCGGGCCTATCCGATGGGGATGGGCGATCCGGCGGTGGCCGGCGATGCGGGCATCCTGGAAGTACCGGTCTCAATCTGGTCCCCGCGCCGTTGGCACGGGACCTGGGCGGGCGCCTTGGTCGGGGATCTGCTCACCATGCCTTTGGCCGCGCGCGACACCTTGCCAGTGCGCATCGTGCGCGCGTTGCGACCGCGGCCGCCGCAATGGCTCCGTCCCGCCTTCGGAGACGCCCAAAGCATGGCGGCGATGATCCCTTGGTTCGAGGCCCAGGGTTGCGACTACCTCCACGTCATGTGCCATTCAAATGAGCTGTGGCCCGGGTCATCGCCCTACGCGAAGACCCGGGAGGATCTGGATTCGTTCTACCGGCGCCTGGAGGAAATCCTGCGCGGGGCCCTGGACCAGGGTTACACGCCGGTTACCCTGTCGGCCTATGCCCGCGCGCGCCGGAACGCTGCGGTACGCAGCTGAGCCGACGGCCGCCGCGCCTCTCCGGACGACCGCCTTTCGGTATTTCGTCCCTGCGCCTCTCCCCTTAAACGCCCGCCCCACCGGGTTTACGCAAGCAACAGAACAGGCTGGATCCGTCGGCGGGAAAGCGCCGCGCCAGCCAGTCTTCGTAGCGCTTGAGCCAGGCGCGACCGGGATGGATCTTGTTGAGGTGCTTGTAGGTTTCGCAATGCTCCATCGCATAGCCCGGGAACCAGGCCAGGAAACCTTCCCGGGTAAAGCCGCGATCTTCGTGGCGTCCTCCGGCGGTAGGGGATTGGGCATCCAGCATCGAGGACAGTTCCGCCGCTCCCAAAGCCTTGTCCACGGCGCCTTCGGCGACCAGGCGCGCGTTCACGGCGCGCAGCAGATCGTTGTGCCTGCCCAATTCGGGCAGCAGCCTGCCCAAGG
>JAHFCH010000165.1 GCA_023249635.1 Fibrobacterota bacterium
CGGTGGGCGCGGCGGAGAACAAGTTCCTGGCCAAGCTGGCGTCGGACGCGCGCAAACCCGACGGACTGGTGGTGGTGAAGCCGGGCGAAGCCCAGGCATTTCTGGATCCCATGCCCGTGGACCGGTTGTGGGGCGTGGGAAAGAAGACGGTGGAGGAATTGCACCGGGTGGGCCTGTACACCATCGCGCAGTTGCGGGACCAGAGCCTGGCAAGCTTGGTATCCTACTTCGGCGAAAACTTCGCGGCGCATATCCATGAGCTCGCGCGTGGGAGGGACGATCGCGAGATCGTTACCGACTCGCAGGAGAAAAGCATTTCCCATGAATGCACTTTCGAGCGCGATTCCGGGGACGCGGATTTCCTCATCGCCACCTTGTTGGATCTTTCCGAGCGCGTGGCGCGCCGCGCCCGCAAGGAGGGTTACGCGGGAAGGACGGTAACCTTCGTGTGGCGGAACCCGGATTTCTCGCGGCAATCCCATGCCCGTTCCCTTTCCGATCCCACCGATTCGAGCCAGGCCATCTACGCGGCCGCGGTGGATCTTTTCCGGGAGATAGCGCGGGCCGGGGCGGGTCGCGCGCCGCGGAAATTCCGCCTGATCGGGGTGCGCCTCTCCAACTTTTCCCAGGACAACCAACAACTCTCCCTGTTCCAAAAACCCAAACGGTCGGCGGGGCTCGATGCGGCCATGGACGCCGTGCGCGACAGGTTCGGTGAAAACGCCATCCGTAGGGCACGCCTGACGGACTCGGACGAAGGGGAATAGGACGTAGGCGATAAAAAATGGGGCGAGATCGGACTCACGAAGCATGATTTTCCGGTTTATTTTTCGGGGACGCGCGGTTAACTTAGAGCCGGACCTGAGAAAGGCGGAAGATGAAAACGGACACTCTGACGGAACGGGGCACTGTGGCTGGACACGCTAAATCCGGATTGGAAGGCAGCGCGAAGTGGATGGCACTCGCCGCCGCGGTGCTGGGATGGATGTTCGACGGACTGGAGATGGGGATTTTCCCCCTCGTCGGACGTCCCGCCTTGACCGAAATGCTGGGTGGGGGCGATATCGGTCCCTGGTTCGGCCGCATCATCGCGGTATTCCTGGTAGGCGCAGCCTTCGGAGGCTTCGGCTTGGGTTGGCTGGGCGATCGCATCGGCCGCACCCGCGCCATGGTATGGAGCGTACTCGCCTATTCCATCTTCTCCGGCCTCGGCGCCATCGTCACCGCTCCCTGGCAACTCGCCGTGTTCCGCTTCCTGGCGGCCCTCGGTATGGGTGGCCAATGGGCCCTGGGCGTAGCCCTGGTGATGGAAATCTTCCCGTCCAAATCCCGTCCCCTCATGGCGGGCGTCATCGGCGCTTCGGCCAACATCGGCTTCCTTCTCATCGCGGGCTTGGCCATCGGCCTCAGCTCCATCCTGGCGTGGCTTTCGCCGGTCATGCATTCCATTCTGCCCGATGCCTTGGCCACCGTGCTGCTTCGCAACGGCAGCTGGCGCATGCTGATGATCCTCAGCGCCTTCCCGGCGTTGCTCACCTTCCTCATCCGCGTATTCGTTCCCGAATCGGAGATGTGGGAAGCCAATTCGAAAAAGGAAAACTCCAAGGTCGGCCTCGGCGACCTGTTCAAGAATGGCCTCGGCAAGCATACCCTGCTGGGAGCCGCTTTGGGCGCGGTCGCTTTGATGGGCACCTGGGCCTCGGTGCAATGGATCCCGGCCTGGGCCGGTAAGATCTCAGCCGGCATTCCCAACGTGGCCGCCAAGGTGCAAATCGCCTCGGCGCTGGGCGCCATCGTATTCAGCCTGGGGTTCGGCCTGATCGCGGAACGCCTCAACCGCCGTATCGCTTATTTCGCCCTCTCCTTGCTTTCCCTCGTCTCGTGCGCCGTGCTCTTCCGGCTCGATATGCATTACGGGATGGGCTTCCTGTTCTGGACCTTCTTCGTAGGCGGTATCACCGCGGGTTTCTATGGGCTGTTGCCGCTGTACCTGCCGGAACTGTTCCCGACGCGGGTGCGCGCCATGGGTTCGGGCGTCACGTTCAACGCCGGCCGGTTCATCGCCGCCGCCGGGGCCATCTATGGCGGCGTGATGGTAAAATCCTTCGGCGGGGATATCGCCCGCATGTGCTCCGTGGTAAGCCTGGTTTATGCGCTGGGCCTGTTCATCATCTGGTTCGCTCCGGAAACCAAGGGCAAGCCGCTTCCCGAGTAATCCGCACCCGCGGCGCCGTCCTCCCGGGCGCGCCGCGGTCCCCATCCATTAGCTAACTTTCCGTTCCGTCGCCCGCATGGGCGCGAATGGAGAGATCCCCATCATGGCTTCCCTGTCCATCCCCCTCCTCCGCTGTGGCGGCCCCGCCAATCTTCCCCAATCCTATACCGTCCATGCCGGCCCGTTGAGCATGCTTTTCGAGCAGGGCGAGCTGCGCCGTATCCGTTTGGGGGATAGGGAAGTCTTGCGCCGCATTTACCTCACCGTACGCGGGCCGGACTGGTCCACGATTGCCCCGGAATTGGCGGAACTGACACTGGAGGAATCCCCGGATGCCTTCGCGGCCACCTTCCGTTTGGAGTGCAAACAGGGTGAGGTCGATTTCACCTGGACGGTTTCCGTGCGGGGGAACAATGAAGGAGTGGTGCGCTTCGATGCCGTCGGCAAGGCCAACCGCGCCTTCGCCACCAATCGGGTGGGCATCTGCGTGCTCTATCCTTTGCGCGAATGCGTCGCCAATCCGGCCTTGATCCGCGATCCGCACGAGCAGACTTCCGAGGGCCGTTTTCCCGAGACCATTTCTCCCGAGCAACCCTTCCGCAACGTCTCCGAGATCCTGCACGTGGTGGAGAAGGAGTGGCTGGCCCTGACCTATTTCGAAGGCGAGCATTTCGAGATGGAGGATCAGCGCAATTGGACCGATGGATCCTTCAAAGCCTATTGCCCTCCCCAGGATCGGCCCAAGCCCCGCCAGTTGGAAGCCGGCTTCGAGACCCATCAGATCGTTTCCCTCATGTTCCAGAATCCCGACACCAAACCTATTCAGGAGCTGGTGGGCGCCTTGCGCGCTTCCGGCGTACTGCGCGCCGAGGGCGATGCCACTCCGCCTACCTTGAAACCGGAAACCGACAACGGGAAGCTGGTGCCGGGTTTCGGCTTCGGCATCGCGAGCCATGGGGAGCCGCTCGATGCGCGTGACATCCCGCGGCTCAAGGCCCTCTCTCCTTTCCACCTGCGCGCCGATTTCCGGCTCTCCCAGCCCGGTTGGCGCGATGCGCTGGCCCGCGCCGTGGCCCAGTCCCAGGCCTTGTCCATCCCTTTGGAAGCCGCCTTGGTGCTGCCCTCGGAGCCCGGCCAGGCGCTGACCGAATTCGCCGCGGCTTGGGAAGCCGCCGAAGGCGAATCACTCCGTTGGCTGGTGTTCTCGGAAGATTCCGATGCCACCCCGGAAGCTGCGCTGCAGGCTGCCCGCGATCATCTCGGCCCGCTCGATCCCCTGGCGACCTTCGCGCGCGGGTCAAAAGGCGATTTCGTACTGCTCAACCGCAATCGGCCCGAAGCCAAAGCCGGCCAGGCATTGGCGTACGGAATGTGCCCGCAAGTCCATCTTACCGATAACCGCACCCTGGTGGAGAGCCTGGATGGCCAGGCCTGGACGTTGATCACCGCCAGCAAGATCTGGCCACGGAGCAAGGTTTCCGCGTCGCCCGTCACTTTGAAACGTTCGCCCTTCTATACCGCGCTGAAAAAACCGCCGCTTCCGGAAACCGCTTCCCCCGTAGAGGCCTACTGGCGCAAGCAGGTGGATTCGCGCCAATTCTCCCTGTTCGGCGCCGGCTGGGCGCTCGGGAGTCTCAAGCGCCAGACCTTGTTCGGCGCGGATAGCGCCACCTTTTTCGAAACCACGGGGCTGCTGGGCGTCATGTCCGGCGCGGCTCTCGCCGATCACCTGCTCAAGCCGGATGGGATGGACTTCGCGCTCGAACGCGGATGGGTCTATCCCATGTGGCACGTATTCGCGGACTTCGCCGATTTCATGGGAGGCTTCGCCTACGAGGTCGCCTCGCGATCGCCGCTTCGCTTCGACGCGATATTGCTCCATGCGGGCGATAAAGCCAGTATCCTGCTCGCCAACCTGGAGGAGACTCCCGGCGTGGTGCGCTTGGAAGAGTTGGGAAACGTGGGCGGAATCCGCCGCCTCAACGAAACCAATGCCATGCAGGCCATGTCGGCTCCGGAGGAATTCCGGGCCCGGCCTCTCGAACCGCTGCCGGGACAGGCCGAGGGCTGGGATCTGGAATTGAAGCCCTTCGAATATGTCCGCCTGGATCTTTCCGCGGGCTAAACTTCCTCGCCCTTTGATCCGAAGATACGTTCCTCACCCACGCCCGGGGTGCTCGAAACTATTATTCACGCAGGGGCGGGGAAGGGTAAACCCTCCCGACACGCAAGAAAAGCGGTAGGCAAGGGAAACGCATGGCGGACTATAAGCAAGAAACCGGATTGGCATTGGAAATGGCGCGCGCGGCCGCGGCCATCATCCTGCCGTATTTCCAATCGTCGGGGCTGCAGGTCGAGTCCAAGCAGGACAACAGCCCCGTGACCATCGCCGATCGCGGCGCCGAAGAAGCCCTGCGCAAGCTGATGGAAAAGCATACTCCGGGCTACGGGATCATCGGGGAGGAATTCGGTTCCCAACCCGGAAAGGCCGATCGCGAATGGGTCATCGATCCGATCGACGGCACCAAGGCCTTCATCCACGGGGTTCCTTTGTTCGGGACCTTGCTGGCTCTACTCGAAGGGGGTAAGCCGGTGGTGGGCGTGATTTCCTTGCCGGCCTTGGGCCAGGTGATGCATGCATCCCTGGGCAACGGATGTTTCCTCGACGGGAAGCCTTGCCGCGTTTCCGCGGTAGGCCGCATCGAGGATGCTTTGCTCCTGGATGGAAGCTCTACCACCATGGAACGCCTGGGGCATGGCGCCGCTTGGGCCGCGTTGCGCAAGCGCGCCAAATTGCATCGGGGTTGGGGCGATTGCTACGGACACATGCTGGTGTCCTGCGGCCGCGCCGAGGCCATGGTCGATCCGGTGGTTTCGGTATGGGACGTGGCGCCCTTGGGCGTCATCCTGCCCGAGGCGGGCGGCCGCTTCTCGGCGCTTTCGGGAAAGGATTCGATCTACGAAGGCAACGGGGTTTCCAGCAACGGCGCCATCCACGCGGAGATCCTCCGCGCGATGGCTGCTCCGCCTGGTCCAACTAATCCGTAATCCACTCCCCGTCTTCTTCTTCGCCGCCCTCTTCGATTTCCAGTAGCGACATCGGCAGGTAGAGCAGCAGATCGGAGGCCACCAGTCCTAAGGTGCCCCGGTCCTTGCGCGCCAGATCGCCGGCCTTGCCGTGCGCGAACGCGGAGAGGGCGGAAGCCTGATCGCAAGGCCGAACGGCCAACAGCGCGGCCACGATGCCCGAAAGCACATCACCGGTGCCGGCCGTAGCCATGCCCGGATTGCCGACCGGCAGTACCGTCAGGCGCCCATCCGGCGCCGCGTACAAGGTGGTGGCGCCCTTAAGCACCAGGTTGAGATTCATCTTCTGGGACCAATCGCGCGCGGCGCGCATCAGGTCAAGGGGATGGTCGTAGTCGTAGTCGCCGCCCATGCGCTTGTATTCGCCGGCATGCGGGGTGACCACGAAATGATCGTAGCCGCGCAAATCGGACTGCAAGGGGAACTCCGGTTTGATATACGCGAGAGCATCGCCGTCCAGCACCACGCGTTTGCCTTTGAGCTTGGGCAGCAGGGCCTGCAAGAAAGCCATGGTATCGGCATGCTTGCCCAGGCCCGGTCCCACCAATACGCTGTCTGCCCAGGCCAGGTGTTCTTCCAGCTCGGCCAAGTGGTCGGGACGGAAATGCCCCGGGCCCTGCGGCCCAATGCCCGCATCGGCTCCGATGGGCATGCCGATGATTTCCAGGATATGCACCGAGACCTCGGGATGGATGCCCGCGGGATAGGCCAGCTTGACCATGCCGGCACCGGCGCGCAGGCTGGCATTGGAGGCGAGCGCCGCCGCTCCGTGCATGCCGCGGGAACCCGCCAGGATCAGGACCTTGCCGGTGGTGTATTTGTTGGCGCGGAAATCCCGTTCCGGGTAATCGGCCACCGCGTCATCGATGGTGTAGAGGCGCATGCGCGAGGGCTGACCCATCAGCAGCTTCTCGTCGAAGCAGATGGGGCTATACCCGACCTTGCCGTAAGCCAGGGAGGATGGGTAGAAGGCGGCGGAGATTTTCATCGCGCCCAAGCAGACCGTGGCCGTCGCCTGCACGCTGCTGCCCGAGAGGGCGGGGGAGTCGCAGCGGATGCCCGAAGGGATGTCCACGGAAAGGATGGGCACGCCGCTCTGGTTCATGCCGAAGATGCACGATTGCATCAGGCCTTCGGGATCGCGGGTGATTCCGGTGCCAAGCAGCGCGTCGACGATTAGGGATACGTCCTGGAAAACAGGCAGGTCCAGGGGCGAACGTACGGTATGGATGGTGAGGTCGGCTTCGGCCAGGGATTGCTGCAGCTTCTCGGTTTCCGCGGAGTAGCCGCGCTCGGCGGGCAACTGATAGATGACCACGGCGTAGCCGGCCTGGGAGGCAAGCAGGGCCGCGGCCAGGCCGTCGGCTCCGTTATGGCCGGGACCGCAAACGAACGCGATATTCTCTTCGCGGCGGCCGGGACGGGGCGGCTCGTCGGGCGGGCCGGGTTCTTCGTCGATATCATCGTCGGGAAGATCGTCCTCGTCGTCCTCGTCCTGTTCCAGCATGGTCTTGATGGTTTCGAAAACCGCCTCCCCGGCGCTCTGGATCATGTCGAATTCGCCCAGGCCGTATTCGCCCGAGGTCTTCTTTTCGACCTCTTTCATTTCCGCCAAGGTGAGGATGGGAATCATGCTTTTTCCTTTAGTCGCGAGTCGCTCTGGAGTTTGCCTGCAGCATCTTCCAAAGGGGATGAAAATAAAAAAACCGCGCCGTAGGACGACGCGGTTTCGTTACCGATGATCGGGTCGGGGATCAGGAATTCTCGATGTCGCCGAGGATCTCGTCGATCTCGTCCTGGACTTCCTGTTCGAACTTGGTCGGGCGGCGGCGCTCGATGATGATGGCGCGCTGGTTGATGGCCTTCTTAAGGTCCACTATGCGCTTCTGTTCCATCTCCAGGTTCATCCGTTCCAGCTTCGCGAGACGGATGCGCAACAGCAGCTGCCCGAGGGACGCTCCCGTAATGAACACCGCCGCGAGGATGGTGATGATGAGGATGGTTTCCGAGATCATGCTTCCGCCGCTTTCCGGGAATCAAGATACTTTTTGGCCGCTTCTGTATTGAAATTTAGTCTATCCAGCAGCAAAATTGCGTCTTCCGGATCGAATTTCATGGCGAAGGAACCGGCGTCTTTCCAGGAATTTAGGGCTTTTAGAATGGGAAAGGCCAAATTCTCAATCCGGTAGCGTTCCAGGTTCAATTTCAGCGTATCAACCAGATCCAAAAGCACAAAAAACGGTTTCAGGTCCGCGCGCGCGTCGCTCTCGATCATGCGTTTTCCGAGTACCAATAGGTAATCGTGCAGCTTCCGCTTGGCCGGTCCCAAATGCGCGACTATCCCTTGGCTGCGCAGATGCGAGGCCAGCACGAAGGCCCTCAGCAGCGCGGAGATGTCGTCTTTGGCCATGCCTGCGAGCAGCGCTTCCACCAGGCGGAAATTCTCGATGATCCCCAGGGTCATCTTGATGCTGTCCGGCATGGGCCATCCGAGCCGGTGGAATTGCTTCTGCTTCACGGCCAAGCGCCATTCCTGCATGCGCACTTCGGGTTCCGACTCGATCCAGAATTCGTGCTTCAGATGCACGGCCATCTTGGCCTTGATGTCATGCGGCAGCTCATCCGAAGTCAGGACCAGGGGATGCAATGGCTCCAGCCATTCGCCAGCCGATTCGGAATGGGGATCGGTGGTGGGCTCCCAGCTTTCCAATGGTTGCGGGGGGTTGCGGCAAAAGGCGAACACCTCGGCGTCGAATCCGTCCTGGTGGAACACCAGCCACACCGTTTCGGTCGCACCGCTCACTTCATGGATGAATCGGGATTCGCGCACGGTCCACAATCCGAAAGCGCGCCGCGCCGATCCCGCCAAGCGCCACGCCGGGCTCTCCGCGTATGCGAATGCCGACTCGGTGAAATCCTTCGCCCATTGCCCCAACGCGAGATAGGCGTGCAAGGGAAGGGCTTCGCGTTCGAGGTCAAGGAATACCTTGTCGCCCGCCTTGCCTTCAACGTTGGAATGCGCTTCGGCCAGGGCGGCGAGGAAACCCGTGCGCAACTCCGGCGCCGCGCCCGCTTTTTCCAGCAGGCTGAGCACGCGCTGGGCGTACTTGAGGTTCTGCACGGTTTCGATGCCGGTGAGCTCGGAGAAGAACCATGCGCAACTGGTGAAGATGTACTGCGAGAAGCGTAGTACTTCGATGAGATCGGCGGCTTCGGCGCGGTCCGCGTCCGGCTTGAGATTGGCTTCCCACCAGGCTTTACGCACGGAGGGATCAAGCTGCCAGGCCAGGATGGCGGTATCCTGGGCGCGGGCCCAGTCGGAGAACAATCTGGGACCGGCCTGGGCCACGCGTTTCTCCGCTGCGGCGTACAGGATTTCGAAAGCGCTGCGCAAGGGGCCGCGCCATTTTTGGTTCCAACCGGATTGCCCGCCGTTCTCGCATCCGCAATCGGCCTTCCACCGGCCCACGCCGTGGGCGCAAGACCAGGCCGTGCCTTCGCCATGGGCGTTCTTGAGGCGTACCTCGTGGCGGGGAGGATGCTTGGCCAGGTACCAGGCGTAGTTGACCGGGACCATTTCCAGTCGCGGCGCGATGTCCTTGAACAGGAAGGCCGCGCACATGTCGCCGAAGGGCTCGTGATGGCCGTAGGATTCGCCGTCCGTGCATACCGAAACCAGTTGATCGCCGGTATCGTTGCGATCGAAGGCGCCGTTGATGCGATCGCCGAAGCGGCCCGCATCCTTCAGCAGATGCTCGAAACCCACGCCATGGGAGATGGAACCTTCGTAGAAGAAAACGTCCAGGTACCCCTTTTCGAGGGGGGCGCCATCGGCATCCACGGGGAAGATGCGGTAGGGACGATGCGTATCCACGTTGTTGTTGGAGACGTCCGTCCAGCTTTCCTCGTTCAGGGCGCGCACCTTATGGCATTGAGTGGGCGCCAATACGGTGAACTTGATCCCCTCGCGGATGAGGGCCACCACCGTGTCCATATTGATGGCGGTCTCCGCGCACCACATGCCCTCGGGCTTGCGCCCGAAGCGGCGCTCGAAATCCACCATGCCCCAGCGTACCTGCAACCGCTTTTGCTCGGCGGTGGCCAGCGGCATGATGGCATGGTTGTATACCTGGGCCATGGCGTTGCCGTGGCCATCCAGGCGCTGGCAACTTTCCTTGTCCGCGTCGATGATGCGCGAATAGGTGTAGGGATGCTTCTCTTCCAGCCATGAGCACAGCGTAGGGCCGATGTTGAAGCTCATGTAGGCGTAATTGTTCTGGATGTCCTCGATGCGGCCGTGGCTGTCCAGAATGCGCGAAGCGCCGTTGGGCGCGTAGCATTCCTGGAACACGCGCTCGTTCCAATCGTGGATGGGATGCGCGGAAGGCTGCAGTTCCACCTGGTCCATCAGGGGATTCTCCCGCGGAGGCTGGTAGAAGTGCCCGTGGATGCAGAAGTACCGGTTGGTTTTGGGGAGCGCCATGCTTAGGTTCAAATGTATCTATTTCCCCGCCATGGATGCCATGGGTTTCGGCGGGGTAAGTAGGGAATAGGCGGGGAAAGGTTACGTTGGCGGGGGCGCGGGATCAATGCCAGGGGAAGGCCGAGCCGTTGGCGCCCGTCACTTTCCGATCGGACATGCGCGACTTGAGCATCTCGATCCCCTGCTCCAGAATGGCATGGCGATTGTCCGAAGAGGGGCGGAACCAGTATTCCTCATCTTGGTTGACGCGGACATAGCACTTATCGGAAATGCTCCGGTCCCCCAACAAGACTTCCAGGGTTGCCTGCTTGCCGTCCACGACGACGTTCCGGATCCAGCGAATGCTCATTTGGGCTATTACCTCAGGGCCTTGATCCTTCCGCGGGAAAACTCGGGGATCACGCCTTGCTGGTATTTTATGAGGAGGTCTTCGTATCTGGCAAGGGCCACCTGCCTTCCTCCGGGAAGCTTTTCCTCTATGAAGGCGGCTTTGGCATCCGCCTGGAAGGCAGCCAGGCGATCCGGGCTCTGCTTCGCCACCCGGTCAAAAACCGCGGCAGCGCTGTCCGGTTCTCCTTCTTGGAGCAGAATTTGGGCTTTTTCAAGCTGGGCATAAGGCCAAAGCGGACCGCCGGCAGGCACCTTTTCCAAGGTTTTGCGCCGTTCCGCCGACGAACGCGGGGCTTCGGGAAGCCCGCGAAAAAAGAGCGGCCGCACGGCCGCGACGGTATCCAATAGCAGAAAGAATCGGTAATCCAGGGCGCGTTGCGATTCTTCGGAACCGGTATACGCCGATGCCAGCACCAGCAGGGATTCGGCCGCGGCGTAGCGGCCCTGGTCCAAAGCCAGGCAGGATTGCCAAAACAGGATGGGACCGGTGGCTTCCTGCCGGTTGGGATCATGTTTGAGGCCGTCCAGGGTTTGGCCGGCATCGCCGGGCTTGCCGAGCGCCATCTGCGCTTGCGCTTTGAGCAGGCGGCCCCGGAACCCCCACGGCGGTTCGGCCTTGGTCTCCAGCTCGCGGATCCGGACCAGCGCGTCCTGCGGCTTGCCCAACTTGAGCAGCGCGGTGGCGATGAAGAAGCTTTCTTCCGGCGAGAATCCCGGCGGACGTACCGTGCCGGTTACCCTGGCGGCCGAGTCGGAGGGAGCGCCCGCCGAGGCTTCGGCGATGAGCCCGGGCCAGTCCTGCAATTGGTAACGGATTTGCATGGAGGCGCTGCGGGCGAGCCCGAGCCAGGGCTGCGGCAATTTCCGCCATTGCATTTTCTCCAGGATGGCGGAGCAATAGTCGAAATAGCCGAGGGATTGGAAACGGCTGACGCGTTCCAGCGCCACCGAAGGCGTCGCCCCCTTGAGGGCCAACATGGTCAGCAGATTCCGGTAGGCGCCCGGGTAATCCCGGTTGCCCCAGCAAAGACCTTCCAGGATCTCGGCGGTGCGGGCCGTGCGGTGCGCATAGGCCGCGGTCAGGGAATCGAGCAGACCGGTGGGCGTGCCTTCCGTCCCCGCGGTACGCAAGGCGTTCTCCAACTGGTATTGCACGTAGCTGGCCTGGGTGGAATCGAGTTCGGCCTGGCGCAGCAGGGATAGGGCGGCGTGGTAGGGATCGGGCAGGGTAAGGTAGACGGCCGCCAGTTCCCGGAATACGTCCACGTCGGTCGGACCGTCCGCTGCCCGGGCGTTGCCAATCCCTGCAACCAGCGAGGCTTCGGCCAGCCATGCCATATCCAGGGAACGGCCGGCATCGCGCTTGAGGCGGATGCGGTCCAGATGGGTGATGAGCCAACCACGATCGGCGGGGAGCCGCGCGCGCAGAAGGGAATCGGTCGCATCGGCGGCCCGATCGCGCGCGCGCAAACTGAGTTCGAAAGGCATACGGAAGCCCGCGGCCACCGAATCGCGGCGGCGCAGGCAGGCGGCCGCCTCGAGATAAGGGGCGGGATCGGTTTTGCCTATGGGAAGCGTAAGCAGGAGGTCGCGGCAAGGGCCGTTAGGCAGGACCGAAGCGCTCGGGGAAACCGGAGCAACCGCGACGGCGGTAACAGTAGGCCGGGCGGGAACGGTCACGGACTTGGGCGCAGGCGCCGCGTGCGGGAGCGCTACCAGCGCTATAAAGAGGGCCGGCACCGGCAGCCAGCCTGAGCCCATTTGGGCGCCGGGCCGGAGCCTCGGCATGTCAATTGCCCCGGAGGAAGGTCGTGGTCGCGGTATCGTGGCGGTCCTGCGCATCGGTGGCGACCGCCATCAGGGTGTAGGTCGTGCGTGCGCTGAGATTGGTCACGCTCAGGCTCCAGGTGTCGCCTGCCAGCACGGCGGTCCCGCCGGTGCCGCTGGGGGTGACGCTTACCACCACGGAAGTCGCATGGGCATGGGTGCCGGAAAGGGGGAGCGTATCCCGCGTGACGGGTTTCGAGAAGTCGTTGATGGTCACGGTCAATTCGCAGGCGCGGTCGCAATCCGAATCCTTGCAGTCGATGAAGCCATCCTCATCGTTATCCTGATTGTCGGTGCAGATCTCGGCCACGAAAGGGACGAACGCGGTCGAGGAATCGCATTTGGAAGCGGTAAGCGCGAACAAGGCGGCGGATGCCGCGGCCAAGCCGAGCAGGATGCGGGCGGCGGGGGATGCAGTGGCCTTCATGGGATTCCTCGGAAAGTACGTGACGGTGCGGAAGGGAAAATAGCTACTTCCACCGGTACAGGCCAAGGTGGCCCAGGATCACCGCCGCGATGACGATGGGCACATGCAGGATCTCGCACCAGATTAGGTCGCGCAATATCCCTTCATGGCCGAGGCGGCGGGAAGTCACAGCCAGGAATACCCCGTTGCACAGGATTTTCACGGCGGCGGTCAACGCGCAAAGCCACCAAGGCACCAGTCCGAAGGCAGCCAGGAACGGCGATAGCGCCAGCCACCAATAGAAGGCGTAGATGCAGCTGAGCAAGGCCACGAAGCCCTTCTCCTCATAATGGGCCCCGTTGCTGGCCCAGCGGGCGCGTTGCGTCAGCATCCCGGCCCAGGTGGGGGCGGGGGAAGTCGTGACGCAGGCATCGGGCGCGGGATTATAAGCCACCTTCCAGCCGGGTACTTTCTGCATCTTGCGGACGAGCATATCGTCGTCGCCGGAAACGGTATCCTCGAGTCCCTGGAAACCCCCTACGCTTTCGTACAGGGAACGGCGGTAGGCCAGGGAAGGGGCGCTCGCGATCATGGGGCGGCCCAAGGCGAATGTGGCGGCCTCGATGCTGACCAGACCGAATACCTCGTGCTCCTGGTAGCGCGAAAGCAATGACCCGTCCCCGCGGATGCGCTTGGGACCTTGTACGATGCCGATGTCGGCCTCGAAGCGTCCGGCCATGCTGCGCAGCCACCCGGGGCGGGCGATGCAATCGGCGTCCGTGGTCATGAGGATGTCGCCCTTGGCGGCCGCGAACCCCGCGGCCAAAGCCCGTTTCTTGGGGCTGATGACGATCGGCGCAGCGGACGGGATCTCCACCAACGAAAAGCGCGCATCGGCCGCGCAGAATTCCCGCAAGATGCGGCCGGTGCCGTCGGAGGAGCGATCGTTCACGCAGATGATTTCCCACTCGCCCGCGTAGTCCTGGATGGCGAGGGCGCGCAGGGTGGCTTCGGCGTTGGATTCTTCGTTGCGCATGGGCACGATCACGGATACCGCCGGGAGCGCCGGCTCCTCGAATTCTTCGCCATCATGATTGGAGGTTTCCGGTCCTCGCGGCAGTTCCAGCATTCCATCCGCCGAACCCCGGAGGGCGGAGGACTCGGACAGGGCGGCGACTCCCGCCGCGGTCTTCCCGGATCGGGGCTTACGGGCGCGCGGGACCGGCTGTCCCAGACGCACCGCGCCGACGGTGAAGAAAAGCACCAACGCGCCATAAGTGATTGTCAGGAAAAGGACGCAGGGAATGACAATATGGATCAATCTGGCATCCCGGACATGGTGGGGAAAATATACATCCGAGGGGGGCGGGGGGATGCTATCTTTCCCGCCCATGCAAACGCGACGCGCCAAAATCCTCGCCACCATGGGCCCTGCCCTCGAAGATCCCGCCGTGCTGGAGCGGGTAATCAAAGCGGGGGCCAACGCCTTCCGCATCAATTTCTCCCACGGGGACCGGACGCAACACGCCCGTTACCTGGGCATGATCCGCGCGGCCGGCCGCAAGCTGGGGATGCCTATCGGCGCCCTGGCCGATCTGATGGGACCCAAGGTGCGCGTGGACGCCCGGGAATACCAGTTGGAGAACGGCTCCGAGGTATATCTGGTGCCCCGTCCCGGTGATCCGGCCTTGGCCGAAATCGGCATCAGCTATCCGGGATTGGTCGAACTGATCGGTCCCGGCCAACGCATCCTGCTCGACGACGGGAAGCTCGAGATCCGCGCGGAAAAGACCGTGAAGCGGACCAAGGGTGCCGGCCGCAAAGTGGTTTGCCGCGTCATACGGGGCGGATCGCTCAAGCCGAACAAATCCCTTAACGTACCGGGCGTCGACTTGAAGCTGCCCGTGCTCAGCAAGAAGGACAAGGAAGATCTGGCTTTCATCGCCGAAGCCGGTTTCGATTGGGTGGCGGCATCCTTTATCCGCCATGGCGATGATATCCGCGCCATCAAGAAGTTCATGGACGGATTGGGCATGACCACGCCGGTGGTGGCCAAGGTGGAAAGCGCCCAAGCCGTTGAGAACCTGCAGGGAATAGTGGACGCCGCCGAAGGCGTGATGGTGGCCCGCGGCGATTTGGGCGTGGAACTGGATTTGGAATTGATTCCGGCGGTGCAGCGCGAGGTGATCAAGATCGCCCGCGAGGCCGGCAAGCTCACCATCGTGGCCACCCAGATGCTGGAGTCGATGACCACCTCGGCCCGGCCCTCCCGCGCCGAAGTCACCGACGTATCCACCGCGGCCCTGGCCCGCGTGGACACCCTGATGCTTTCCGGAGAAACCGCCACCGGCAAATACCCTGTGGAGGCCGTGGAAATGATGGACCGCATCATCCGGACCACCGAACGCGGAATGGTCAAGGACCTCGTCGACATCTCCCATCCCGAGGGCATCGCCCGCGTATGCGAGGCCGGTCTGTTCCTGGCCGCGACCAGCAAGGCCAAGGCCCTGGTGGCTCTCAGCACCCACGGGACCACGCCGCGTATCCTTTCCACCTATCGCGGCAACATTCCCGTGGTGGTGGCCTGCGAGAAGCCCGCCGTATATTTCCGCAGCACCCTGTACTATTCCGTGCATCCCATGATGATCAAGGCGGTCAAGAATCCCGAGTTGGTCTTCCGGCAGTTGGAAGCCGAGCTCAAGCGGGAAGGCGTGGTCAAGAAAGGCGACGTCATCATCTTCATCTTCGGGCATCCCGTGCACACGCGCCATGGTACCAACAGCGTAAGACGTTGGGTGGTGGATGAGCCGAGCCGGGCCGGCTCGGGCGGGACGAAGAAAAAAGCCTGATACCTGCCGTAGCAGGCTAATGGTAATGGATCGGCGCATAGGCGCGCGCCGCATCCACCTGCAGGAATCGATCTTCTTCCGGGCACTAGCCCGTAAGCTTTCCCCCGTACACGCATCCCGTATCCAAGCCCTTGAATTTCGGGAGGTCAATCAGCCCTCGTTTGGCCCAATGGCCGAACACGATGGTTTCCTTCCGGACCAGGCATTCGAACCAGGGCGGATCGCCTTCCCGGTTCAGCTCCTC
>JAHFCH010000166.1 GCA_023249635.1 Fibrobacterota bacterium
GATCATATCCTTTTCGCAGGGCCGCCCGGATTGGGCAAGACCACCTTGGCGCATATCATCGCCAAGGAGATGGGCGCCAATCTAAAGATTACCTCAGGGCCCGCGCTCGACAAGCCTTCCGAACTCGCCGGCCTGTTGACCAATCTCGAAGTCAACGACGTCCTCTTCATCGACGAAATCCACCGCATCAGCCGCGTGATCGAGGAATTCCTCTACCCTGCCATGGAGGATTTCAAGATCGACATCATGCTGGAGTCGGGGCCCTCGGCGAAATGCATCAACCTGCCTTTGAAGCGTTTCACCCTGGTGGGCGCCACCACCCGCACGGGCATGCTCACCTCGCCCCTGCGCGATCGCTTCGGCATCACCTTCCGGCTGGAAAGCTATTCCGACGCCGAGATGAAGAAGATCCTGGCGCGTTCGGCGCGCATCCTCAAGGTCGATTTGACTCCGGAAGGGGTTGAGCTTCTGTCGGCGCGCTGCCGCGGGACACCGCGCGTAGGCAACCGCGTGTTGCGCCGCTGCCGCGATGTGGCCCAAGTGAAGAATACCACCATCATCGACGGCGTCATCGTCGCCAAGACCTTGGATATGCTGGGCATCGATCCCCGCGGGCTGGACGAGATGGATCGGAACATCCTCAAGACCATCATCCACAAGTTCGAAGGGGGTCCGGTCGGGCTCTCGACCTTGGGAGCATCGTTGGGCGAGGAAACGGAAACCCTGGAAGAAGTGTACGAGCCTTACCTCATCCAATGCGGGTTCCTTAAGCGTACGCCCCGCGGCCGCCAGGCCACGGCCAATGCCTTCCGGCACCTGGGGCTTATCCCGCCTGCGCCAGGTCCCGCCCAGGAAGAACTGCTCTAATCACCCCGGGTCCATTCGTCCGGCTATAATCCGGACTACTGGGTCGGGGGCTTGTAATTAGGCATCCCGGCGGGTATGGGACCCTCCACCGCATCATGGAACCGGGTCAGCCCGTACAAATTATCCGGTTCGCCCGGTAACCTGATAGGGATGCTGCGCTCCAGCTTCCAGCCCCCGGGGTTAGCCGGGTTCGCTCCGCGCATGTCGAATTGGTAGAGGCGGTTCCCCGGTCCCAACAGCCATAGGCGCCCATCGTAGCCCGAGGAAATGCCCAAGGCGCCGCCCTTGAAGCCCCCCAGGCGGATGTTGGGCAACGTGGAAAGGTCCACGAGGGAATAACGGCCGATGGACACTGTATCGCTGGGTATGCCATCGGCCTTGGCCGGCTCCAGGATGGCCCAATACACGATGCCGTTCACGATCGCGAAATCGGCGCCGGCAGCGGCGGGCGCAAGGACCATGGTAACCGCCGGTTGTCCGCCATTCCAGAAGGAAGCGCTGTCGGCATAGCCGTGCAAATAGTTGTCGTTCGTAAAGGTCGCGTAATGGTAGCCATTGTAGTATTCGGCCTGGGAGACCTTGGCGGGAAGCGGGATGGTATTCCTGTACACGCCCTGGGTATCGTAGCGCGAAGCCGAGCCGCGATCGAGGGCGAAAAGGAAATCCATGTTCTGGCTCGAGTACGTGCCTTCGGCCCTACCCGGCTCCTTGGGCACGCCGTAGATGGAACGCCAGGTGCCATGGCAGGGATCCAGTTCGACCCATGCGTTCAGGGTGCTTTCCAGGTAGGAGCGCAACACCTTGGTCCTACCGCTGCGGGAGGCGCCCAGGTACTGGGTCTGGGTCATCTCCGCCACGGTAACCAGACATCCTTCCGAATCCAAGGCGGCCGATAGCGTGGTGTCTACCGGTGCGGGATTTACGGTATCCACGGGGGAAACCGGGATGTGAAATCCGGAGAGCAGTGCGGGTTTCGAGATGTTGCCGAAAGAACGGAAGCGTACCAGCCTGGAAAGTCCGGCCGCTCCCTCGACTTTGAAGCGTTGCAGCACTTCCGGAATCGGGGTAACGCTCTGGGCATTCGGCGTACGCAACAGGGTTAAGGTGTTGGACGCGTCCAGGATCCACAATCCCCCACCTTCGGCCGAGACGATACCCGTCACCGTTCCGCCGGGACAGGTCATGGGCAAGGCAGGCAGCAGCTTGCGGGTGCGCAGGTCGAACCGGTTCAGGGTATAATCGTTCGGTTGGCCGGAGATCGCCTCGGCATAGTAGAGGATGCTATCCTCGATGGCGATGTCCCAGGTTGAGGCAATCGGAAGCTTCACATCCAGGCTATCGATAGGCTTGCCGTCCGTAATGGCTTGGGCATCCCGGTAGATTTTCACCTGCGTGTCCCCGAGGGTCATCGTGAAAAGCTTGCCGTCGAAATATTCGATTTCGCGGACCGGCAGCATATTGACAGCGCCCAGGTCCGACCCGACGGAATCGAGCACGTGGTACTTCTTGCTCCCAACCAGCGTTACGAAATCGAAATTCTCCACGGCGAAGGATCCGAGTCCCAGGGAAGGGTCGGGCGGCAACTCGCCGAGCTTACGCCAGGTACCCAGGCATGGATTCAGCTCCACCCACAAAGGCTGCGGCGCGTTGTACCAGGTACGTAGCACGCGGTATTCCCCGCCCTGGGTCTGCCCAGCATAATCTTCGCGGATGAGCGAGGTCGCATCGTCCCGGCAGGCGAGGGCGGAAATCCCGTTGCTCGAGACCCTGATCTCCGAGGTCTCGACGCCCGGCCCGGTGCGCGGCGCAGGCAGAACCAGGTTGTCGAGCCGGGACTGGCTACCCGCGAATACGCGCCAGCCACGCACGGGGATGCGTTCCCATTGGTTGAGGATGATGTTACGGAATACGGAAAGTTCATGCTGGCCCGGGGCCAAGCCGGTAAGCTTGAAGTACCCATCGACGTTCACCTTGGCGAAGGCTGCGGTGCCGGGGCAACCTACCCAGATACCGCCCGGGGCCAAGAGTGTGGTATTTGCCGCATTGCGCACCGATCCGGTCAAGGTCGCGACTTGGCTCATCCCCAGATCGCCCAGGGCGAGAACGCTTTCGGCCGGAGCCAGACGAACCGATTCACGCCAGGTGATCTGGCGGTTCTCCCCCGCACCCCGGGTGGCTTCCAATACGTATGTCACGCCGGTATCGGCAGGCAAGGAGATTTTCCCCGCCGCATCCGCAATGCCGACCCGCACGCCTTTGCGGGCGAGGCTATCCGCGCCTACGATAACGGAATCCGGTATGTACCCTTCTGGTCGCAGATAGACCTCAGCGCCGGCAGCCGGCGCGCCGTCGAGAGTAAGCACCCGGGCCGTGATGGTGTTACCGGCGCCCGTTCCCGTGCCCTTGGTGCTGTTATTCACCATGGTATTGCCGGCCGAAGTACCGGTACCGCCGTCGAACAGGCAGGCGGAGAAGAGAAATGCCGTGGCCAGGGCCGTCGTAGTCCGGAAAATCATGTGCCGGGCATCCGTGACAGGGGGAAGTATTGCACGTTGAGCTGGCAAACCCGGTTCATACCGATATCGGAGCGCACCAGTTCTGACACTTCCTTGAAGAACTGATCCACCTTGAGGCTCAGGCGCTTATGCCCTTCATCGGAAAGGCTGAAGGTGAAGCAGGCGATATTGCGTTGGTTCCGCTCGTATTGCTTCAGGGCCGCCTTGCCCAGATCGATAAAGGATTCCTGGTACGCGTGGATCACCAGGGGGCCCAGGTCCGTCGTCGATTCCACGATGGCGTCGTGGGCGCGCCAATGCCCTTTGGAATCCTTACGGATGAGGCCGAGGTTGTCGAGCAACTCCATGGAGGCGCGCGCCTGCGCCGGCGTAATGGGCGGCCGGATGAAATCCGCGAGGGAGCCGTGGTCATCGCCGATTTCCAAAATGGCCAGGGCTTCGCGCACGGCCACGTGGTACCAGTTTTCGTAGTACTTCTTCTGGTCCATGGCCACGGCCTTGGTGCGCGGCGGTAGCATGGGCACCATACTATCGAACCAGTGTTGCCGCGCTACCGCGTTCTGGGCATGCGAGAAGTTCACCATATGCCCGAAGTACTCGGACTCGACTTCGTTCAATGCCATGGCCTTCAAGAACCCGGGCAACATCTTACGGGTGAGGTTGAGCTTGCCTTTGACGAGCTGGATGTATAAGCCCGAGGATTTGTATCCCGCTTTAAGCGCGAAGCTGCGATGGGAAAATCGGCTATTCAGCGATTTCCGGTATTTGAAATAGTCGTCCAGGCAGCGCCGATAGTCGAAGTAATCGAATACGGAGAAAGCGGCGGGAGTTGAGTCGGATTGGGGCATTCTGCTCTGGTGTTAGAAATAGGCGTTAGGTTCGGGCTCACGCAAAAATAAGCAATCCTGGCGCCGTTTTCCGCGCAAACTGTGACGGTTTTATTCCTTATTTCCGCAAAAAACCTTGTTGACGGCGTAACCAGGAACGTTTTCCGAACACTTATTCCCACGAAGATCGCAATCGAGGGGAGTCGGTGATTTCGACCGCATATATTTGGGGCGCAGAAGAAAGGCGTTGAATATACAGATGTTGGCGAACCTACGGCCGTTTTTCCTTTCGTTCCAATCCCTTCTCCACCAGAAAATCCCCGCGGAGGATTTGCACCAAGCGGCGGAGGAATCCCTCTGGGAATACGCCTGCCTCGACATGGTGGGTTTTCCCGGAAGGCCACCGGACGCATACTCCTTGGTGCGCCTGGGATCGATTTGCCTCAGGTATTTCCGGCTGATGCGGAAAGCGGGTCTCGACGCGGACTCCGCCATTGTCGCGATTTCGGAAGCCTGCGGCCCGCTGGAAGGCCAAATGGGGGCAGCCGCGGCCCAGTCGAAATGTTCCCTGGCGGGTTATTTCGAAAGCAAAAACGCGCCGGAGTTATGCGCGGCGGCCTTCTGCCGTCGTTGCCCCAAACGGAGCAGCGGTTGCGAAACCCTGGAACGGCTGCTGGTGCTGGCATTGACGGCGCGCGATCCCGCGCCCCGTTTCATCGGCAAGCTGCGCATTTTCGCCCCAGCCAGAATCCCGGCGGTCGAGGCCCTGGCCCGAGGGTAACCTTGGGGTTACCCAGGCGCCGGGCCATCGTCGCGGTGGAAACGCTCACTTCGATCCTGCGCAACTCCGAGATGGCCACGGCCGTCTCTCCGCGCATCAATTTGGCCATGACCAGGTACTTTCCGGCAGCCGCGCCCTTCCAGGCATAGTTGAAAGGCGCCGCCGGAGAGGAACCGACTTTGGTCTTGACCTGGAAGAAATCCATCCTGAAACCGGCTGCGGGAGCGGCCTGCGCGGCGGAAACCGCTGTCAATGGGATATCCTTCCCAACCGTGAACCGGTCCCCGGCGGAAGGGGACTGCAGGGTGACCGCATTGCCCGTGAGAGCGCCCAGTACGGCCGGCAAGGTGATGGCAGCGCTGGCGGCGGCCGCAGGATGGATGCTATCCGGCAACCAGGAAACGTAGAAGGAGGAGTCGAAGGCCAGGACCGCTTCCCAGCGCGCCTGGTGGTCGACCAAAGCGAGGCCGCGGGCCTGGGCCACTTCGCGGTAGCCTTGATAATACGCTTCCACCTTGGGCCGCCGCGCGCGGTGGATGCCCAGGGGGATGTCCATCGTCTGCAAGAGGATTTCGCAGGCGGGATTGACCGCGCGGACGCTGTCGATGATGATCCCGAGATTGGCCTTGCTCCCTTCCACGGTGACGCCTTCGGTGTATCCATCCCGCTCGGGATAATAGGCGTCGTTCATGGCGAATTCGATCAGCACCAGATCGGGCTTGTGACGGGTGACGTTATGGATGATTTGCAGGCCGTATTTGGAACTGTGCCCGCTGGCGCCTTCGTTCTTGACGGTGGCTAGGCCGGGATAGCGTTCCTTGAGGTAGGCGTCGACAAGGCCCACCCAGGCGCCGCCCGCGGTGAGGCTGGTTCCGAAAGCGACCAGGGTTTGCGGTTTGCCCGCTTCCAGATTGGCGATGAAATGCGTGGGGGTTTGCGCCTCCAGATAGGAAAGCGCTGCGGCCAGAAACAAGAATGCCCCCTTCACGGAGGCAAAGATAACGGAAACCGGGCCCGGGGGCCCGGCGATACCGTCGGTTGGGGTAGAATCCGTTGACCCGGAAGTCAACGCCCGCGGAAGCCGCGGGTCGCCGCGGAAACCGCGCAGTCCTAATTATTCGGCTGCGGCGTCATCCGCAGGTACGGTTTGATCACCCTATATCCCTTGGGAAAACGCGTCTTCAGATCCTCCGGATCCTGCAAGGCGGGCGCGATCACCACGTCTTCCCCATCCTTCCAGTTCACGGGCGTGGCCACCTTGTAGCCGTCGGTCAGTTGCAAGGAATCGAGCACGCGCAGGATCTCCTGGAAATTGCGTCCGGTGGAAGCCGGGTAGGTGATGTTGGCGCGGACCTTCTTGTTCGGGTCGATGAAGAACACCGAGCGGACGGTGAACTTGTCGTTGGCCAGAGGTTGGAACATGCCGTAGGCGATACTGACGCTCTTATCCTCATCGGCGATGATGGGGAAATCCACGCGGCAATCCTGGGTCTCTTCGATGTCCGGAATCCAACCCTTGTGGTTGGCTTCGCTGTCTACCGAGAGCGCGAGCACAACGGCGCCGCGGCGCGCGAACTCGCTCTTGAGCTTGGCGGTCATACCCAGCTCGGTGGTGCACACGGGCGTAAAGTCGGCGGGATGGGAAAAGAAGATGGCCCATTTGCCGTTGATGAATTCGTAGAAGTTGAGTTTCCCCTGGCTGGAATTCTGGGTGAAGTCCGGGGCGATGGTACCGAGCGGTAGGGACATGGGAGCCTCCTGATTGGGTGGGAATTTAGGTCTTCCCAATCAACGGGAGCAAAAAATCCGGCATCGGGAAAGGGTCCGGGGGAAATTCCCCCATTCCAGGCCGGAATCGTCAGTCGTCGTTCAAACCGGAAGAAAGAAACGACTGCAGCTCTTCGGGGTTCATTAGTACGTCCCGCGGTTTGGACCCGCGTTCGCGTCCCACCACGCCCGCGCGTTCCAACTGATCCACCAACCGGCCCGACCGAGCGTACCCGATACCCAGGCGACGCTGCAGCAAAGAGACGGAGGCCTGCTTCACTTGCACCACCAGCTCGGCCGCTTCGCGGAACTTCTCGTCGCGGGGCTCATCCTTGCCGCCTTCGGCGGAGGGATCGTCCTCGAGATTGAAGGATTGGATTTGAGGATAGTTCACGTGCTGATCGGCCGCCACCGAAGCCAACTTCTCGGCCTGGGCGTCGTCCAGGAAGCATCCGTGCAATCGCACCGGCTCGGGGAATTCGATGGGCCGGAACAGCATATCGCCCCGGCCCAAGAGCTTCTCGGCGCCCATCTTGTCCATGATGGTGCGGGCATCGATCTGGCTGGCCACCTGGAAGGCTATACGGGTCGGCAGATTGGCCTTGATGGTACCGGTAATGACGTTGGTGGAAGGGCGCTGGGTCGCCAGGATCAAGTGAATGCCCACCGCGCGGGCCTTCTGGGCGATACGCGCGATATTGGTTTCCACTTCCTTGCCGGCCACCATCATCAAGTCCGCCAATTCATCGATGATGATGACGATATAGGGCAAGAGTTTCTTGTCTTCCTCTTCCATGACCTCGGGCAACGTGGCTTCACGGACCTTGGTATTGAACCCCTTGATGTTGCGCACGCCGCATTGGGCCAGTACCTCGTAGCGGCGATCCATCTCGAAGGTGGCCCACTTCAGGGCGCTCACGGCCACGTCCGGCTGGGTGATCACCGGGTAGAGCAGATGCGGGATGGCATCGTAAGGCTTAAGCTCGACCACCTTGGGATCGACCAGGATCATGCGCAATTCATCCGGCGTTTTAGAGCACAGGAACGAGGCCATGATGCTGTTGATGCATACCGATTTGCCTGAACCTGTCTGGCCCGCGATCAGTAGATGCGGCGCGCGCGTCAGATCCATTACGTAAGGTTCGCCGGCGATGGTCTTGCCGAGGCAAATCTTGAGCGTGTCCTGCTCGGCGCCGAACTCGGGGGCGCGCAGGATTTCCTTGATGTAGACAATTTGGGCCTTGCGGTTGGGCACTTCGATGCCCACCACGGATTTGCCCGGGATGGGGGCCAGGATGCGGATGCTCTTGGCGCGCAATGCCAATGCGAGATCGTCGGCCAGGGTGCTGATGCGGCTGACCTTGACGCCCGGCGCCAGTTCGACCTCGTAGCGGGTGATGACCGGCCCAGGGCAGATCTGGGTGACCTTGCCCATGACTTTGAAATTGATCAGTTGGTCTTCCAGCAGTTTGGATTGCTCGCGCAATTCCTCTTCCGTAAACTCGAGCGGCTGCTTGGGCGGTTCGGAGAAGATCTCGTCGATGCCGGGAACGCGATAGGGATCGTATTTGACCACGGGGGCCGGCGGGGGGGCCGGTTTGGGCGGCCTGGGCGCGGACGGGGCCGCCGGCACTGAGCGGGCCAGGATCGGGGAAATATCCTCCTCGGCATCCGCTGCTTCGCCAGTCCAGGATTCCTCGTCTACCTCGGCCTCCTCGTCGAGCTCCGCATTTTCCGCTTCCTCGGTTTCCTCGGGCTCCACCCTGGCCATGCGCTGCAAAGGGACCGGAGCTTCCGATTCCTCTTCCACCGGGGAGCTGACCGCGGGCTTGTCCTTCTTGCGGCCTTTCTTCTTCGCATTGGGATCGTCGTATCCCGCATCGGCGGCATTCGCATCGGCTACGGGCTCTTCCGCGGTCGTTTCGCGCTCCAGCCGGGCCTTCTCTTCGGCCTTGGCTTTTTCCTTGCGCAGCATCCCGGCGATCTCGGGATCCCGCGTCTTGATTTCCCATTCATTCAACTCGGAGACGCGCTTGCGCTCCAAATCAAGATCCCGCGATTTGCGAACCGCGAGCGGATCGTTCATATCGATGACGTCGAGTTCTTCGGCTGCCTCGATTTCGGCGGCCGGGATCTCCCCGTTTACCGGGGCATCGCCCAGGTAATTCCGGGTGGAAAGCACGGAAGGGCTGGGGACGCCCCGCGTCGAAAAGCGATCGTCCTCCGGCTCCGGGGAACCGCGCTTGCGGCGGCCTTCCGGTTTCGGCTCATCGTCCTGCAGGGGAAGGGGAATCTTGGCGATGCGGGAACGATCCGCCTTGGCCGCGGCACGGGCTTTGGCGATGTCCAGGGCTGCTTGTGCGGCATCCGCTTCCTGATCGCTTTCCTCGTCTTCTTCGCTTTCTTCGACTGCGGTTTTTTCCCACAGCCGGCGCAAACCCGAGAAGAAGGGCCGCCCCACGAATACGATGGAGGCCGCGGATTTTTCCGACACCTGGACCACGCTCATGCGGAAGCCCCAGATGAGGATGAAAAGGGTGCCGATGGCCGAGATGAGATAGGGACCGAATTGACCGGTGCCGAACACGGGGAGGAAGGCCTTATGCACCAGGAAATTCCCGAGGTAACCTCCGGATGACTGGTAATCGGCATTGAGCAGCGTGGGCTTTCCGATATTACGGATGCTGAGGAGTACGCCGGTCGTCACGAAGAGCAGGGCCAGGGCGGCGACCATTCGCAAGCGCAGGCCATCACGCGCCAGCACCAGCTTGAAGCCGAGGGCCGCCACGGCCGCGACCAGGAACAGGATGGGCAGGCTGCCGGCGAATTGGTTTAGGGTATCGGCCCACCAATTCCCCAGGTAGGGACCGAGCAGGTTCACTTCGCCGGGCGCGGAGAAACCGGAGAGCAGCGCTATGACCGTGACCAGGGAAACCGAAAGCAACAGGAGACCCCAACCTTCGCGGAGCAGCGACTGCCCATGGGCTTCGCCCTCATCTTCCTGCGCCTCGTCCCGGCCCTTGGCGCGGGAAGAGGCTTTCTTCGGCTTACGTTTGGCGGTCTTACTGGACAACAAACCTTCCTTCAGGCCTTGGCCCGTTTGTAGAAATTCCGGGAGACCACTTTGGCCTTTTTCCCGGTGTCGCGGATCACGATTTCCATTTCGGTTCCCAGCTTGGCATACGGGGTCAGCACGTAGGCCATCGCGATGCCTTTGCCCAAGGTCGGCGACATGGTGCCCGAAGTCACCACGCCCACATCCTTGCCTCCGGCGCGCACCACGGTGCCTTCGCGGGGGATGGCCAGCTCGAGTACCTCGAGGCCCACCACCTTGCGTTCCATGCCACCGGGCTGCGCCTTGGGCGCGAGGGCCGCGCGGCCCATGAAATCGCCTTTATTGAGATCCGTGATCCAGCCGAGACCGGCTTCAATGAGGTTCGTCTTATCGGTGAGTTCGTGGCCATACAACGAATAGCCCGCCTCCAGCCGGAGGGTATCGCGAGCCCCCAGCCCTATCGGCAGTATACCATAGCGGGCTCCCGCCTCCAACAACTGGTTCCACAGCGTGGGCAATTGCGCGTTGGCGGGAAAGAACTCGAAGCCGTCTTCACCCGTGTATCCGGTGCGGCTGTACAAAGTCTCCACGCCCAGCACCTTACCGCGGCCGGCCTTATAGGTGCCAACCGCGGAGGGATCGTTCTCCATGACGGCGGCCGCCACGGCCAGGGCATGCGGTCCCTGCAAGGATAAGATCCCCAATTCGGCGCTGGCGTCCCGCAACTCCACCGCAGCGCCTTCGGGATCTTCCCTGCGCAGGCCTTCGAGCCAGGCGAAGTCCTTGTCGATGTTGGACGCGTTCACGACCAGCTTGAATCGATCCGCCGCAAGCCGGTAAACGAGAATGTCATCCACTACGGTGCCATTGGGATAACAAAGCGCCGAATACTGCGCATCCATGTCCGCGAGTTTGTCCAGGTTATTCACGGTGGCGCGCTGCAAGAATCCCTTGGCCCCCTTCCCCGTCACGAAGAAGTTACCCATATGGGATACATCGAAGAGGCCGACGGCCTTGCGCACGGCTTCATGCTCCTGACGGATGCCGGAGTATTGCACCGGCATGTTGAAGCCGGCGAAAGGAACCATCTTGGCCCCCAGGGCCACATGAGCATCGTACAGCGGGGTTTTCTTGGGTTCGGCCACGGTTCTCCCTGAAATCGGGTTCCGCGCCGGGAAGCGTCATGCGTCCCGGAAGCCCTGCCGGCCTGGAAGGGCCGGATGGCGGGGCCTGGAACCCGGTGATGCACAAAAGGTAGTCAATGGCGGGGAGCGACGCAAAGCGTGCGGAGAGAAAGAATCGGGAGCGGGAACGGGAAGGAAAGCCGGACCGGTTTAGCGGATTTCCAAGACCTTGTCCAGGGACGTGGTGCGGAGTATCTGACGCATCTCATCGGAGGGTTCGATTAAGATGAGCTTAGCGTTACGCTTGGCTAACTCGTTCATATTGAACATGATAACGCCCAGGCCGGCGCTGTCGAGATAGTCGAGCTCCGAGAGGCGCAGGAACAGGCGGGCTTCCACCTTTCCGATCACCTTCTGGAAGGCTTTGATCAGGGCGTCGAGGCTGGGCTGATCCCACTCGCCACGGATCTCGATGCAGGGCTCATTCTCGAACGTGGTTAATTTGATGCTAGACTGCGCCATTCCGATGCCCATCATGTTGAACGTCCTTATTTTAGCCTTATGTGAAGGCGGGAAGCAACACGACACCTGCAGGCGAGCCGCTCCTTGTTAGTTTTATCGGATGGGGTACGATCAAGGTAAAGGATTTTCCGCTTGAAACCCCTCAAGGCTTTGATCATCTTGGGCCATGGCAGCAAGGCTCCGGAGGCGCTTGAGGAAATGCGGGATTTGGCCGCAAAACTCCAAGCGACCATGCCGGACGCTACGGTGATACCCTCCTTTTTGTCCCTGTCCAATCCCAGCCTCCCCGAAGCGATTGATCAGGCCGCCCAGGCCGGGTCGGAGGAAATCCACGTACTCCCCCTCTTCTTCTTCTCGGGAAAACACGTATTGGAAGACATTCCCCGCCTGATCGCCGCCGCCCAAGCGAAGCACCCGGGGATGAAGCTGGTATTGCGCGAGGCCGCAGGTCGCCATCCCGACTTCCTGGCTTTTCTGGCCCAGGCCGGCGGCTTCGGCGGCTGACCGGCCACACCCGCGCGGGTGAGCCCGGGTCCGCATTTTCCTACCTTCCCACCCCCATGTCCAAACCCCAGCGCCATTTCCCAGGATCCCGACGTCCCCCCCAGACCCAGGATGAGCCCGCCCATACCGGCGGCCGTCGCGGGCGTCCCAAACGGGGTGGCGGCAAGGCCGGTAGACTCCAGGCGCGGGGCAAAGGCTTCCGAGCGCGCAAAGACGGCAACCAGTCGGAAGACGATGCAAACGCGGAAACCTCCGATCAGCAACTGCGCTTCTCCGATCTCCTGATGCAGCTGGCGCGCCGGGCCGCACCGGAGAAGATCCAAGGCGGAAAGCATCCCGAGCCTTTGGCTTTGTTGGACTACGCGCAGGAATTGGATCTCAAGAACAAGGCCTTGCAGGAATTCTGGACCGCGCGCGGATTGCCCGACAAGCCGAACAAAGTCCTTCCCTCTCCCCGACCGCGCGGCTACCGCACCACCACCAAGCGTCGCGTGGTCCGCACCCATGCCGGATTCGAGCTGGCTTTCCTGACGGAAAGTTCCCTGGCCGCCAACCCCAAGGCCAGCGCCGATTCCCGCGTGGAACCGCCGGAACATAAGGCCATCTACGCCTTCATTCTTTCCAAGCTGAATACGGACGCTTATTTCCAATTGGCCGGCGCCCTCAACTACATCATCATCCGCGGCGACTACGGCCGCCCCTCGGTGTTCCTCAATGTGCATCGGCTGAATGCGGACGTAGTGCGCAAGGCGAAGCTGCTCGGGGATCATCTCAAGACGCCGGAGCACAACGTGGCTTCGGGATTCATGTTCTACGATCCTTCGCGATCGGAGTTCTACTTCGAGGCCCGCAGCTCGGATAGCCAATGGAAGCTGAAGAAGCTGTTCGGCCCGGACGATATCCGCATGACCGTGGGAAAACGGGTCTACGCTTTCCATCCCACCGCTTTCTGCCAGGTCAACGCCTCCATTCTCCCTTTGTTCCTCGAGAAGGCGGAGCAATTGCTCAAGCCGAAGCCCGAATATCGTCTGGTGGATTTGTACAGCGGGTTCGGATTCTTCACCTTGCACCTGGGGACGAACTACGGGGAAGCCTGGGGAGTGGACTTGGGCGGTCCCGCCATCGAATCGGCCCAGAAGATGGCGACTGCCCATCCGGAATCCCATGCGCGTTTCCGCGCCGGTCGCATCAGCACCAAGACCCTGGAAAAGCTTTTGCCGCCGGCCTCGGCGGAGAAGCCGGAAGCCTTGCTTCTCGATCCTCCCCGGCAGGGAACCGAACCCGGTGTGATCCGCGCGTTGGCGGCGCGCAATCCGGCGCGCATCCTGCACATTTTCTGCGACATGGATACGCTTCCCAAGGAAGTGAACCAATGGCGCAAGGCCGGCTTCATGGTTTCCAAGGTGGTTCCCCTGGACATGTTCCCGGGAACGGACAATCTGGAAGTCATGGTATTGTTCATCCCGGACCGCTACGGCATCCTGAACCGCATCAACAAGGATCGCAACATCGTCCAGAACGCGGGCGGCGATGAGGCCGAGGCCGAGCTGGAAGCGGCGTCATCGGAGACGGTCAAGAAGCCATACGGGAAGCCGGGCTTCGGGAATCGCGATAGCAAGCCGCAGGGGAATCCCGGCTACGGGGATCGTGGCGATAAGCCGCAAGGCAAACCCCGCTTCGGCGATCGTGGCGATAAGCCGCAAGGCAGACCCCGCTTCAGCGATCGTGGCGATAAACCGCAGGGCAGACCCAGTTTCGGGGATCTCGGCGATAAGCCGCAAGGGAAACCCCGCTTCGGGGACCGCCACGGGAAGCCGCAAGGCAAACCCCGCTTCGGCGACCGCGACGAAAAGCCGCGGGGGAAATCCCGCTTCGGGGACCGCCCCGAGCGGGACGGCTTCGAGGAGCGGAAGGCCCCGCCTTCGCGTCGCGCCCCTGGCGGTAAAGTGTTCGGGAAACCCGGCTCCAAGCCGCGGCGCCCGCCCCGCTCCTAGCCTGTCCCTGCGCCTCCGGAGGCCCTGTTTCCGGCGAGCATAGGGGTCCGGTGAAGAGCTATATTCTCCTTTCACACGTTCCGAGGAATCCGATATGCTCAAGCGCTTGTCCTCCTTTCCGGGTTGCCCGGGCCCCGTGGTCGTAGTCGTCATGGACGGGTACGGCATTTCCTCCGTTACCGAGGGCAATGCCATCGCGCAAGCGCGCAAGCCCGTTTTGGACGACCTGTTCGCCCGCTACCCCAACACCCTGCTCAAGGCCCACGGCAAAGCGGTTGGGCTGCCCAGCGACGAAGACATGGGCAATTCCGAGGTCGGGCATAACGCCATCGGCGCCGGAGCCGTATACGAACAGGGCGCCTCCCTGGTGAACCAGTCCATCGCCAGCGGCAAGATGTTCGAGCGCGAGGCCTGGAAGGATATCACCGGCAACGCGCAACGCGGTGGTACCCTGCATTTTCTGGGGCTTTTCTCGGACGGCAACGTGCATTCGCATATCAACCACCTTACCGCCATGATCAAGCGGGCCAAGCAGGAAAGCGTGCGAAAGGTGCGCGTGCATATCCTCCTGGACGGTCGTGACGTGGGCGAGACCTCGGCCCTTGATTACGTGTTGCCCTTCGAGCAGTTCCTGAAGGAGATTTCCGGGGCGGACTTCGACGCCCGCATCGCCAGCGGCGGCGGCCGCATGAAGATCACCATGGATCGCTACGAAGCCGATTGGAGCATGGTGGAGCGCGGTTGGAAAACCCACGTATTGGCGGAAGGCCGCACTTTCGCCTCGGCCGAAGCGGCCATCAATACCCTCCGTTCCGAAGGCGGTCGCGTCATCGACCAGGACTTGCCTCCCTTCGTAATCGCCGATGACGGCGCGCCCCTGGGCCCCATCGTGGACGGGGACAGCGTGGTGTTCTTCAACTTCCGCGGCGACCGCGCCATCGAAATCTCCCGCGCCTTCGAGGACGCCGAACTCAAGCAATTCGATCGCAAACGCGTGCCCAAGGTGGTCTATGCCGGTATGCTCCAGTATGACGGGGATCTGCACATTCCGAAACGCTACCTGGTTTCCCCGCCGGAAATCCGCAATACCATGGGCGAGCAGTTGGCCTCGGTAGGCGTCTCGCAATTGGCGATCTCGGAAACCCAGAAGTTCGGCCACGTGACCTATTTCTGGAACGGCAATCGCAGCGGTAAATTCGATGAGAAGCTGGAGACATACATCGAGATCGCATCGGATAGAGTGTCTTTCGACGAGCGGCCCTGGATGAAGGCGGCGGAAATAACGGACGCCATGATCGAGCAGCTTAAGACGGGAAAATACCGTACGGCGCGGCTGAACTACGCCAACGGCGACATGGTAGGCCATACCGGCAACTTGCGCGCCGCCACCATGGCCATCGAAGCGGTGGACCTGGAGTTGGGCCGACTGCTGCCCGTAATCGACGCCTTGAACGGTATCGCCATCATTACCGCCGACCACGGGAACGCGGACGAGATGTACGAGTTCGACA
>JAHFCH010000167.1 GCA_023249635.1 Fibrobacterota bacterium
AGCACCGCGAAAAGGTTGTTCCCGGTGGTGTCCTTATGCAGGCCCACCTGATCGACGGCGCGGGTGGCGTAATAGTCGAGATGCACCAGGGCCCGGAATCCCGGATCCGATTTCAGCGCCCGCTTCACGAGCTCGGATTGGAGCTCCAGATCCACGGTCAATAGGGAGCGAAGGTAGTCCTCCATCAGTTTGCGGAGGACGGGGGACAAATGTTCCGCGACCTGGTTTACCGAAACCATATGGCTTACCATGCAGTCCCGGTCGGCCACGGTCTTCCAGAACATGGCGGTTTTCTCCTCGTCCTTGAGCTTCGCCATATCTTCGGAGCGCATGTACGTGATCGCGCCGTTGCCCACCACGGAATCGAAATCCACCGTAGCGATGCGCAGATTGCTGGGCATCGCGTAGCCCGGGCCGGAGTTCAGATACTGCTCCTGCGAGGGTCGGCCGGACTTCCAGGGAAAGGGACCGTTGTCGACGGCGTCCATCCAAGGTTTCCGGCCTACGGGCTTGAAGTACTCCTCGATGCCCGCGTGCAAATCCGTCTTCAGCTTACTGGTGACGGGATCGCCCTGGCTGACGTGCACCTTCAGCTTGCCGAGCCAATCGCGCAGCACGGCATCGTCCAGGTCCTTGTCCCGCTTCTTGGCGAAGAAATCGCGGAGATCGGTGCGTTCGGACAGCTTCCCGTCGTACTTGCGCTGCCACATGTGCCATTCCACCTGGGTACGCAAGGTACGCACCGCGTTCTTGCGCTTGGCGCTCTGCACGAAAATGGTGTTGGCGTACTTGAGCTTCTTCTCGTCCTCGAACTTTTCCAGCTTGCCCCACAGGGCCTCCAGCTTGGTGCCCTTTTCGGGCTCCGTCGTCTCTCCGTGGTACTCGTCCAGCGCCGTGTCGATCTCGGCGATGGTCCCGTCCCGCTTGCTGAAATGCTTCTTCGAATTGGTCTTGAATTGGGGCTTGGTCCAGATGTTCATGTTCAGTTCCCTTCCGCGCGGCTCACAAGGCCGCCAGGCTCGCGGCCCGTCCGTAGTCCAGGCACTTTTCGCACAACGCGTCCGCTTTCTCGAAGCAATCCCCTGCCGCGCCCTCGTCGCCGTGACCGTGCTCCAGGCGGGCCTTGTCCGACTTGACTTCGAAGCTGCGCAGCACCAGCCGCAGCAGATGGGTTTCGGCCCCCGCCGCCGAGCAGGCCCAGGCCAACAGCTTGCCCTCGGCCTCGCCGGGCGAAGCCTCGTGGGGTTGGAAGGAGAATGCGAACTTGACCGGGCACTTGTCCACGGTCTTCTCGGGTCCCACGAAGGAGCCCGGCCCGACGTTGCCGTCGGACATGAAATCCGGAAGCAGGAAATGCCATTCCAGTGACGAGCTGGCCCCCATGTCGGTGACATCGGTGAGTCGGCAACTACCGGTGCGGGGCTGGCCGTCAGGGCCCAGGCCGGGGTGGGCCGAAGTGTCCTTCTTGCCCTTGTCAAAGGCTTCCTGGAACTTGGCCTTCACTACCTTGACGCAATCGTCCTCGCCCTTGCCGCCCAGCTTGGGGCAAGCGATCTCGCAGGTGACCTTGCCGCCGGTTTCCCGCAAGGCGTTCCCGTTCTTGAGCACCGCTGCCGCGGCGCGTTCCAGTCGCTCGGCATCCTCCGCGCCCAGCTTCCCGGCGAATTTCCCGTCCGGGCCCGCCATGAACCCGATCTCCACCGAGACTCCGAAGGCCGCGCCGCAGGAGAGTTCGACCAGGGCCTCCTCGGAGGGCACGAAATCGTAGCGGACCTCTTTTACCGTGAGCTCCGGCTTGATCTTGCAAACCGCGTCGTCCTTGGAAATGTCCGCCGTCCAGGTAACATCGGTGATACCGGAACCGCCGTCATACCCCGAAAAAGGCATGAACAGGCCCTGGAAACGCTCCTGGGCGTTCACCACCCCGGCCTTCTCCTTGAGGGTACCGCTGAAGTCCTTGGGGCCGGCGCCTTCGTCCTGGGTGTCCTTCTTCCATTTCAGCATCAGATCGCAAAGCGAGATGTACAGGGATTTCGCCGGATGGTCCGCCGACCAGGCCTGGCCTTGCGGGAGTTGCCGCCAATTGCGGCCGCTCAGGATATAAGCCGGCTTATCCGGGCTGCCGGGCAGACCGAAGAAGCGCTTGGGCCCCAGGCTGCCGTGATCGGCCATGCCCACCATGTCGAACACGCGCGTATCGTTGTGCTCGAATTCCACGAACACCTGCCGTCCCAGGGCCTCCAGCCGCTGCTGGAAGTCGCTGCGCATGTCCAGGGTCTCGGCATCCAGAGCGTCTTCGTAGAGCGAATCCGGCACCATCAACTCGTAGTATACCCGGCGCCAATTCTCGATCTCCAGGATCTGGTCCGCTTCCACCGTCTTGTCGGTGAGGAACTTGTCCGAGCCGGCGATTTCCAGCTTGCAGGTGTCCCCTCCGGCCCGGCCCAGGCAAAGCTTGAGGCGGCCGACATCGTTCTCCAGCTCGATCTTGCCCTGGTAGAGTTCATTGGCCTTCTTTTCCTCGATGGTCGCCTTGTCGGCCTTATCCGCCTTGTCCACCTTGGTCGGATGATCGGCATCCTTGCGTTTGCTTTTGGCGATCTTGGCGCCCGCTTCCGGCCCGAAGGTGGCGCGGAAATGGATTTCCCGCTTGCCGCCCGCATCCGCGGCCGGATGGGCCACGCCGACCTCGACGATCATTTCGTGGCCCGTGCCCTGCTGGCCCTGATCTTCGGGATCGTAATTGACGTACTGCTTTACGCGTCCGCCGGCCGGGTTGCGGAATTCGGCCCGGAACTTCAGGTCGCCCTTCACGGCGTAGTTGCGCTTGTCCTTGTCGTCCTTTTCATGGGATACGATTTCCCACGGGCTGGCCTGTACGATGGTGAAGCCAGGCAGCATATCCAGGTTGAATTCGGCGGACCCGGCGGGGATCGTCTCGCCCTTCACGTTCTTGGTATCGTTCACGAAGGTATGCTTGATCTCCCCTACTTGGGAGCCGTTCTGCAGAACCTTGAAACGGAAATCCGGGAAAGGCTTGCCGTCCTTGTCCCAGGTGGCCTTGAGCTTTGCCGTGCGCGGGTAGACCTCGAATTGCTTGACCGACAATTCCTGGTTCTTGACGAGCTTGCCATCCGCGCCTTCCACCTCGTAGAAGATGTGGTAGACGAGCAGGTAAGTGTCCTTGTCTCCGGGTACCTTGGGCGCATTAACGCGATGCTCAAGAGTCCCGTCGGCACCCATGTCGGACGCGCCGTACTTCTTCTCGAACTCCGACTCCTGGCACAGGTCGTCCTTCTTCGGGGCCGACCCATCCTGCATGAATTGGAAGGTCAGGCTCTTGAGTTTCTTGGCGTGCTCGGGGGACATGGCGGCTTTCACCACCACCGAGGATCCCTCATAAATCTTTTCCGTGCTAGACATGGCCGTCCTTTGCCTGGGTTCTCAATGGAATGGCGCCTTTACCGACGCCGAAAATCCTACCGTGCCGGAGCCTTCGGCCGCGTGCGCGAAGGCCAAGCCGGGAGCCTCTTCGCTCCCGTGGCCGAAGGCCATCGCGGGAGGCGCCGCCGCCCCATGCGCGAATACCATCCCCGCCTCTTTTTCGGCCCCATGCTCGAACCGGAGAAAATCCGGTCGTTCGTGTTCGCCGGAAAAACGGAGCGCGGGTACCGCCGCTTCGCTTTCCGGAACAGCGGCGCCCGAGCCCGCCTCCGGGCCCTCGTCCGGCAGGTGCATTACGGGGAAATCAAAGGCCGTCAGCGGATTCTCGGAAGGCGCAGAAGACCCGCCGGATCGCAATTCGAATTTCTCCCCGTACCGGAGCGCCCATACGCGCTTTTCCATCCGGCGCGCGGCCAGGCCGAGAAGCGGAAGCAGTTGCGTCGGAATGCCGCGCAGCGCGGGAATCTCCGAGGACAGCAGCACGCGTACCGCGGATCGGTTTCCCGCGTCCCGGAGTAGGCGGGCCAGGGTGGAATGGGCGATACGGATATCCGGGACCACGCGGCCGGGGCTATGCCCGACTTCGGTGGAAAAGGCCAGGTACCAATTACGGTCCCAGTCCCTTAGGAGAGCGTGCAAGAAAGTCCCTTCGCAAGCACCCGGCCGTTGACCCGCGGCAGTAGGGAAACAAGATCAGGAAGAAAAAATAAACCCTGCGACGCGGATTCCGTCTATCCCCTTCCGACTTATTGGTCGGCTCTGGGCGCGGTTCGAATATGCTGAGTTAGTAGATATTACCGTTTTAAGGTCGGTTTGAGAATTTCACCGCACGGGGCCGGCTTACCATAGCTTTGCCCGGGGCAATGTCAATGTCATTACGGAAGGTGTAATGACAATGACATTAACTTATTCCGGCAGTTAACGCGGCATCGTCACGGCTGCCGACTCGACCAGGGCGTCCCCCAAGCGCAGAATGCACACGTAGGATCCCGGCGACAGTCTGCCGCTGCGGGCCAGATGCGCGCCTTCGCCCTGCTCACCGGAAGCCAGCACCTCCGCGACCCGTCCCCGCGCATCCAGCAGCGATACCGTAACCGGCATGCTACGGGGCAGCGAATAGGCGACGGAAATCCCGCCCCCGATGCGCGCCGCATGCAGGGAAACGCCCGCCTCCGGTCGCGCCGGCTTGAGACCCACGGGGGCCTGGCCGGTCAGCACCAGCAGGGAAACGCCGGGCTGGCCCTGGGTGAAGTCCTTGGTGAAGGTGCCATTGGATAACGTCGCGGTGGAAGCGCTGTCAAGCAACTTAAGCACCCCATCCTTTTCCAACTGATCCCATTGGGCCGTGGTCGGCTTGGCCGGGCGGCCCTGGTTGACCCAGGTGGTGAAGCAATTGCTGTGGGAATGATCGACGCCCCACCGCTCCACCTTCACGCTGTTCGAGGTGAACGGCAAGTTCTTAATGGTCAAGTGCACGTCATCGGTCGTGTTCGTGTAGGTGGGATTGTTCCCGGAGCCGTAATTATGATCGTAGACGAGCACCTGCACTTTGGACCGGTCCGCGCTGCAGGTGGCGATTCCATTGAGGCCCTTGGTGGCGGTGGTACCGCCGGTCAGGGTAAGCAGCGAGTCGCCCAGCATATGCAACATCTTGAAGGCGTTGAAAGAGGGCTTGCGCACCTCGCGCTGGCGCAGCATCAGGCCCATGGCCCCGGCGAAGGCCGAGGTGGAGCTCAGGTTGTTCTCCTCGAAGATGTCCGAGACCACCCAAAAGCTGAATACGGCGGGAGGCTCGGCGCCCTGGTTCTGATCGGCGAAAAGGGAATGCACGGCCTTGGCCACGAAGGAGGCGTTGGCCTCGTCGTCGAAGTAGTTGTAGCGGGCGCTGGCGTTCCACTCCGTCTGCAGGTTCTCGAGCTTCATGGTGGGATAGCGTTTGAGGAAGATATCGATGCCGCGATTGCGCCCCGCGAATCCCGTGGCATTCTGATCCCCCTCGTTCCAGGGATACTGGTGCCAGGAGACGAAATCCACCTTTGTGCTTTTCTTCGCCGTGTTCGCGTAATTGGTCGTCATGCAATGCTGGACGAAGCGCTTGAGCATGCCGGAAGTATCGGACAGCGCCGAGGCCGGTCCGCCGATCTTGATGTCCGGATCGGCCGCGACCGCTCCCTCGGAGGCGTAGTCGTACATGCGGAAATAATCGTCCTCGCTGCCGGTGAAGAATTGCGGCTTGATGTCGGGCTCGTTCCACACCTCCCAACGCCACTCCTGCACTTCCTTGGCGCCGTAACGCTCCTCGCTATGCTTGATGATTTCGGTGACCAGGTTCTTCCACTTGGTGTAGTCCTTGGGGGGAGTCACGTTGCCCGGTACGCCGTTGTACCAGCACGTGGTGGTCGTGCCCGAAGCCAATGCCGAAGGCATGAAGCTCAATTCGATGATGGGCTTCCAGCCCAAGGATACCATGTAATCGACGATGGTATCGTAGTTCTTCCAGTTGTAGACAGGGGTCCCGTTGTTCTCCTTGTAGATGCCCACATCGTCGTTGAGCATGCCGTGGGCGCGCACCGACTTGATACCCAACTCTTCCTTGGCCACCTTGTAGGCGTTGCGGATGTTGCCGCCATAACCCGATTGGATAACGGTGAAGAAATGATCCGATCCGACGCAGCGCTCCCAAAAGCGGTTGAGCAGGGCGGTACCCTTGCCCGCGTCGACGGAAATGGTATAGGGGGCCGCGGTCGCGAGACCGATCATCCCCGAGAGTACTATGCCAAGCAGCCCATGTATTGTCCTTGCGGACGGAAAACGGTGATCCATCGCCCTAAGCCCCTTCAAAAGAATTTTTGAACGGAACCCCACCGGACACATCCCCACCGGATGCTAATCGCGGACCCCCGGATCCCCACCTGCGCCGCTCGGATATCCCTTCCGATCAACGTGCCGAACACCCGTCGGCGCCCAAAAAAGTAATCGAGGGCGCAAACCGGACCGGCCGGAAAATCCCGGCCCTGTACGCATAGAATACCCGCGATCGGCTTCCTCCGGGCCCTGAAACCACGGTTCGCCGCCACGAAACGGCGAAACCGTTCTCCCAGCCGGATCCACCCCCCGTCGCCACCGCAAAGACCCCGTACTTCTCCCGATTCACAAGTGTGAATAATGTTTGCCGGCCATTTCCTACCTTTTGCCTCACCTTGCCCGCAACTCCGTGCTTTCGATACCTGACCCGGCTCACGCTGTACGCTGCAATGGCCGCCATTCCTTTGCGGGCAGAGCAGGCTTTCAACAAGGACAGGAACTCCACCTCGTTACAACGCACCACGCCAGCGGAGGGTCCCGGCGCCGCCTTCGCCAATCCGGCCGCCTTGGGCGAAACCCATTGGGCCTATGCGGGTTACGGAAGCGCCGCTTTCATATCGGGAAAAGGCAAGGTGAATGCCCTGCAAATGGCGGTGGCAACCCCTCCCGAGGCCTTACCCTGGCTGCCCCTGGGCATCGCCCTTGGCTTCGGACACTTCGGCAACGCTTCGAGTATCGATGGGAACAACGCGATCTACCTGGAAGAGGATTATACGCCGGGCCTTGCGCTTTACTTTCCGGCCGGAGCGGCGCGGCCGTTCCGGTTCTCGGTCGCGGTGGCGGGTACGTTTTCAACTTACAACGCCTTCGGGGCCCTGCGGACGAAGACCCTGGGACTGGACGCGGGCACGCAAGCGATCTTCCCCACCCCCTTCGGCAGGTTACGCCTAGGATATACCTATCATCATTTGAACGCTCCGCGCGTGTATCTACCCGACGAGGGTCTCCGCGGGTTTTACGAGATCAAACATTGGACCGAGCATTCCCTGGGTTGGACCTCCCCCGCCGCTCGCCTCAAGACCCACCTGGAACTGTTCATCAATGCGGAACACGATCCGGTCGAAGGCCCTTCAACCGAGGACCGCTTCGGTGTCCACGGATGGGGCGTCGAGGCGCGCCCGCGGCCCTGGTTCGGCATCCAGGCGGAACGCAACCGCATCGGCTCCCTGTCCACGGTGGGGGCGGTTTTTTACCCTCCCATCCCCCTGGTCCATCTCCAATCCTGGCTCTCCTTCGGTATCGGTCACGAGCGGTTCAACCCCGCGGCCGCCCTGCCCGACTGGAAGATTTCCAAAGTGGTGTTCGGGGAAGCGGAAGACGATGGCCGCGGTTTTCTCTTCGACTTCGCATTGGGCGCGGGAATCTAGGAAAGCGGATCGAACGGGCCGGGACGCCGGTGTTGTCAGGCGGCCTTCAACACTTCCGCTCCTCCCCTGCCTCGCAGGCCACCCCGCCTGGGGTACATTGATCCTGACCCGGTGGGCGGGTGCGGGGTGGTATCATGAGTGGGATGTTTTCCTTCGCGCGCGTCGCGGCGCTGATTTCCGTATTGTCCTTCGCGCCACCGGCCTCCGCATTCACCTCGCATTTGTACAACTCGGACGCGACCGGCAACGCCCTGGCCCGTTTCGACGTCGATGGCAATGCCCTGGACGCCCACGACGGCGGGCTCGTGCAATTCGGCCAGACTTATTACCTGTACGGCACCAGCTATGCTTGCGGATACGAATACAAGCAGAACTCAAGCTTCTGCGGGTTCAAGGTGTATTCCTCGCCGGACCTGTGGCATTGGACCGATAAGGGCTTCGCGGTGCCCGCGGGCAATTGCGCTTATTGCTTCCGCCCCCATGTCATCTACAATGCCGCCACCAAAACCTATGTGATGTGGACCGATGCCGGCGGCGTGTATGCCGTCTACGCCTCCGCCTCGCCCACGGGCCCTTTCACCCGCCAACCCAATCCCACCCTCGCCGTGGGGGGAGCCGTCGACGAGGCCCTGTTCCAGGACGACGACGGCACGGGTTGGCTCATCCACAATACCACCGGCGTGGCCGCCGGTCTCACGGCCGACATGGTGGTGGAAAAACTCACCGCCGATTACCTCAACACCACGGGGCAGAACGCCAAGCTGGGCCTGGGGGATGTGGAGGGATTCGCCGTGTTCAAGCGCGGGGGCAAATACCATGCGCTCATGTCCGATCCCAGTTGCGCCTATTGCAGCGGCGCTACCGGCGAGATGACCGCCACCTCCATGCTGGGACCGTGGGAAGGCAAGTGGTACGACTCGGCGGGCGTCCACCAGAGCGGGCGCACGGAGCCGCGCTGGCGGGCCCGCATCGTAAACCCGGACAATTGCGGCGGCCAGCCCCTGGCCACCCCCGCCATCGCCCGCGAAGATGGGACCCTGGACTACTACTTCGTCTCGGACCGCTGGAAGAACCGGGCCCCCAACGAGGCCCTGGCCGATTTTTTCATCGGGCGCATGGAGTTCGCGGCCGACGGGACCCTCAAGGACATCCGCTGCGCGGATACCGTAACCGCCTCGTTACGGGATGGATCCCTGGGAGCCTATAAGGTATCCGCCCGCTTCGATCAGGGCAGCGGCTTCGAAGGCTTCCGGCATTATTGCGATATCGCGGGCAAGACCGAACGTCGGCAATCCTTCGCGCCCAGCCGGTCGGGCCGCCTCATGGCCGTGAGCGTGACCAGCTTCCAAGGCGGGCGCCCCGATGCCCCGCTCATCCTGGATATCCTGGATGGGGCCGGGGCCGTGCTCAAATCAGCCACATTCGCATTGGACAGCATTCCTTGGGCTCCCCACGTGCTCACCGCCCACCCGGACGTGGACGTGCAAACCGGCTCGGCGTATTTCCTGCGCTTGCGCAGCGCCACGACGCAAGGCTGCTATGGCTGGGAGTACAACGACGCGAACCCGTACCCGCGCGGTTTCGAAGCCTACAGCACCGATGGCGGCGCGACTTATACGGCGGAGAGCGGGCGGGATTTGAAATTCACCGTGGACGTGGAGGGGACGACCTCCTTAGCGGGGCTTGCGAGGCGGAAGCCGGATACGCGCAAGCCGATAGCCATTGGTCGGGATGCCGCCGGCCGTTTTCGATTGCATGGGTTCGGAACCGCTCCGATTGCGGCACCGGAGCGGCGGGCCAAAGCGGCCCTTAGTTCATCGACACGCCCATGATCCGGGGACAGTCACCATGGAAATTGGTCACGGTGAAGTTATTACGTTTCACCCATGCGCTTCCGGAATTCCCATGCACTCCCGATAGCGGCGCTATTCCTGGGACTCATGAATCCCGCCTTCGCGCTGCTTGCGGACTCGACGTATCTCTTCCAATACACCCTTCCCATGCATATGGCCCGCGCCCTCCCGGTCTCCGGCCCGGAAGCGGCCCCGCTCAATCCCGCCCGGCTGGCCCAGGCGCCCCATTGGTATTCCGAAATCGGTCGCAGCGCAGCGGGTCATGTGGCCGCATTCCATACCGGAGTAGGCGCGACCGTCGGCTACGGGATCCGCGTGGGCATGTCGGGATTTTCCGTGTCGGGCACGCCGGCCGGTACCAATGCGGTTTTCCTCGAGCAACGCGACGCCGTCCAGGCCGCCTGGGAACTGCCGCGGAAGGCTACGGGTCCGGGTTTCTCCCTGGGCTATGCCCTGATTTGGCATAGCGTGAATGCGTTCGGAGCGTACAAGGCAAGCGGCGTCACCCACGATTTGGGCCTGACTTGGCGCACGGCAACCCGGGAATCCGAATGGGGTTTCGATCTTGGGCTGGCCCTGCGCGACCTGGATCCTATCGTGGCCAGGATTCCGGAAGGCAACGGGAACGGGCGCCGATATCAGCTCTACGGGCCGAACGCGGAAGCGACCTCACACATCGAATCGCCGGGCGGCGTTTTCTCCGCATGGGGATCGCTCCTGGCCGAAAGCGGCGTCGGTCCGTCCAGATATGGGCCTTTCGAATTCTCCGGTTCCGGTGTCGGCGGTTCCGACTTCCAACTCTGTTTCGATCGTTATGGGATAGGGGTGCGGCCGCTGAAAGTCTTGTCTTTGCGGGTGGAAAACCTGGGATACGATGTCTGGCAAACCGGAGCGACGCTGGGAGCCGGCGGGCTGATACCCTTCCGCCTGGAAGCGGACGCGGCCCTTTCCCATGGGTACTACTATGCCTACACGCGCCCCTCGGGCACCGGCTGGACCCTGGCGCTGGCGCTCCGGTCGGGCTGGTAATGTCATTGTAATTACCTGGTTGGAACGGACAATGACATTACACCGGCTCGGATGGCGCGGCCCTCTCCCGGCCCGACTTCTCCCCCCGGCCGGCCACATTTAAGAAGCTCACAACGAAAAAGGGACGGCCCCCTGGATAGGCAGCCGTCCCTTGCAATCCGAACCTGCGGGCCTGCGCCCGCGAAGGCTTACTCCAGACGCTTGCCGGCGTTGGACGCGTACTTCTTGATCAACTCTTCGCCTACCTGCTTCGGCACCGGCGAGTACTTGAGGAATTCCATGGTGAATTCCGCTTTACCCTGGGTCAGCGAACGCAAGTCGGTCGCATAGCCGAACATCTCGGAAAGCGGCACTTCGGCGTTGATGATGGTGAAGTTGGCTTCTTCCGTGGATCCCGTGATGAGGCCGCGCTTCTGGTTTACCTGGCCCATTACGGAGCCCTGGAACTCGGTCGGCGTCGACACTTCGAGCTTCATGATGGGCTCGAGGATCTGCGGCTTGGCGCGCAGGTAGGCTTCGCGGAAACCACCGCGGGCCGCCAGCTGGAAGGCGATATCGGACGAATCCACCGGATGGGTGTTGCCGTCGTTGATGGCCGCGCGCACCTTGACGATGGGGAACCCGATGATGGAACCGTTCGGCAAACAGGCCTGGAAGCCCTTGTCGCACGAAGGCACGAATTCGCGCGGAATCACGCCGCCGACGATATCGTCCACGAACTCGTATTCCAGCGCCGGTACGGTTACGCCTTCTTCGTCGATGGTGTCGACGGTGGGTTCGATGTAGCCGGCCACGCGGGCGTATTGGCCCGAGCCGCCGGTCTGCTTCTTGTGCGAGTAGTTGAACTCGGCGCGCTGGGTAATGGTCTCGCGGAAGGCCACCTGGGGGCGGCCGGTCGTGAGCTCCACGCCGTACTCGCGACGCATGCGCTCGATGTACACATCGAGATGCAATTCGCCCATGCCCGAGATGATGGTCTGGCCAGACTCCTCATCGAGCTTTACGCGGAACGTCGGATCTTCCTTCGTAAAGCGGTTGAGCGCCTTGGAAAGGTTGGCCAGGTGATCGCGGTTCTTGGCTTCGATAACCAGATCGATAACGGCATTCGGCACGTGCATGGAGGTCATGTTGACTTCCAGGGTACCGTCGGTGAAGGTGGTACCCGTCGCGCAATCGATGCCGAACAAGGCCACGATATCGCCGGCTTCCGCCGACTGGATTTCGCCCATTTCATTGGCATGCATGCGGACCAGGCGGCCCACGTTATGCTTCTTCTTGGTCGACATGTTGTAAATCGGCTTGCCCTTGTCCACGCGGCCCTGATAGACGCGCAGGTAGGTCAACTGGCCGAAACGGCCTTCTTCCAGCTTGAACGCGTAGCCCACGAAAGGCTTGGTCGCGTCCGACATCATCTCGATCTTCTCTTCGCTCTTGGTGGTGATGTCCAAGGCGTAGTTCTTCACGTCGTAAGGCGACGGCAGGAAATCGGTCACGCCATCGAGCAGGAGCTGTACGCCCTTGTTCTTGAAGGCCGAGCCCATGAATACCGGGGTCAGCTTCATTTCGACGGTGGCCTTGCGGATCACGTCCTTCAACAGGGTGAGCGGGACTTCCTTCTCTTCCAGGATAAGCTCCGTGAGCTCGTCCGAAAAGGTGGAGAGGGCGTCCATCATGATGGTGTGGCGTTCCTTGGCGACGGCGAGCAGATCCTCCGGGATCGGGCCTTCCTTGATTTCTTCGCCGTTGGGGCCATGGAAGGTGAAGGCCTTCATGGTCAACAGATCGACCAAGCCGGCATGCTTGTCTTCCACGCCGATGGGAATCTGCATCATTACGGCATTGTGGCTCAGCTTTTCGCGGAGCTGCTCGGTAACGCGGTACGGGTTCGCGCCGGAACGATCCAGCTTGTTGATGAAGGCCACGCGCGGCACGTTGTACCGGCGCATCTGGCGATCCACGGTGATGGACTGCGATTGCACGCCCGAAACGCCGCACAGCACCAGGATGGCGCCGTCGAGCACGCGCAGCGAACGTTCCACCTCGATGGTGAAATCCACGTGCCCGGGGGTGTCGATGATGTTGATGTGGGTCCCGTCCGATTCCTTCGGATCCAGGTAATAAGCGGTCTTCGTCCACTTTACGCGGGTCGCCGCCGACTGGATGGTAATGCCGCGCTCGCGCTCCAGATCCATGGAATCCATGGTCGCGCCTACGCCGTCCTTGCCCTTAACTTCGTGGATCTGATGGATCATGCCGGTGTAGAACAGGATTCGCTCGGTCAGGGTAGTCTTGCCCGAATCGATATGGGCACTGATGCCGATGTTCCGGAGGTTATCTAGAGGTCTCATGGCTTTGTTTCCGAATAAAAGGGTCTCTAAGTTACTGGAAGGGAGCGGATAGCTTAGCAAATTTCGGGCCTTTGGCCAAGGTTTGGGTCGGTCCCCCGGCTTTTTTACCTAATTTTGCAACGAAATGAGTAGGGTCACTCTTTTCGTTCTTTCTCTCCTTACCGGAGTTGTGATGGCCCTATGCCTGGCGGGCTGCAATCCTACCGCGACCAATTCCAATCCGTGGAAGCGGGAATACCGAATCCTGGCGTTTGCGACCCTGGGGGATACGGCAATCGCGGTCCAGGTCACGACCGGGGAACGGAAGGAATCCTTCAACGGAATCGCGCACCGGAATCAGGTGACCAGCATTGCCGTCTTTGACCGGAGCCTTTCCCGGATTCGGAAAGCCGGAACCCTTCCCCCGGAAATCGCCGCCATTCTACCCGAGGGATTCGTGGCTTGCGAAGGCGGAGTCCCCGTATCCCGGAGCACGGGAACCCTGAAGGGACCGGCGGGGGCATGCTCCGATAGCGCGGGCGGGGTTTCGGGTCCAGGAGGGATTTTCGCGTTCCCGGGCGCGGACGATTCCCTGCATATCTTCGATAGCGGTTTCAAACGCGTTGCGGCATGGTCATCGGCAGGCGGTCATCCCCGTATCCTTGAAATCAATCAGGATTCCGGAATCGTTTCGACCTTGGAGAGCGCCGGCGCGGACACGAGCCTCCACCTTTGGCGAAGGCACCACTACGCCGCGCCGATCGCGGCGGAAAGCGCGTGGGTAAAATCGCCCGTCCTGGTCCACGTTTCCGGAGCCGGAACCCGCTTGGCCTGCCTTGATCCCGATATCGAATCGCGGAGCCCCGCTTGCTGGGCCCCGGACAATCTGGTAGGAACCAGCGCACCATTCTACTCGACGCGCGGGGACGCGATTTCCGAATGGAATCCCGCGAAAAAATTATTGGTATACCTGGATTTGTACGGAACGAGGTTCAACTTCCTGTATCCTGAAACCAGTCAATCGCAGACTGTGCCCATCGACTCGTTGCTTCTCAGCTACCGCCCCTAAGCCGGGTCGGCCCGCGCATCATGAGCGCTGCTCAACCTGCCGGAGGCGCCTCCACCGTCTTCGGCCCCTTATTGAGGATGATGTCGAACAGCTTGTCGCCGATGCGGTAGCGCTCTTCCATGATCTGGATCAGCTTCTCGATCTCGATGAACTCCGCGTGGGTCATGGCGTCCAACGACTCCAGGATGTTGGCCAAAAAGCCGCTGCCCCCCGGCGTCTGGGACTGGAACCGCTTGATGCGTTCCCGGTAGATCTTGATCTTGAGATCGGTTTCCAGGCGCTTCTGCAAAAAGCGCGAACTGCTGATCATCTCCTCCAGGAAATACGTCAGCACCACTTCCTCTTCCAGCACCCCGAAAACCTTGTCTACGCGGTACATCCCCAGCTTGCGCCGCTTAAGCCCGCGAATGGCGTCCGAAGCGTGCTGCAAAGTCAGCTCCAGCTGCTTGATGTAATCCTCCAGCAAGCGGATCATTTCCTTCGCCTGGAAAGGGTTCTGGCGGGCCAGCCCTTGCAGCTTGCGGAAAAAGGCGTGGGCGCGTTGGTAATTCTGGTTCCGCATCTTCCCGAAAAAGGGGCGGTTCTTGATGAAGATGTTGGCGAACATGCGCTCAGGCCTTCTTCTTGTTGGGTTTGCGTTCCATCCACAGCATGATGATATCCACCACTTCCAGTCCGGTGAAGGAAACCGAATCCTCCAGCGTCTGCTCGTAGAATTCGAAATCCCCCTCGGCCAAATCCAGCATCATGAACAGCGCTTCCAGACCGTCCTTGCCCCGGTAGGAATCCTTGTACACGCGGCCGTCCTTGAGCACCACGCGGCCGGTGCGCCGACCGCATACCAGTTCCAGTATCCCCGACTTGTGGCCCAGGGCCAGGTACTGCAGCAAATCGTGCAACGGCGTCTGGGTCAGATTGCCCTGCAGCCCCGCTCCCGCGCGGCTTGGCGCCAGGGCCGGGTCCGGCGCGCTCCGCAAGATGGCCGGGAATTTGTCGGTGAGGCGCGAGACCATGGCGATGTCCAGGGCCGCCTTGCTGCCTTTGTTCAAGGTGCTCCGCCAGATGGCGAAACCGCCCACGGCCAACGTAAGCAAGGATGCGATGCAGGCCCAGATCCAGATCACGTTCCCGACTGCCTCCGCGCCACGCCCGAGATGCCCTTGAGCTTGCGCAGTTGCACCATGGTCTTCTCAAGCTGTTCCAGATCGGAAACCTGGATGCGGAAGCGGTTGCGCACCATGTCGCGCACCGTTACGATGGAGGCCCGTTGCACGTTCACGTGCGACTTGGAGAAGCAATCGGTGATGTCGCGCAGCAGATCCGGCCTATCCTTGCCGGAAATCTCCACCACCACCTCGAAACTCTGGCCGGCCTCGGTCTTCCATTGCACGGGGATGATGCGATCCTGATCCTTCATCAACAGCATGCCTTCCGGGCAATTGCCCCGGTGGATGGAAACCCCGCGGCCCCGCGTCACGTAGCCGATGATCT
>JAHFCH010000012.1:0-31792 GCA_023249635.1 Fibrobacterota bacterium
AAATCTTGGTCACCGCCTCCACCAGGAAAGCCACGTCTTCCCCGAAGCCCGCCTTGATCTCGGAAACCGGGATGTGGGTGTCTTCCACCACGTCGTGCAACAGGCCCGCCGCGATGGTAACCGTATCCATGTTCAAATCGGCCAGCAGTTTGGCCACCTCGAAGGGATGCTCCGCGTACGGCATGCCGCTTTTGCGGAACTGGTTCTTGTGCGCCAGCATGGTCAGATCGATGGCCTTCTCGATCAGCTCGCGGTTGAAATTGGGGGTGCGCTCGCCGATGTAGGCGAGCAGGTTTTCCTTGGCGCGGTCCAGGCTGCGTTCAATCTCCGGGGCCTTGATTTCGGGATCGTCGACATCGTCGCCCAGGGGCGCGGTGGCCACCACGGGTATCTGGCCAGGAGCCGGTTTCACGGCTTCGGCGGGATGGATGGCGACATTGGCCGGCACTCCCGCATCCGCTTCGTCAAGCACGGCGGGAATGGCCCCTTCGCCCGCGATCAGGTCGGCCACGGTTTCGCCCATGGCCGCGGGAACGGCCGCTTCCGCGGGGCGCGATTCCAGGGCTTGCGCCTTCTTGCCCGAGTTCTGTTTTTTATCCATGGCCCATGCGCCGCGTCCAGGTGCTGGAAGCGCCTAAGTCTTATTAACATAGCACCTTACCGGGTTGAATACCAAGAATTTTCGGGTTTTGGGGCGCCTCGGGCGCACTCTCAAGCGTCCGCCGGCGCTACCTGGGGGCTACCGCAAGCAAAGACCTGGGGCCGCCGCGAGCCGACATGACCGCCGCCGCGGGGGAATCGGGATCCGCTGGGCGCGGTTTTCCTGGCATGCCTACGGGTTCAAAAACGCAAACCGGACGCGGAGCGGTGTTCCCTGTCGGGAACCAGCCGCACGCCATCGGCCCGGTAGGCATCGCGCGTACTGGGTAACTTCTGAGTTACCCTGGCGCGGAGAACCGGCCTGGGGATTGCCGCAGGCGAAGGCCCCGCTGCAAAGGTCACGCCGGTCGCGTTCTTCAGGGTAAAGCCGCCCTGGGCCGCGCTAAGCACGGCGGTCTCCCCCGCCCAGAAACCCGTAATCGCGACTCCGGTTATGCCGTGGGTCTGGCCGTCCAGGTTACTGGGCTTCGGCATGTAGGTAACCACGTTGGCGATGGCGATGTCCGCCAGCGGCGCCTGCTCGGCAAGCATTTCGATGGGGTGCTGGGCCCAGCCCGGCAGGGATTGGTAGCCATCGATGGAAATGTTCTCGAAGCGGATCCCGGATATGCTCTCGCCGCCTTCCAGGGATTCCACCACCAGGCCGCGCCGGCAGGCAACCACGTCGTTGCCGCTGAAGAGGATATCATGCACGGGTCCGGTCGATTGCATGCCGGCCTTGTTCGCGGCCGCGAAGGTGGAGACCACGTTGTGCTTGAAGGTAAGCCAGGCGGTCTCCTTGCCGTTGCCCTTGGCGCACATGGCATCGTCCCCGGTCATCACGAAATTGGCTTCGGCGGTACCGTGGCGGCTGGCGCACAAATCGATGCCGTCGTTCTGGATCTTCACGTCGGCCTGGTCCCAATGGTTCACGATCTTCACGTTGCGGACCAGACAGGAATCGGCGTTCTGCACCACTACGGTCCAGGTTGTGGCATCGCGCAGCACCACTCCTTCCAGGGAAATGTTCTTATTACTTCCGCCTCCCGAGAAAAGGCGGCGGCGGTTGCTGGTATCCGCGCGGTTCATCAGGTCCATGCCGCTGGCGTCCAAGGTGCCGCGCCCGAAGATGCGGAAATCCGTGACCCCGTTGGTCTCGATCATGGGATCCAGGAAATCGGCCGCCGCGTAGTCGGCTTTGTCCGGACTGGATCGGAGACTCGCGCCGGGTGACAAGTAGAGCGAGACCCCGCTTTTGGCCTGCAAGGTTTTGATCACCCGATAAACGCCTTTCGGGAAATACAGGATGCCGCCTCCTGCCGCGGAAATATCCGCGATGGCCTTCTGGATGATCGTGGTCGCATCCATCTTTCCAGAGCTATCGGCAGCGTAGGGCGCGGCCGTGATCATGCGTACCTTGGCGCCGGCGGGATCGGGCGCATCGGTTTCGGGCTTATCCCCCAGCAGCACCAGATGACCCAGCTTGCCGATGTCCACCACCAGGTATCCCGGTTTCACGGGATCGGGCGTCAGGGTAAAACGCAGTACATTAACCGCAGTCTGACCGACGATACCGCGAATGCGGGGGTGGATGGCGAAGCTGTCGATTTTATCCTTCACGGTTACCACGCATTCGACCGGCGCGGAAAAAGCGAAACGGGCGTACTGGTAGTTCTGGAACTTCTCGACGTAGACGGCCTGCCCACCGACGGTCACAGACGTTATTTCGGAACTGGGCACGGAATAGTTCGCGGGCGGATAGGCGATCACCGATTGCGCGCGTCCGGCCCCGGCCGCGGCCAGGCATCCCAAGAGGATGGGGAGTACCGGATTCATCTTCATCGCATAGAGTATACGGCGTCGGATACGGGTTGTCGCCGCGAATTGCGGCCCCAGACGGGACGTGGCCTCCGGGTTACCCCCAGGGGTTTTGCAGAAAGTACGGATACTTGGAATATCCCCTGGAAAATGAGGGTAAAATGGCCCCAGTCCCCGCTTTACGAAGCAAGTTTCCCTTTCCGGACCAGGCGCCCCGCGGTACTATCCTCATAGGTGGATCGGGGAGTTTTTCCCCGTTGTTTCGGGGGGTTCCATGGCGAAGGCAACCAGGTACGGGATGGCGGCGCTGGTATGCGCGGCGGCATGTCTACCCGCTCGCGCGGCGGTATCCGCGGAGCAGGCCGAAACGGCCTTCAAGGCTTTCAACAAGGCTTATTGGAACGCCACCGACAAGTACTTCTACAAGCGGGACGGCAAGAGCGGGGTCCTGGATTTCTGGCTTTCGGCCCATGCCTGGGAAACCGTCATGGACGTGTACCAGCTTACCGGTAAGGACGAATACAAGCAACAGATCAAGGACGTGTACGACGGGTTCATCAAGCGCAACGGTACCGATTGGACGCAGAACGATTACAACGACGACATCATGTGGTGGACCATCGCCTGCGCCCGTGCCTACGGCCTGACCGGCGATACCCGCTACCTCACCCAATCCAAGACCCATTTCGATTGGGTATGGAAGACCCAGCGCGATTCCATCGAAGGCGGGGTCTGGTGGAAGAACAACGAGCATAAATCCAAAAACAGCTGCGTGGTGCAGCCGGCGATCATCACCGCCACCTTCCTCGCCAATGCGCTCAAGGACGACAGCTACCGCGTCAAAGCCGAATCCCTGTACGTCTGGCAGAAGCGCACCTTGATGGATCCGAGGAACCCCGGTAAGATCTTCGACGCCATCAACGTGAGCGGCTCACTGGGTACCGGTTCCACCACCTACAATCAGGGCACCTTCATCGGATCCGCGGTGGGCCTGGGCCACATGGCCGACGCCAAGATCTGCGCGGATTGGACCAAGAAGAACATGTGCACCGCCACGGGCGTGGTGCGCGAAGCCAACCAGGGCGATTTCGCGGCCTTCAAGCTCATCCTGGTCCGCTACGCCATGGGTATGGCCCGCCAGTTGGGCACCGCGGCCGGGGCGCCGTATGAATCCTGGATGGACGTCAACGCGGCTTCCGTGTGGGACAAGCGCCGCAAGGCGGACGACATCATGGGCCCGGATTGGAACAACGCCGCGCCCGCCACCGGCATCGAATCGGCCAGCGCGGCCAGCGGGGTAACCTTGCTGGTACTCCTGGCCACCCCCGCCTCCACGGGAATCCATCCCCTGGCCCGCGGCGCGCGCCCGCAGAGCGTTTCCTTCGCCTTCCCCGGGTCTTCGTCCGCTTCCGGTATCGCGGCTCCGGCCATCCTGCTGCCGGGGGGCTGGCGCGGCGCGGACGGACGCCTGCGCGGGGCTACTCCTCCGGGCTCATTCTCGCACCTGCCCGCGGAATAATCCGCCTTTTTCGTCCCCGCCGTTTCCGGGCTTGAGCCGCACCCCGTCGATACGCCACCACACGGGTATCGCAAAGGTTACCGCCTTAGCCCGAGCCGCCGGGAGCACGGCGACGCGCCCGTCGAAAACCGATAGGGCCGGACGCGCGTTCAGGTTCTTGTCGAACAGGCCCCGCGGGGTGCCCAAGTAGTCATTCGCGGTGGGCTCCCACCACATGAACCCCTTGCCGCGCCCGTTGGGCGCGCCCCGCACCAAGGAATCCAGGGCGCGCAGGTAATCCGCTTGGCCTTGATCGGTCAGCGGGAAAGGCGAGCTGCCGTCGGGATAGGCCGCGAAAGCCGTTTCCACCACGATGATGTCCTTCGCATAGCGCTTGCCCATCATGGCCAGGTTGCGGCGCAAATCGTCCAGGGTCCCATGCCAGATGGGGTAATACGATTGCCCAATCACGTCAAAGGCCAGCCCATGGCTCGCCGCATTGTCGAAGAACCATTTGGTGGCGGCGGTATCCCCGCCGCAAGCGATATGCAGCATGATGCGCGGCTTCGCGCCCAGCCCCGGGTCGGCGCTGCCCGAATCCACCCCGCGGATGCCGGCCTTGAACAGATCCGCCAGCTTGTTCCAATCCGCGCTGCGCCCATCGGGCCACAGCATGCCGTTGTTGATCTCGTTGCCCACCTGCACCATGTCCGGACCGGCGCCTTCGGCGCGAAAGCGGGCTACCACGTCCCGCGTGTACCGGTATACGGAATCCTGCAGAACCGTATGATCCAGGGCCGCCCAGGCCTTGGGCACGGTCTGCGCGCCCGGATCGGCCCAGGTATCGGAGTAGTGGAAGTCGAGCAGGAAACGGAAGCCCTGGGCCTTGGCCTGCTTGGCCAGGGCTAGGGTGTAGGGCAGGGAATTCGGCAGGGCGGTAGGCGTGTGGAACAGGCGCAGGCGGATCCAGTTGTAGCCATGGGTCCGGAATATTTGCAGGCCAGGCTTGGCGGCGGCGCCGTCCTTGAAGGCCTTGCCGGCGTCTTCTTGTTGCTTGAGGAAGGAAAGGTCGGCGCCGATGGCGTAGTCCTGAGCCGGAACCTGCGTAAGGCATGCCAGGATGGCGCCCAACGTAACCGCGGTGTTTCGGTACCCCATACTTCCCCCCGACCCTTTCTCCAAGCTAGGCGGGTCTGGGAACCGGGATTGGAAAAATTCCGCATCCGGGCGCAGGAAAAAAGGATTCCGCGATTCGTGCCATTCGACCAGGGGAAAACCGTCGCTAAGCCGGGAACGGGACCGTAACCGTTGACACGGTGCGCAGCGGCCAAAACAGCCGTATTTGCCGGGAACCCGTAATCAACCTTCCCAATGGTTCCGGCAACCCTCCGTGCTGCCCCATCGCGTCTGTAGATTCAAGTTTGCACCCATTCCCATCCCGAACGGGAGGAGCGAACATGAAACCCATTTCTCCTACTCCCACCGGGTTCCGCGGCCAGGGGCTCAAACGTAAGGCCGACGAGGATTTGGCCGGACTCATGGAAGACATGATTCTGGGCAACGGCAAAGGCCGCGCTCCGGAGAAGCGCTCCCGTGTCGAGGTTTCACCCGCGCCCCGGCTCACGTCCGGCGTAGGCGAGGCCGGCCCCTCCACAGAACGCAAATCCCTGAAACGGCGCGCAACGGAAAGCGGCTCCGAGGACGAGGGCCCCTCCGCCCGCGCCGCTCAAACCGAAACGCCCAAGCGCACCCGTATGATCCCGCGCGGGCAAACCGAGAAGGCCTACGCCGGCGGCGATCGGGATTTCAAGAATCCCGATGGCAGCAGCGTACATAAACCCATGCAAGGCCCGGTGTCGGTCCATTTCGGCCACGGGACCACCGTGATCGACAATGGCGGTACAGTCAAAATCGATCATTCCGACGGCACCACCGTGCTCGCGCGCCAGGGGGAAGCGCCCACGGTGCTGAAGCCCTTCGGCAAGCCGCCGACCACGTTGCCGGGCGGAGGGAGACTGGAGCACCTGGAAGGCGGGGACGCGCGCATCTACCTGCAGGATAGGGTGGTGACCCATTTCGGCAGCGGCCTAACGCGTACGGATATGCATCCGGTGCTGACGGGGCAGCGCGGGTATTTCGAAACCGACTCCGATGGGTCCCATCGCTTCGTGGAGATGCGGGAGAGCAGCCCTGGCGGCGGACAAGACCCCGCGACGTAATGTCATTGCCATTACGTCCATTGTCCTTACAATGACATTACTCGGAGGAGTCCTGCATTCCAACGGCCACCCGCGGCGGTCCAATGGATACCCCTCCCTCCATACGGACCAAGGGCCCAGGAAACAAAGCCCAAAATCGCCATAGGGGTGCAGGGTTTTCCCCTGCAATCCCCTGGCACACCACCGTACATGCGGGTCCGCATACGGCGGTTCGGTAAGATTTGGCTACTTTCCCAGCCTGGGAAGGCCTAGGCCATCGAAGTAACGGCTCGGCAGAGCTCCATTCAGGTTTTTACAGGAGTTTTGCCACCATCGGCCATGGTTTCCGGCTATCCTCCGGGCTACCCAGTCGGGGACGCCCCGAGCCAGTAACTCCCTATAGATGGTTCTTCCGGTTTTCCATTGCTTCAGGTGCACCTGTCGCAGCCGGTGCCTTATCCATTCATCCAGGGATAGGAAGACCCCGGGGGTTTCCGCCAGGGAGAAGTAGTTCTTCCAACCCGGCAGGTATTCCCTCAGTTCCTCCACCACTTTCTGTACGCTTCGGCCTCCGTTGCGTCCGGTGATTAGCCGGACCTTCTCCTTCATCACCTGTATCGCCTTCGGAGCCACTCTCAGTTTCACGGAGCCTTTCGGCCCCCGCCACATCGAGTACCCCAATATCTTACGACGTACCGCAAGGTCCACGGCGCTTTTCGACTCGTTGACCTTGAGCTTGAGGTTGCCATAAAGCTTGCGCAGGAACGCCATCACGCGTTGCCCGGCCCGCCCCGAGGCTACGTAGACATTGCAGTCATCCGCGTAGCGGACGAACCCATGCCCGCGCTTCTCCAGCTCCTTGTCCACTTCGTCGAGCAGCACGTTGGCCAACAGCGGCGATAAGGGACCGCCTTGCGGCGTCCCCTCGTGTCGTTCGACAACCACCCCGTGGAGCATTACTCCGGTTTCGAGGTAGCGGCGAATCAGTCCCAGTACCCTCGCGTCCTTCACCCGCTTCTCTAACCGGCCCATCAACACATCGTGTTGGACACGGTCGAAGAACTTCTCCAAGTCCACGTCCACCACAAAACGCTTGCCGCTCGCGACCAGGTTCCGCGCTGCCACCAAAGCTTGGTGGGCGCTTCTGCCGGGCCGAAAGCCGTAGCTGTTTCGTGAGAACGTAGGGTCAATGAGGGGTTGCAGAACTTGCAGGAGCGCTTGTTGGATGAACCGGTCAAGTACGGTCGGGATGCCAAGCTCCCGCATCCCGCCCCCGCTCTTAGGGATTTCCACCCGCCTCACGGTCATGGGTGCATAGTGTCCCTGGAGCAAGCGCTCCCGAGTGGCCACCCAGTTCTCCCGCAAGTAGGTATCAAGCTCCCCTACCGTCATCCCGTCCACGCCGGGACTGCCTTTATTCTGCCTTACACGTTTCAGGGCCACCAAAAGGTTGCCGCGTTCAACCACGGCCTCCATCAGCGACCCCGTGCCTGAGTGCCCGGGTCCATTCCCCGCCATTGGAGTTTCCACGCTGTCGGATGGGCTTCGGGTTTCACCCTGGCCTCCTCCGGCGAGCTCCCCTTCCAGGGACATCTGCGGCATGACTCCTCCGAGAGTACTGGTCGTACACTCCTCTCACCGTTAGGCCCTTCCCCTTGCGGGTACTACGGCTTATGCTGACTTCTCGCTCCCCTTAAGAGGTAGGGTCGCCCTTTCGGGCGCGAAGCGAGATCTCCCCGGATAAGAACAACACCCTTCCACGCACGACCGCCGGATCTACGCCGTCGCCCTTTTTGGTCATTAGAGCTTCATGGTTCTTTGGCCATTCGCCCTGGGCGGCATCGCCTGATATCCGGTTTCTGTTCGTCGGCCCACGCTTTCGCTCCACGCTTCCTTCCCACAGTCGGTCGCCCTTCCGCAGTTGCGCTTCACTTGGATCGCTATGACCTGCTTTCCGAGGGACTTGCACCCTCAAGGTGTCGCCCGTGCCGGGCGTACAAAGAAAAAGCCCCCCGCCGTATAGACGAAGGGCTTTTCCCGGCATCTTAAGACCCGCTACGCGGGCCCGCTGGTTCTACCCCAGGCAGATGTCCTCGATATCGGTGCTCCAACCTTCCAGCTGCTTGATGCGGCTGGGATGCTGCAACTTGGCCAACGCCTTGGACTCGATCTGGCGCACCCGCTCGCGGGAGATGCGGTACTTGTCCCCGATCTCCTTGAGGGTCTTCACCAAACCGTCGTCGAGGCCGAAGCGCATGCGCACGATGGCCTGCTCCTTGGCGTCCAGCGATGAAAGCACCCCGTCGATTTGCTGGCGCAGCATGCGCATGTTCACGCTCTGCGACGGCTTTTCCGCGGTCTTGTCCTCGATGAATTCCGAGAAGGTGTTGTTCTGGTCGCCCGTGACGTAATCGTCCAGGGAGATGGGATCCTGGGAAACGTCCATGGCGAGCTGCACCTTCTTGACGGAACAGCCCACCTTCGCAGCGACTTCCTCGGGATTGGGATCCTTGCCGGTGGACTGCTGCAACTCGCGGCAGACCCGCATCACCTTGCGTACGATATCCAGCATATTGGCAGGCACGCGCACGGTCTTGGCCTTGTCGGCGATGGCGCGGGTGATGCTCTGCTTGATCCACCAGGTGGCATAGGTCGAGAACTTGTAGCCCTTGGTGTAGTCGAAATTCTCCACGGCGCGGATAAGTCCGCTGTTGCCTTCCTGGATCAAATCGATCAATTCCAGTCCCTTGCTGGTGTAACGCTTGGCGATGGAGACCACGAGGCGCACGTTGGCCTCCACGATCTCCTCCTTGGCGCGGTCGCGCACGGCTTCCCATTGCTTGATCTTGCGGAGATGCTCCAGCAGCCCCTCGTCGTTGCCGACCTCTTCCTTGTACTTGCCCACCAGGCGGTCGATCTGCTTGTGGTTGAGCTTGAAGGCGATGCAATCGTTCACCAGGCGCAGCTCCAGGTTCTCGATCTCCGACGCCAGCGATTGCTGATCGCCGCCTTCGGTGCGCATTTCCTGGTACTTCGCCAGCAATTCTTCCAGCTTACCGTAGTTCTTGCGCAGCCGCATGATGGCGGCGATGGCCTTTTCCTTTTCCGAGTCATAGACCTTGGGGTCGGTCCACGCGTCATTGTCGATCTGGAGGATTTCCTCGATGCGCAGGTCCTCTTCGATCACCTGTCGGCCCAGATCCAGCACCATGGCCACCATGCTCTTGGAGCGGAAGATGATGGCGCCGATGCGCTTCTGCACCTCTTCGATGCGCTTGGCGATGTTGATCTCCTCTTCGCGGGAGAGCAACGGCACCTTGCCCACCGAGTTGAGGTATACCCAGGTGGGGTCGTTGTAGCGGGCCAGCTTCTTGAGGGTATCGGGCTTGGTGGGCTTGCGGGCCTTGACCACGAACTCGGAGACCTGTACTTGCTGATCAACGAAGAACTGGCGCAGGGTCCCGTATTCCTCATCGGAACGGGAGAGCGCGCGGATCTGGTTCTCCGCGATGAAACCCTGCAGCTTGGCTTGCTTCTGGAGCCTGCGGAGTATCTGTCCGTCCAATTCGTTCATAAGGGGCCACCTTTGCCTTTGGTTTGCAGCTCGCGGATCCGCTTCTGGTATTCCATGAAGCGGACCTTGTCCGTTTCCTGCGAACGCTGTTTCATCAACCAGCGTAGCTCTAATGCGTGCAGGATACCGGAGAAATGCTTTTGTTCCTGGGCCGGGTCCATGCCTTCGGCAAGACGGAGCCCGGCTACCGCGTCCTGCTGCTCTTGGGGCAGGCGCGAGAGAAAATCCTTGATGGTGAATACGCCCTGCTCATCTACGAAAGCGAGCAAGTGGTCCACGAGGTCCCGCACCATTTCGACTTGCAGCCATTCGACCTTCACCGAGTCGAGTGCGGTCAGGGCGAGGGCCGGCGAAGAGATCAGCACCTGCAGCAATTGCCATTCGGCCAAAGCCTCATCGCGGGGGCGACCGCCGGGGATGGCTCCCGAGAATACCGCCACGAGATCCGCCGCGCCCGCGCCGCCGTCGGCAGCCGAGGTCAGGGGAATGCCTTGCACCGTCGGCCGCGCGGGGCGGGGCACCTGGACTTGGATGGACTTGAGGCCGAGCTTCTTGCGCAATTCGTCGAGGTACTGGTCGCGCACGATGGGCGAAGGCATGGTCTGCAGCAGCGCCAGGCATTCCTTCAACAGACCGTCCTTCTCCTCCGGGCTCATGGCGTCCAGGGGCTTGGCGGCTGACCGCAGCAGGAAGGCGACGATATCCTCGCTGGCCGCGAAAAGCCCTTTCACCTTTTCCCCGCCGAACTTTTGCGTAAAGCTGTCGGGGTCCTCGGGAGAGGGCAATACGGGAATCTTCACTTCCACGCCCTGCGCCAGCAGGGGCTCCAGGCTGCGGCGCACCGCCTTGCGGCCCGGTTCATCGCCGTCCAGGAACATATAGGCCTTGCGGCAGAAGCGGGACAGGATTTGCACATGCTCTTTGGTGAGGGCGGTGCCGGACACGGCCACGGCATTGCGGATGCCCGCCTGCCACAGGGTCAGCAAATCCATATAGCCTTCCACCAAGACCACCTCGCCCACCTTATCCATATGGTTGCGGGCGAAGTTCAGGCCGTACAGCACCTTGCTCTTGTGGTAGAAGGGGGATTCGGGGGAGTTCACGTATTTCGGTGACGGCGGCTTTGCCGCCGCGTGCACGTCCTTCGGGGCGTTTGCCGAGGCCAGGATGCGACCGCCGAAACCGATGACATGCCCGCTCATGTTCCAGATGGGGAAAATCAGTCGCCCGCCGAAACGATCGTATACGCGGCCGCCCTCGGTCTGCCCTAGAATTCCTGCATCGATGAAGGCCTGGTTGGGCAGGCCCTTGGCGGCGGCGCGCTTCAGGAGTTTCTCGGGGGTGGCCGGCGAGTAGCCCAGCTGGAAATGCTTGCGGGTCTCTTCGCTGACGCCGCGATCGGCCAGGTATTTAAGGACTTCGGGATTCGCCGCCAACTCTTCCTGGTACAATTGGCAGGCGACCTGGTTGGCTGCGAGCGCCTGGCTCGACTTGCCTTTGTCGGCTTCGTCCTTGGAGAAGGCGATATGCTCGGGGATGGTCACCCCCGCGCGCGAGGCGACGATTTTGAGCGCGTCCAGGAATTCCAGCTTTTCATATTCCTGCACGAACTTGAGTACGTCGCCGCCGGCGCCGCAAGCGAAGCATTTGTAGATGCCCATCTGGGGCGTCACGTTCATGCTTGGGCTGCGGTCATGGTGGAAGGGGCAGAGGCCCAGGTAGCGGGAGCCGGCTTTTTTCAGGGGAACGTATTGTCCGATGACCTGCACGATGTCGGCGTTTTCCTTGACCTGGAGTATGATATCGCGCAGGGTGGCAGTCAGCTTGCTCTCCAGTCTCGTTCCCGCGGAAAAATACCCATCGCCACCCTCAACCCCTAGGGATTCCAGGAAATAATCGCGCTCGAAAGCAGCCTGTGGGACCGAATACGCGCGCCTTACCTGCGTCGGCAATCCGATTCTCCCTGAGTTTGGCACAAAATGGATGGAGTTCTTCGTCGATCCCATTATCGTATTCCGATGAATGGGGGTGCAACTTGAATTTTTGAGGCATTTTTAGGTTTTGCCCTTAGACCAATAGACCGGTGTGGAGTACGTTTTCTACCCATGGTTCAGCCGCCCCCCGGCCTCCGCAATAGTGAATATAATGCCGCGACCCCCATTTTGGTCCTCGGGCTGCCCGGAGTGCCTGGATTCAACGCATTCTTCTACCTGAGGGAGCTTTACCCCGGCCAGACATTCGGCCTGGCGCCCCCCCAGTCGGCCGAACTGGCCGCCCCGGGCGACTCGTTCGGTCCAGGGCTGGTTTGGGCCGATCCGGAGAAGCCCGAAGAAGTCGCGGCCCTTTTCGACCGCCATAGCTTCAGGACGGTGGTGGATGCATCCGGCTGGTGTGCGCTCAAACCCTGTGAATTGGATCCGGCCTTGGGTCGACGTTTGAATGTCGGAATCGGAGCCGTAGCCATGCTGGAAGCAAAGCGACGCGGAGCCCGGCTTATCCGGCTTTCCACCGATCTGGTTTTCGATGGCATCCCCTACCAACGCGATGGGGAAACGGTCTCCGGCGGCTATCGTGAATCCGATCCGGTTTCGCCCGTCACGGTATATGGCAAGCTGATGGTCGAAGCCGAAGACTTGATCATGGCGGAGTATCCCCAGGCGGCCATCCTCCGCATCGCCCTTCCCATGGGCCCTTCCCTGAACGGCCACGCGGGCGCGGTGGATTGGATCGAATCGCGCTTCCGCAAAGGCAAGCCGGCGACCTTATACTTCGACGAAGTGCGCAGCAACCTCTACGTGCAGGACATGAGCCGCGTGATCGCGGCATTCTGCGGCAATGCCGAACGGGGCATCTGGCACGTCGGCGGGCCGCTTCCCTTGAGCCTGTACAATATCGCCCAGATCCTGAACCGCCTGGGGAATTATCCCCCGGAACTGTTGATGGGCTGCCTGCGCGCCGCCGCCGGGCCCCTGCCGCCCCGGGCCGGGAATGTCGGCATGGACACGTCCAGGCTACGCTCCCTATTGGGCGAGGATGCGGTGCGGCCTTGGCCCGTGGACGCGGGCATGGTGCCGAATGATCGGGAATGGCACGCGCGCCGGCCGGAGCCGTATCCGGCGGGATCGGTTGAGCGTCATTTGTACGGAAGGGGATGGCCCGAAGCCTGGGACCATCCTGTCAAGCTGAACCCCGGGAACGGGGACTAGCCGCCAGAACTATTCGTGGCCGCCCTCGGAACCCTTGACCGTGCCGTCGCGATCCGACGGGACACGGGGGGTATCCTTGCCCTTTCCGATGATGGGGACACCGGGTCCGGCGTCGGGCGCTGGAACGGCTGCGCCGCCCTCAACCATGGTAAAGTGCGTTCCGGGAGAGCCCGGGAAGGGATCATTGAACGCATCGACGATGGGCGCTCCGGGCCAAGCGCCGCAAGACCCATCACCCCCGGCAGGTTGGATGATGGTCGCGCATCCCTTTTTCTGGGCGCACCAGCTATCCCACGATCCGTTGGGGCTGCCGCAATACCATTCCGGTTTGTTGATGTAGCGGAACTGTTTGATCTTCCCGTCCGCGGTGCAGGCGAACTCCCAATAGAGATTGGTGCGGTTGTTGTCGCAGCAATCCGACTGCTTGGAGATTTTGGCGCAGATCATCACCTGGGGGTCCGGGGTTTCGCCCAGCGCCAGTTTGCCCCAATAATCGTCGCAGCAGACCGGGTCGCGCACCGCGCAATCGTTGGCGAGTTTCTTGCAGGCGTCCAGCTTGCAAAGCGAGGCCACGTCGCCCCAACCGGGGACGGTGGCCGGGATGGGCGAACCGTCGCATAAGGTCATGGCGGCGCAGTTGAAGAAGTCGTTGAAGCGGCCGTCGTTGCACTTGGCCTTTCCGCAACCCGAGCCATCCTCGTGCACGCAGTCGATGCAGATGTTGGCGCACACGCTACCCGTCTTACACTCCCCGGCGGCGATGGCGGCGCAGCAATCGGCGCTGGTCTTCCAAGGGGCCAGGGAGCAGAAATCGGTGTGGCATGCGGCGTTCCACTCCGGCACGGATACGTCGCCGCCCGCGGCGCAGCGATAATGGCATTTCTCCTCCAACCCGTCCGCGGTCTTGAGGTGCGGATTGAGGAAATACTTTTCCATGAAAGCGCAACATTGCCCCTTGTCGTAGCAGCTGAAGGAGTTGAGGCGATCCTGGTTCTCGCCTTTGGCCGCGACCGCGACGTTATGGATGCGGTACTTGAGGCCTGCGTAGAACGAGGCTTCGCCGTCCCTTTCCGCTTTGGTGGAGACCTGCCCAAGCCGGTCGCGGGAATTGAGATGGGGGGATATCAAGGTGGCAAACTCGCGCAAGGCCGAGAAGGCGCCCGCGCCGGCGGGAGCGATTTCCACTTCCAGGCCGACCACGGCGGTATCCGGTGCCGCTGAGATGGTGGGATTGGGGAAGGTGCGGTAGCGGTAACGGTATTCGCCATTGCCCAATTCGGCGGCCTTGCTCCAATTGAGGTATGCGGAACCGGGTTCCGTCAGGGCCTTGACCGTCATCGCGCTCAGCCGGTCGGCCGTGGTCGTGACCGCGTCGGTGAGGGCTTTTACCTGGGAAGCCTCTTTCTGATTCTGCACCACCCCGTGATAGGCGCGCGTACCCACGATGGCCAGCAGCACGAAAACCAGCAAGCCGGTAATGGTTTCCAACAAACCGAATCCGGATTGCGCAGCGCGAATACGGTTCATTCCCGGCCTCCCGAGTTGCTCCAGTCGCTTCCGCCGCGGGTGCTCGGGATGCGGATGACGGGGATATTGTCCGTCTTGGTCTTCGCTTTATCCGGTTCCGCGGGTTTATCCGCGTCCGCTTTGGGCGGGTTCTGCGGTTGGGGCTGGGGTTGGGGCGGATTCGGATCGGCCCAAGGATCGCCCAGGTCCCGTCCGGTCCAGGCGACACAGGCATCGCCGCCGCCGCCTTCGGTTGAATTCTTGGGGAGAGGGGTATACGTGCCCGAACAACCTTTCGCGAAGGCGCAGGTCCTATCCCAACCTGGACCCCAGCCGCAGTAGGATTTGCCGTTCTTCTCGTAGATGGCGTAGGAGACCTTGCCGTCGTTGGAGCATTTGATGTCCCAATCGCGCACTTGCAGATTGTAATTGCAGCATTGCTCGCGCGTGCTGATGGTCGCGCAGACTTCCATGCGGGGATCGGGGGTTTCGCCGCGATTGACCGGGCCCCAATAGTCCAGGCAGCAGGACCACAGGCGGTAGCCGCAATCGGTATGCATGGTGGCGCAAACCTCTTGCTTGCACAAGTCCTTCACGTTTCCCCAACCGGGGAAATCGCCATCAGGGATGGGCTGGCCGTTGCACATGGTTCCGGTGGCGCAATTGAAGAAGTCGTTGAAATAATGATCCTTGCAGGCGGGGGGCGCGCAATGGCTGCCGTCCTCGCCCACGCATTCAACGCATACCTGGGCGCAGACGCTTCCGGGTTTGCATTCGCCCGCCGCGATGGCCGCGCAGCATTGGGACTTGGTCTTCCAGGGCGCTACATCGCAGAAGTCCACCGAGCAGGCATGCTTCCAATCTTCCATGGGCACGCCGCCGCCCAGGGCGCAACGGTACAGGCATTTCTGGTTCATGCCGTCATCGGGATTGAGGGTGGGATCGGCGAAGTACTTGCGCATGAAATCGCAGCACTGGCCTTTGTCGTAGCAGTTGAAGGAGTTGAGACGGATCTGGTTGGCGTTCACGGCCAAGCCGTTGTTGTCTTTGATGCGCGCCTGGAGCCCGCTGTAGAACGAGGCCTCGGCGTCGCGTTCCCCGCGCGTGGAAACCGCGCCCAGGGCATCGCGCGAGCTGAGATGGGGGGCGATGAGGGTGGCGAATTGCCGCGCGGTTTCGAACCGGGTCTGCGCGGCCAGGCCGATTTCCACTTCCAGCCCCACCACCGAGGTATCCGGTCCCCCGCCTATGCTGGGACTGGCGAAAGTGCGGTAGCGGAAGGCGTATTCCGCCGATCCCAAAACCTGGGGAGCGCTCCATTGCAGATACGCGGAGCCGGGCGTGGTAAGCGCCGCGACCGTCATGGTGCTCAAGCGCTCGGCCGTTACGGTGACCGCGTCGGTCAACGCCTTGACCTGGGCGGCTTCCTTCTGGTTGGCGACCACGCCATGGTAGGCCCGCAGCCCCACCACGGCCACCAACGCGAAAACGACCAATCCTGTAATGGTTTCCAACAAACCGAATCCCGATTGCGCGGGTATTCCTGGTTTCCTCATTCCCTGCCGCCCTTCGAATCCTTGACTACACCGTCGCGATCCGTCGCGGTCCTGTCCTTCCCTGCTTTGCTCGTCGTCTCGCCCCCGGTCGTGGTGGTGCCGTCGCTCGAGGTCATCGACTGCGGGAACCCGTGGGTGCCGCCGGAATTCACGTCCGGATCGATCCAGGGATCATTGGGCATGCCCGCCCAGCTGCCGCAGCCTCCCGAGGCCCAGGGGGGGCTGAAGGTCGAAGCACAGCCTTTGTTGAGCAGGCAGTATTTATCCCAATCGGTACCGGGAGGGGCCCCGCAGAAATTGATGCTCTTGTTGTAGTACTGGGCCTTCATGATCCGGCCATCGCTGCCGCAGGTGAAGTTGTAATAGCCCGCGCCGATCTGGGTATTGCAGCATTGGTCCTGGGTCACGAGCTTGGCGCAGATCGCCGATCCGGCCCAAGGTTCAAGTCCGGCCGCGATGCGTTGCCAATACCCGTTGCAGCAGGAAAAGGCCATGCTTTCGCAGCTGGGGGCGATGGCGGCGCATTTCGAGGTCTTGCACATCGCCTTCACGTTGCCCCATTCGGGAACCACGTCGGGAAGCGCATCGCCGTTGCAAAGCGTCCCCTTGGAGCAGTCGAAGAAATCGTTGAACCACCCGTCGTCGCACTTCACGTCCGATTTACAGGTGGACCCGTCCTCGCCCACGCAGTCCACGCAAACGTTGGCGCAGATGGTGCCGGGCTTGCAGGTGCCGGCAGCGATGGCGGCGCAGCAATCCTCTTTGGTGCGCCACGGCGCCAGCTTGCAGAAATCGGTACCGCAGGCGGCGTTCCACTCCTTGATTTTCACGTCCCCCTGCATGGCGCAGCGGTAATAGCATTTCTCGTCCAGGCCTTCCACGGGCTTCATGTCCGGCTTCATGAAATAGGCTTCCATGAATCCGCAGCATTGGCCCTTATCGTAGCAGCTGAAGGAATTCAGGCGTACCTGGTTGATGTCCTTGGCCGCGCCTTCCACGTTGTGGATGCGGGCCTGCAGACCGTTGTAGAACGATTCCTCGGCATCCCGTTCGGCCTTGGTGGAAACCTGCCCCAGGCGATCGCGCGAATTGAGGTGCGGCGAGATGAGGGTGGCGAATTCGCGCACCGCGGAAAAACCGCCCGGTGATCCGGCGGCCGAAACCTGGACTTCCAGGCCTACCACCGAGGTATCCTGCGTCCCTCCCACCGCGGGACGCGGAACGGTGCGGTAGCGGAAATCGTATTCCCCGGATGCGACGGGAGCGGGAACGCTCCAGGAAAGGTATTTCGATCCGGGTTCGGTAAGCACCTTCACCGTCAGGGCGCTGAGCGCCTCGGCCGTGGTCGTCACGGCATCGGTCAGGGCCTTGACCTGGGCCGCTTCCTTCTGGTTATGGACCACACCCTGGTAGGCGCGGGTACCGACGATGGCCAGCAGCACGAACACCAGCAGGCCCGCCAAGGTTTCCAAAATGCCCACGCCGGATTCCGGCAGGCCGGGGGGAAAGGCCCAGGAGGATTGGAAACGCCTGCGCATCGACATCAGAAGCTTCTCCGCTTGTACCCGACTATCTGGGAGGGATTGCGATCATCCACTACCGGGGCCGGGAATTTGGGTGGATAGGCCACGCCCAGATTGTCGTCGTAAGTCCAAGTCACGCGATCCGGTTCGCTGTTGCAATCCCAACCCAATCCGCAATTGTCCTTGGGCCCCTTGGAGCCGGCGTTACGGGTGATCAGGGATCCCTCGAAGGTGAGCTTCCAACGGGCGCCTTTGGTGCGCGGGAAGGCCAACACCGCGAAGCCGTATTCGTCGAGCACGGCATTGGGGCAGGTCCCGTCCGTGCGGCATTCCTCTTCGGGCTCGCGGCCGAAGCCGGATTGGGCCACGCGGTTGTCGTCCCAGATGAAATTGTCGTTCATGTAATCGGAAAGGACCGGGTTGCTCCCGGCGGCGGGCACGTTGGCGGGATCGAAGATCTCGCGCTTGCAAACGTACCCGTATTTCCAATCCGGGACCCCCAGGCCATCGTTGTAGATGATCTCGTCATTCTCGGCTAGGATGGCCGCGCGCAGGGTGAATTCGCGCGAACTGCTTTCATGGATATACACTCGGTCCTGGGCCACGAGCCCCAAGGTGACGGGCAGGTTGTTGGCGTCCACCTCGGTCTTTTCCGGCCCGACCCAGCTCCCGTGCAGGAAAATGTCATCGCCAGATACGATAGTGAGGGGGATTCCCTTCAGCTTGCCTTCGACATAGACGTCCCCTGGAAAATAAAGGACCGCATTCTCCTTGAAGGTCGACAGTTGCCGGGTATAGGTGCGGTCGGGCGTCCCGTAACTGATGTAATCCTTACCGTCCCCGCCGGCATCGTAGATGACCGGGCAAACCTTCACGGAAATGGTGGTACCCGTGAGGGTAATCTTGGAAAGGTCGATGTTGACCGCCGATCCGAGAACCACCACCGGGCTCCTGCGGGTCATGCTCAAGGTGTCGTAGCAGCCGGCGAACAGGGTGTCGCAAGGGCCCGTGGAATGGCAATTGCCGCTGGTGTTGCGTCCCGACCAGGAAGGGTTCTTGGGATCGGCATCATCCCCCATCATTTCGATACCGCCGTTGCGGGCCAAGTATTGGAAGGTGCCGGAATATTGGCTTCCGTCGTACATGTAATTGTCCCAGGAGTTCACATGCACGTGGTTCAGGGTGGGGATGTCCACCTGGTTCTCTCGGAAGCCGAAATCGTAGCGCCCCGACGGCCGGTTCTGCAAGGTACCGCCCATGGATACCAGGCGCGTGAAGGCCACGGTGGGGCTGGTGAGTTGGATATCCCCGGCCACCAGGATTTCCCCGTCCACGGTGGTTCCGCCGGTATAGATCAGGGTACTGTTGCCTTCGACGTAGCGGGCGTACTTGGCCAAGCTGGGAACGCGCAAAACGCCCGAGACCGATTCGTAGCGGGGTCTGGCCTTGGCGGGATCCTTCACGCCCTGTACGTTCAGCTCGACGGAAAGCGGTTGATCGACAACCTTGTAATTGGTGAGGCGGAAGCTTCCCATATCCTCGGCGCCGAACCCGATGCGCTTCCATCCCGCGCCCGCTTCGCCGGCCAGAAAGGCCCGCACCAGCTTGGCTCCCCCCTGCCGATTGAGATCGGTCACGCGGGTCTTCAGGTAATTGAAGCCTGCGTCGGCGAGATAGAATTCCTGGGTCGACTTCATGTTCTTGACCGTGTCTACGCGGTTCTTGCCGGCGCGGCCCACCACCAGGAACAGCGTCAGGGCCAGCACGATGCCGAGACCGAGTACGACGGCAAGGGTTGCGCCGCGCTGGGAATTCATTTCGCGATTCAGTGCATGCATTTCCGTTAGCCTCTCGTTCAAAATCCGCGCACGAACACCGTCTGATCGGAGCGTCGGGCCAAAGTGATCTTCGAGCGCGACGTCTTCGCCGCGAACGTCAAAGAGTATGCCAATTGTCCGGCCTGCCGGTCGATGGCCTTCACCTTGAATTCCAGGGAATCTCCCGGATGGGCCGACGGTACGAAGTCGCGGATAAAGGCCCCGCCGCCGTCCGGCGCCTCGCGGGAAACCTTCAGGCTCTGGTTTGGGCCCCGGAAGATGCGTACCCGCTCCAGCGGCAGGATGAGGGTGCCCTTGGGGTAAAAAGCGAAAAAGTCGCTCCCCATGGTCAGCGTGGAATCATTGATGCTGAGTATGCGGGTCACTTCCTGCGCGCTGCCCGCGTAGATGTAGGCGAAGCCGCCCGCCTTGAAGAGGTTGGCGTGGTCCGTCTTGAGCCAGCGCTGCGCCTTGTCGACGATCGGCTGGGAAAGCGTCCCGGCGCTGCCCGAATAATTGCCGTATACGGAAAGGGAAGTGGAGTCGGGAGTGACTTCGAAGACCCTATGCCCGCCGTTGATGAGGGGGATGGCGAGGATGTGGTGCGGATCGAAGAAGAGGGAATCGCCGGCAACGCCGCCCGCCACCAGGTAGCGGTTGATGCAGTCCACCGCGTTGCGGATGCTTTCCTGCAACGTCGTCACCTGCTTTTGGCGCTCGAGGCTGCCCATGAAGTTGCGATAGAAGGCGAAAGCGATGGTGCACACGATGGTGGTGACCACCATGGCGACCAGGATTTCCATAAGGGTCATGCCCTTGGCTTCCGAACTTCGCATACTTCGCCGATCGTGAAACGCGGCCAACCCGTCCTGGACCGCGTATTCGCTTCCGGGACAACACAACCGCCTCTTACAACGAATTGTACAGCCTGCCCAACGAGTTCAACCACAAAGGCTTACGGAACTGCAAGCACTGGAACGCATGGCCCCGCAGGGGACCGTCCCCAAGGGTTTCCAAGCCCGTTTTTTAACTAAATTCACCCTGATTGGGGGGTCGCGTCCGCGACGCCTCTTCCTTCGTCCGTGCCGACGCGCGCGCCGGTCCACGGTATTTTGGGTTTCTAGGGAAATACAGGTTAATCGATCATGAACGCACATTCGGCCCCGCAAGCGGGCTTCGGCATCCCCTTCCTTACCGGTAAACAGGTCCGACAAGGATTCATCGACTTCTTCGCATCCAAGGGACATGTATTCGTCCCTTCCGCCCCGGTGGTTCCCCACGACGATCCCACCCTGCTCTTCACCAACGCCGGCATGAACCAGTTCAAGTCGGCGCTGCTGGGCGACAACCGCGAGGGCTGGAAACGCGTCGCGAATTCCCAGAAATGCATCCGCGTATCGGGCAAGCACAACGATTTGGATGAAGTGGGCCGCGATACCTACCACCATACCTTCTTCGAAATGCTCGGCAATTGGTCCTTCGGCGATTACTACAAGAAGGATGCCATCAAGTGGTCCTGGGAGCTTTTGACCGAGGTCTGGAAGCTGCCCAAGGACCGCCTTTTCGCCACCGTCTACCAGGATGACGACGAGTCCGAGAAGATCTGGCAGACGGAAACCGACATCCCCCACGATCGCATCATGCGTTTCGGAGCCAAGTCCAACTTCTGGGAGATGGGCGACGTAGGACCCTGCGGGCCCTGCACGGAAATCCATTTCGATATGGGCGACCCGGCCACCCGCGAGGCCACTTACAAAGATCCCATCCTGGGCGTGAACGGGCCCAACGCCCGCTACATCGAGCTGTGGAACAACGTTTTCATGCAAAGCGAACGCATGCAAAACGGCGATCTCAAGCCGCTCAAGAATCAGAACGTGGATACGGGCATGGGCTTCGAGCGCGTGGTCTCCGTGATCCAGGGCTCGGGCTCCAATTACGAGACCGACGTGTTCCAGCCCATCATCTCCCAGATCGCGAAACTGTCCGGAGTCCCTTATTCCAAAGGGCCGGAAGGCACTCCGCACCGGGTCATGGCCGATCACGTGCGCGCCCTGTCCTTCGCCATCGCGGACGGCGCCACCCCCGGCAACGAAGGCCGCGGCTACGTACTCCGCCGCATCCTGCGCCGGGGCAGCCGCTTCGCCCGCAACATGGGCCAACGCGAGCCTTTCCTATGCAAGCTGGTGGCCACCCTGGCCGAGACCATGGGTGAAGCCTTCCCCGAGCTGGGTCAGCGCAAAGCCTATATCGAGCAGGTGATCCGCGCCGAAGAGGAACGCTTCATGCGCACCTTGGATCAAGGCCTCGATCGCTTCGCCAAGATCGCCGCCGAAGTGAAGGGCAAAACCCAGACCGTCATCGGAGGGGCCGAAGTCTTCACCTTGTACGATACCTACGGCTTTCCCACCGACCTTACCCGCGTGCTCGCCGAAGAGCAGGGCCTGACCATTGATGAGGCCGGGTACGCGAAGCATATGGAAGAGCAGCGGGAGCGCGCCCGCGGCGCCGCCAAGTTCGACGGCAGCTTCGCCAGTGATGAAGGCTGGACCCTGCTCACCCCTACCCTGGATAGCGAGTTCCTCGGCTACGCCACCTTGCATGCCGAAGTCGCCGCGCGCCGCTTCCGGGAGCATGGCGATCAGGTGATGGTGGTGTTGGACAAGACCCCGTTCTACGCCGAGGCGGGAGGCCAGGTGGGCGACACCGGAACCCTGACCGGCAAGCCCGGACCGGCCGGCACGCCGTGCGTGGAATTGCGCGTCCTGGACACCGTAAAGGTGTTCGACATGGTGGTGCATAAATGCGATCTGCTCGGCGGCATCCTGAGCGCCGATACCATGAAGTCCTTGACCGCCCAGGTGGATCAGTTGGGCCGCTTCCGCACCGTCCGCAACCATAGCGCCACCCACCTGCTCCACTCCGCTCTCCGCAAGGTATTGGGTGAACACGTGCAACAGCAGGGTTCGCGGGTGGCTCCGGATTCCCTGCGCTTCGACTTCACCCATTTCCAGGGGCTCACCGCCGAAGAGATCCGCCAGGTCGAGTACGAAGTGAATCTCCGCATCGAAGAGAACCACAAGATCACCCATGCCGTGCACGGCATCGAGGACGCCAAGAAGATGGGAGCCATGGCCCTGTTCGGCGAAAAGTACGGCGATAAGGTCCGCGTGATCACCATGGGCGACGTGAGCATGGAATTGTGCGGCGGCACCCACGCCACCGCCACGGGCGATATCGGCATTCTGAAAATCATTTCCGAAAGCTCCATCGCCGCCGGCGTCCGCCGTATCGAAGCGGTTACCGGGCTCGGAGCGCTGGAAGCCGCCCAGCGCAACCAGAACGCCCTGGGCGAAGTCGCCAAGGTGCTCAAGGCCAAGGCCGGCCAGGAAAGCGAAAAGGCCGCCGAGGCCACCGCGCGCATCAAGGCGCTGGAAAAGGAAGTCCAGGAGCTGCGCCAGGCCCAGGCCCGTCTGCAGGCCACGACCCTGGTGGCCGAAAAGGGCCGCCTCATGAACGGTGCCACGATAATCGTTTACAAGTTGGAAGAGAAGGCTTTCCCCAAGGAGAGCGTTCCGATGCTGCTGGAAGGCCTCGCGGGCCATCTACGCAACGGCGTAGCCGTGTTGACCCAAACCTCCGGGGATTCGCTTTCCATCTATGCGGTCTCGGGCAAAGAAGCCCAGGCCAAAGTGAAGGCCGGCGATCTCATCAAAGCCATCGGCCCGGTGGCCGATGCGCGCGGCGGCGGAAAGCCTGACCGCGCCCAGGCGGGTTCCAAGTCGCTGGACAAGGAACCGCTGGTGCTGGCCGAAGCCGAGAAATACCTTAAGCAAGCCCTGGGGGGATGATGCTGCCCGGACCCATCGAAAACCGCCTGGTCCAGAACCTCGAAAAGGTCCGGAGCCTGTTCTTCACCTTGCTGGATCCGGACTCGGGTTCCGCCGCCGAGATCATCGAGTGCGGGCTCAAGTCCGCCCGCGCCGGCGTCGACGCCATCCTGCTGGGCGGTTCCTTCATAGGCAATCCCGCCTTCACCCCCATCGCGCAGGCCCTCAAAAAGGAGACCAACATTCCCGTGGTCCTCTTCCCCGGCGGTTGTTCGCATATCTCGCCCGGGCTGGACGCCATCCTCTTCACCAGCCTTATCAGCGGCCGTAATCCGCAATTCCTGATCGACGAACAGGTGCGCGGCGCCGTACTGGTACGCGGTCTCAAGATGGAAGCCATCCCCACCGCCTACATGCTCATCGAGAGCGGGCGCACCACCGCGGTGGAATACATTTCCAATACGCGGCCCATCCCTTCGGACAAGCCCGCCATCGCCGCGGCGCATGCCATGGCCGCCGAACTGATGGGACAGCGTTGGGTCTACCTGGAAGCCGGTAGCGGCGCCATGAACGCGGTGCCGCCCAAGGTGGTGGCCGCAGTGCGCGCTTCGGTGGATCTCAAGGTGATCGTGGGCGGAGGCATCCGCACCCCGGAGCAGGCCCGCGAGCGCGTCGAAGCCGGAGCCCATGCCATCGTGGTCGGGAACCTGTTCGAGTCGAGCAAGGACGAAGGCTTGGTGAAAGACTTCGTACAAGCCGCGCACGGCGCCTGACGCCCGGACTTATACCCGCGTGAAGCCGGCGCTGGGCTCAGGTTCCCTGAGGCTTGCCCAGCCGTTCGCCCGGCGAGGCCAGCCACGGGAGCGGCGGCCCTTTCACGCCTGCATACTTCTTACGATACGCGCTCGGCGACATCGCCATCTGCGCCTTGAATTGCCGATTGAAATGCGACAAGTCGTAGAAGCCGTTGTTGAGGGCGATATCGGAGATGCGTTCGCTGCCTTCGGCCAGGGACTGGCAGGCGGCGTGGATGCGCACCATGGTGATGTACTTGAGCGGGGAAATCTTGAACAGGGATTTGAAACGCCGCTCGAATTGGCTGATGGATAAGCATACGATGGATGCGAGCTTGGCCATATCGATGGATTCGGGGTAATGCTCCATCACGTAATCGAAGACCTCGCCCATTTCCGTGAAATGCCTAGAGCCCGATTCCATTTTCTTGATGTCGCGGGTAATGCCCGCCAGGCCGATGACCCGGCCGCCTTCGGTGCGCACCGGCACCTTGGTGGTGGAGTACCAGTCCGTGGCCTTGCCGGTGTGGATTACCAGCTCGATGACGTTGACCAGGGGCTCCCCCGATTTCATCACCTGCTTGTCGTCCCGCATGTACTTCTCGGCGAGATGCCGCGGAAAGACGTCCAAATCGGTGAGGCCCAGCAATTCATCGGCTTTCTTTTTGCCGCATTTCTCGGTGAAGATGCGGTTGACCATGGTGAATCGGCCGTCCAAATCCTTGGCGAACAGGAAAACGTCGGGCAAATGCTCGAACAGCTCAAGCAACGCGGGTTTCACCCCCAATGCTTCTGAATTCCAGGCCCCTTGCTGCTTCATGCCCCTCCCGGCAAACTCCCCCCGCCCGCGGCCCAGAATGCCGCGTCGGCCGGAAGCATCCGCTTCCGGAACCCCAATTATAGCTAGGAGCGTGGTCGCACGGTCCGCATATCGCGCGAATTCCCCCGATCCATGCCGATTCGACCTATCCGGGAAGGCTCCATAAACAGCAATTGTAGAGCGCTAAACCCCCGTTTTGGCTATAATTATGGGCTCTTCCGCTTGACCGGATCGGGGTGGATGATTAACTTTTCACCTCCAATATTTTTTAGTTAATAGGGATGCAATGAAAACCGTAACGGTGAATCCGACGACCATTAAGCGCAAATGGTTTATCATCGACGCCAACGACGTCGTGCTCGGCCGTCTGGCCACCCAAGCCGCCTCCGTCCTCATGGGCAAGCATAAGCCCTCCTGGGCCCCGAACGAAGACATGGGCGACTTTGTCATCGTCATCAACGCCGATAAGGTCGCATTGACCGGCAACAAGCGCGAGACCATGCGCTACTTCAATCACTCCACGCATCCGGGCGGCTGGCGCGAACTTTCCGTCGCCCAAGCCCAGGCCGTGCGCCCGGGTTATCCTGTGCGTTACGCCATCAAGGCCATGCTCCCCAAGACCATTCTGGGCGACCACATGGGCCGCAAGCTTCACGTTTACGGTGGCGATAGCCACCCCCACGCGGCCCAAAAGCCCGAGGTGCTGACGATCAAGTCCGGCGCCGTGGCCGCCAAGAAGAAATAACAGGAGGATACCATTACTACCCAGGATACCTACCGGGCCACCGGCCGACGCAAGACCGCCATCGCGCAAGTCATCATCAAGCCCGGCACCGGCAAGCGCACGATCAACGATCGCACCTTCACCGAATTCTTCGCCAACGCCATCCGCGAGATGATCGTTGAGCAGCCCCTCACCATCCTCAATGTCAACAAGCAGTGGGACGTCACCGTGACCTCCCGCGGCGGAGGCGTGAATGGAACGGCCGGAGCCGTGCGCCTGGGCATCGCCCGCGCCCTCGTGGCCTTTAAGCCTGAATACCGCGCCGCCATGCGCGAGCATGGCCTGATGACGCGCGACTCGCGCGCCGTGGAACGTAAGAAGTACGGAAAGTCTGGAGCCCGCCGTAGCTTCCAGTTCTCCAAACGCTAATAGAGATAGAGAGAAGGAAGAGAATGTCTGTACCCGAAGTCAAAGAAATGTTGGAGGCGGGTGTCCATTTCGGCCACTTGACCAAGCGCTGGAACCCCAAGATGAAGAAGTTCATCTTGACCGAGAAGAACGGGATCTACGTCATCGATTTGTCCAAGACCCAGGAATGCCTGACCAAGGCGATCGAGGCCGTCAAGCGTATCCGGCAATCCGGCAAGTCCGTCCTCTTCGTCGGCACGAAGAAGACCATCAAGGACTGCATGAAGGAAGAAGCCGTTCGTTGCGGCCAGTTCTACGTGACCGAGCGCTGGCTCGGCGGCATGCTCACCAACTTTTCCACCGTCAAGAAATCCATCAAGCGCCTCGAAGAGATCGAGAAGATGGAAACCGACGGCCTCTTCAAGGAAATCACCAAGAAGGAAGTGCTCTCCATCAATAAGGAGCGCGCCAAGCTGGAAGGCATCTTCTCGGGTATCCGCAACATGAAGACCCTGCCGGGCGCGCTGTTCGTGGTCGATTCCGAGCATGAAGAGATCGCCGTGCACGAGGCCAACCGCCTCAAGATCCCGGTCTTCGCCATTGTCGACACCAACTCCGATCCGGACAAGGTCGCCTTCCCGATTCCGGGTAACGACGACGCCATCAAGTCCGTCGGCCTGTTGACCCGCGTCTTTTCCGACGCCATCGGCGCCATCGGTGGCGCGGCAGTCGAAGAGCAGAAGGCCGCCGAAGCTCCCGCCCTCGCCGAAGTGTTGGAAGGGGCCCCGTAGCATGGCGGATATCACCGCTCAGATGGTTGCCGATCTCCGGGAGAAAACCGGACTTGGCATCCTGCAGTGCAAAAAGGCCCTGACCGAAACGGCCGGGGACATGGAAAAGGCGATTGAGTTCCTGCGTAAGCAGGGCGCCGCCGTGGCCGCCAAACGTATCGGCAAGGAAACCAAGGAAGGCAAGGTCATCCTCGCCTCCGGTTCCGACGCCGTTTGCGCCGTCGAAATCAATTGCGAAACCGACTTCGTGTCCGCCTCCGACGATTTCAACGGCTTCACCGCCAAAGTCGCCAAGGTCATCCTGGACAAGAAGCCGTTGGACCCGGAAGCCCTCAAGGGCCAGGCTCTCGACGGCAGCACCGTCGGTGAAGTGAATACCGCCGTCATCGCCAAAATCGGCGAGTTGATCAGCATCCGCCGCTTTACCGTCGAGAAGGTCGGCGCCAACGAAGTGGCCGAGACCTACTCCCATGGTAACGGGAAAATCGGCGTCATCGTGAAGCTCGGCTACCAGGGCCAGGTTTCGGACAAGTCCGCTTTGTCGGGCTTGGCCAAGGACCTCGCCATGCAGGTTGCCGCCAGCATGCCCATCGCCATCGAGGCGAAGGACGTGCCCGCTTCCGTCATCGAAAAAGAACGCGAGATCGGCCGTGAACTGACCTTGAAAGAGGGCAAGACCGGCGATATCGTGGAGAAGATCGTCGAAGGCAAGATCCAGAAGTACTACAAAGAGAATTGCCTCGTGAATCAGGTGTACGTCAAAGACAGTAAGCTGACGATTGACAAGTTGCTGGCCGCCTCGGCCAAGTCGCAAGGGCTGGAATCCATCAAGGTTCTCGGCTTCCACCGGCTGCAATTGGGTCAATAGTCTTATGTCAGCACTCCGTTACAAGCGAGTCCTCCTCAAGCTCAGCGGGGAGGCTTTCGCCGGAGACACCGAAGGCGGAATCGATCCCGAAACCATCCGTTCCATCGCCGAAGAAGTCGCCCAGGTCTATCAGACCGGCGTCCAAGTCGGCGTGGTCATCGGCGGCGGGAATATCATCCGCGGCGCGACCCTCAGCAAGGTCGGCTTCGACCGCGTCTCCGCGGATCAGATGGGCATGCTGGCTACGGTCATCAACTGCCTGGCCCTGCAAGACGCCCTGGAGAAACTCGGCATCTATACGCGCGTAATGAGCGCCATCAAGATGTCCTCCATCGCCGAATTCTACATCCGCCGCCGCGCGGTGCGTCATCTCGAGAAGGGTCGCATCACCTTGTTCGCTGCCGGCACCGGCAATCCGTACTTCACCACCGACAGCGCGGCCACCTTGCGCGCCATCGAGTGCAATTGCGACATCATCATGAAGGCCACCAATGTGGACGGGATCTACGATAAGGATCCCAATAAGCATAAGGACGCGGTGCGCTACGAGACCATCACCTTCACCGAGGCCATCAACCGCCAATTGAAGGTCATGGATACGTCCGCTTTCGCGCTCTGCCGCGAGAACAATATCCCCATCCTGGTGTTCAATATGAACGTGCCCGGCAACCTCGTGAAGGCCGCCAAGGGCGAGAAGATCGGAACCCTGGTCACAAGCGGAGAGTAAGCCATGTTGGACGAGAATTCCATCAAGGAACGCATGCAGAAGACGGTGGATAACATCCGCCGGGACCTCGCCAAGATTCGCACCGGCCTCGCATCCCCCTCCATCCTCGACAACGTCTTCGTCGACTACTACGGCACCAAGACGCCCATTCCCCAGGTCGCCGCGATTTCCGTTCCGGAACCGCGCTGCCTCGCGATCAAACCTTGGGAAAAGAACCTGATGGGAGCCATCGAGAAGGCCATCCAGGCCAGCGATATCGGCATCAACCCCGTCAACGATGGTACCTATATCCGCTTGAACATGCCGGTGCTGACCGGGGACCGCCGCAAGGATTTGGCCAAGCAAGCCAAGAAGATCGGCGAAGAGGCCAAGGTCGCCATCCGCAACATCCGCCGCGACGAGAACGAAGGCCTGAAAAAGAACCTCACGGGAGCAGGCCATTCCGAAGACGAGCTCAAGGGCTGGATGGAAAAAGTCCAGGTCCTGACCGACCGATTCGTCGCCGAAGTGGACAAGGTGATCGCGGATAAGGAAAAGGACATCCTCACCGTCTGAGGCTCGCATGCGTGAGCCTTTGAATCATATTGCAATCATCATGGACGGCAACGGGCGCTGGGCGAAAAAGCGCATGTTGCCTCGCGTGATGGGCCACCGCGAAGGCACCAAGGCCACCAAGAAGATCGTCCGCGCCTGCGGCGAGCTCGGCATCAAGCACCTGACCATATACGTCTTCAGCTCCGAGAACTGGGAGCGCCCGCTTCCCGAAGTCGACGCGCTCATGAATCTGCTGGTGGACATGGTGCGCCAGGAAATCGAAGACCTTATGCGCAACAACGTGCGGTTGTGCGCGCTCGGGAACCTGAACAAGCTTCCCGAAGTCACCCGGCGCGAGTTGGAATGGGGCATCGAACGCACCTCCAAGAATACCGGGCTGCAATTGAACCTGGCGGTCTCCTACGGGGGGCGCGAAGAGATCCTGGATGCCGCCCGTAGCCTGGCCGAACGCGTCAAGAGCGGCGAGATCAATCCCTCCGACATCGATGAGGCGTCCTTCCGCGCCCAGATGTACCAGCCCGAAGTGCCGGACCCCGAGCTGCTTATCCGCACCGGCGGCGACCAACGCATTTCCAACTACCTGCTCTGGCAAATCGCCTACACCGAGCTGTACGTGACCCCCACCCTGTGGCCCGACTTCGACAAGGACGGCCTGGTGGAAGCCATCGACGAGTACCATTCACGGCAGCGCCGCTTCGGCAAAGTCCTGGAAGGCTGACCCTTTTGTCCAACCTTACCGTACGCCTCATTTCGGCCGCCGCGATGATCGTGATCATCTATGGCTGCCTGGTGGTCTCCCAGGTTTCGCGCTGGGTTGCCATCGCCATGCTGCTGGCCCTGGCCGCTTGGGAATTCGCCCGCATGGTCACGAACAAGTTCAAAGGCCCCGCCTCACCCGTCGGGCCCGCGCCGGCCTGGTTCGCCGGAGCCCTGGTCTTCGCCTACGCGGTCCCCCATTTCCCCGGACTGATGGATGATTCCGTCAGCATGGCCGCATCCCCCATGGCCTGGATCTGGGGCCTGTCCATTCTCGCGGTGTTGGGTTTCACCCTGATCGGGTTCCGCAAGCTGGATATCGGCGTCATGGCCCCCTGGATCTACCTCCAGATTTTCGGCTGCGGCTATTTCGGGGTCTACGCCTCCGCCCTGTTCGGCCTGATGGATCCGCTCCCGGGCTGGCGCGGGATATTCCCGTTGTTGATGGTACAGGTGGCCATCGCCGCGGCCGATAGCGGGGCCTATTTCACCGGCCGCAAGTTCGGTAAGCGCAAGCTGGCCCCCAGCATCAGCTCGGGTAAGACCATGGAAGGCGCTTACGGGGGCGCCGCGCTCACCCTGCTGACTACCGCCTTGCTGGGCCCCAAGCTACTGCATACCGGACTGCTCGCCAACCTGGGGCTGGGTATAGCCATGGCAGGCTCGGCCATCGTGGGCGACTTGTTCATCTCGATCCTCAAACGGTACACCGGGACCAAGGATTCTTCCCAACTGATTCCCGGCCACGGGGGCATCCTCGATCGCTTCGATGCCCTGATCTTCTCCGCCCCGGTGGCGGTCTTCTACCTGCAACTCGTCCGCGGCTGAGCCGGGCGCCCCACAAATGAAAAACCGGCCCCTTCAGAGGGCCGGCCGGTATCGATGGATTTTGCGGGAGAGGAAACCGACGGGTTACGTCGTCCCCGTCAATCTTTGCGGAATATCACCGGGCCGCTCGCGTCCACCACGGTCCAGGCCTTGCCCTTCACGTTGATGTCGGCCGATTTCGATTTGGGTTCGCGGCATTCGGTCTCGCCGGTGGGCTGCATGGTGGCGGGATCCTTGTACTCGCACGAAGTCTTATTGCTCACCATCTTGCCGTCCACGACGGACCAGCTCCAGTATTCCTTGCTCAGTTCCACGAACTCGGGGGCCGGGGCGGGCTGGCCGGTGGCGATGCGCTGGGACAGCAACATGGTATGGTCGGTATTGACCTGCATGGTGACCTTAATATCGGTAGGCGCCGGGGGCGTTTGCCCGGTGGGGATATTGGTGCGCCAGACGCCGAACACGGTCCCCTCGGTAGCAGGTTGCTGGGCATCGGAATCGGCCTTGCTCTCCGATTTCGTCAGTGAAGCGAGGTCGCAAGCGGAGAGCGCGAACAGGCTGGCGAAAGCGGCGGCGATTGCTTTGGTATTGTGACGCATGGTATTTCCCCTTACAGCGGCCCTGGGGCCGGACTCCTCCCATTCTAAGGGGTGGCGGGTTGCCGGACAATGCCACCCAACCCGAACCCGATTGGATTTTTCGGGTTCCTTCCATTACAATCTTTCGAGGTCATTGGATGAAGTTGGGCTATTTGCGTTTACTCTGGGCCGCCCTTTCCCTGGGCAACCTGCCGCTGCGCGCCGATCCGGATCTCGATATGACCCGCCTTTCCCTCAAGCGCATCATGGATTTGGACGTGACATCGGTTTCCAAGCGCACGCAAAAGCTGCGCGACGTGCCCACGTCAATCTACGTGATCAACGAAGAGGACATCCGCCGCTCGGGGGCTACGCGCCTGATCGATTTGCTCAAGATGGCGCCGGGCGCCTGGATCATGGAGCCCTCGTATACCCTCGCCGCCTATGGCGTGCGGGAAGAAGCCCAGGTGTTCAACAGCACCGAGGCCTGGATCCTGGACGGCGTTCCCATCACCAATCCCATCATCGGCGGCGTGTTCTTCAATGCGCTTGACCTGCCCTTGGAGGACATCGAGCGCATCGAAATCATCAAGGGTCCCGGCGGCGTCATCTACGGCGCCAATTCCGCCAGCGGCATCATCAGCATCTTTACCCGCAGAGGTGAACGCGCCCAGGGGTTCAAGGCCTCCCTCGCCGGCGGCACCCAGAATTATCTGGCGCCCTATATGCGTTACGGTTGGGAGGCCAAGGACGATCTCTTCCTGACCCTGTGGGGCCGCGT
>JAHFCH010000012.1:31802-50238 GCA_023249635.1 Fibrobacterota bacterium
GTCAAAACCCACGACGGCTACAACCGCAATCCCCTCTTTTCCGGGGACAGCCTGGAAGCCCCCATCAACGGCGGCGGCGAGATAACCGTGCGCAACAAATTCCCCGGGGTGGACGACGATCAGCATGGGATTTCGGGAGGATTGAAATGGGAATACCAGCCCCAGGACCAGTGGAAGTGGAGCGGTCAGGTATTGGAAACCCACGTGAGCGATGGGCAGTATTCGGTGCAGCCTTTCCCTTGGCCCGATAGCAAGCCCAGCGATCCCGCCGCGCCCCCGAAGAAGGCCGACAGCATCTTCCAGAATGACGAGCAGATGAACCAGACCATGGTGCAGGCCCGGCTCGATTGGACGCCCACCCACGACGATGCCTGGTTCGTCAACGCCTATCATTGGCGGAACCGTTATGACGTGGCATTAGCCAGCGGCATCCAGATGGGCTTCGACATTTCGGAACTGGAGGGCCAGCGGAACCTGGCCCTGGAGCGGCACCGCCTAAGCGCGGGCGCCAACGTGCGCCGCGTCCAATTCGAATTCGCCGACATGCGCGACAACGGTTACGCCTTCGTTTCCAATCCGCATACCCTGGCTTACCTGTTCGGCGCTTTTGCGCAGGATGAATGGCGGTTGGGCGATCATTGGAGCCTTACCTTCGGCGCCAAGGCGGAAACCTGGTCGCTCATCAGCCTGGTGCCCGAGGTTTCACCCAGCCTCCGCTTGGCCTGGAAACCCTCGGAGGAAATGACCTGGTGGGCCGCCGCCAGCCGTAGCGTGACCACACCGACGTTCGCGCAATGGGATATCGAGGTTCGCCAGGCCCAGATTCCGCCGGATTGGTACCTGCGCCAGGCCCCGGGTTATACGGGCAATGCCCCGGCGGCCGGCCATTACGTGGCCCTGGTACCGGGCAAAGAGGAAGTCCCCATCAACTTCTATTCCCTGGAAGCAGGGCACCGTGGATCCGCCGGCGACCGGCTGCAATGGGACGTGAGCGGCTTCTATAGCTGGGTGCACGGGCAATTGGGGCTGACCCCGCTGGATTCGACCTTGCAAACCATCGTCCCTTCCCGGGCCCGGGTCGGGGACAGCATTGTGCCTTTGTACGAGACCAACCTCGCGGACTACGAAAGCTATGGGGGAGAAGCGGTAGGGTGCTGGATGCCGGTTTCCTTCCTGAAGCTGGAACTTTCCTATTCCGTTTTCTGGCTGTGGAATTTCCAGGGATTACCCATCCCGGATGACCCCAAGGGACGTCTTTACCAGCAGGACAAGGATTTCGGCAGACGCACGCCCAACCACGTAGGGCGGGCCCGTATCGCCTGCGACCTGCCTTTCGGATTCGACCTGACCCTGAACGGGCTGCTATCCTCCTCATTCAGCCGCGGCGAGGCGTTCAACTATTACGAGCAATTGCCGGCTTCGCAAACCCTGGTCCATGATCAATCCATCGTAGTGGATCCGCCCGCCCCCGAGTTCCAACTCGACTTCACCCTGCGCAAGAACCTGATGGGCGATCGCCTGGCATTGCTGCTTTGGGGCCGGAATGTACTTGCGGACCCGTTCGTGGAGATTTATAACCAATACGGCTGGGTAGGCTTCCCTCATCCCATCCATCGGACCTTCGGGGCCGGATTGTCTTACCAATATTGATGCCCCGGATAGGTACCATGCCCGCTAAACCCAAGAAACACTTGCACGATCCGGCCCGCACCCCCTATGATGTTCCATGGATGGAATCGATGATTAATCCGTTTCCGGGTTCAACCCCATGAGTACGCCTGAAACCCTGCCCGGGGATTTGCGGGAGGTTGCCGCCGTTTTCGAGAGCTGCGTGCTCTGGGCGGTCAAGGCGATCCTGGAAACCGATGCCAAGGTCAAGACGCCCTTCGAAGTGGTGCAGGCCGCGCCCGCAGGGGCCTCTCTGTACTGCATTCTGCCCACCGGCAGCGCGCGCTACCACGCGCAACTGGTGGTAGGCGCGGAAGAGGATGACATCGCGGGCATGTTCCCTTCCGAGCTGGACGCCAAAGTACGCAAGGACGCCATCGGCGAGATGGCGAACGTCATATCCGGTCTGTTCGTGGCCGACGATCTTTTCATCTCCAAATTCGGGTACCTCAGACCCTCCACGCCCTTCTTCAGCGAAGGCGCGTTCACGGCCCGCCGCGATTGGGGCCTGAGCGGGCGCCTGGAAGCCAACGGTCGCGAGCTCTCCATGCATTTCTCCATTCGGGAATTGGGAACCGCGCCATGAAACGCATTATCATCGTCGACGACTCCATTTTCCTCATCAAGCAACTGACCGCTTTCTTCGAAGTGGCCATGGGCTATCAGGTGGTGGCCAACGGTTCCGACGGCAACTCGGCGGTGAACCTGTACCGTACCCATAAGCCCGATTTGATCACCCTGGACATTACCATGCCGAACAAAGACGGCATGGAAGCCCTGGGCGAGATCCTGGAAGAGTTCCCGGACGCCAACGTGATGATGATCTCCGCCATCCGCGGCCAGGAGATGACCAAGTGCATCAAGATGGGCGCCAAGGCCTATATGGAGAAGCCCCTGCTGTTCAACGATGAGCAATTCGTGCGCGACTTCAAGGCCTCGCTGGCCGAAGTCTTCGAAGGCTAGCGGCCTCCGCCGCCCGCCTGCCTAATCCGACTACTTCAGGTCCCCGCGAACCGTTCCGGCAGGCGCAGGCGGATGCGCGTTCCCAATCCCGCTCGCGAGTCCACCGCCACCGTCACCCCGGCCGATTTCGCCCAGGCGGCCACCGCGTCCATGCCTACGCCCATCCCGGAAATCTCCGTGGCCTCGTCGCGGGAGGAAAGTCCGGGCAGGAAGATCAATTCCTTGCGGGCGGCTTCGGACATGGCCGCCAGCGCCGCGGCGTCGATAAGGCCCTTGGCCACGGCCTTCCGGCCCAACGCCTCGCCATCGATGCCCTGGCCATCGTCCGATACGGTGATTTCCCATCCGGTTTCCGCGGGCTCCACCGAAAGCAGGATGCGGCCGGCCCCGGTCTTGCCGTGCAGCAGCCGGGTGGCTTCCATCTCCACGCCATGATCGGCCGCGTTGCGGAGCAGGTGCACCAGGGGCTCGTCCAAGGCGGCGAACAGCGCGGGAGGGGCATCCAATTGCTCGGGCTGCGCGCGGAACTCCAGCCTCTTGCCCAGGCGTTCGGCCACCCGCTGGAGCATGCCGCGGTATTTTTCCGTCAGCCTATCCAAGCGCACGTAATCGATCCCCCGGCAGGCGCGCGCCAGCTTGCGCCATTCGTCGCCAAGGGCGCCGGTATCCAGTGCCGTCGCCAGGGTCTTGAGTTCGCGCATGCGGGCATCGGGAACGGCCACCGTGGTTTCTGCCCCCGCCCCGGACAGGCTGTTGACCAAGGCCCGGATTTCCGCCAGCGAGGCCTCCATGCGTTCCACGTAGCGCGCCAGCGCGGCCCATTCATCCGAGACGGGGGGATGATCGGGACGGCGCAAATCGTCGAGAGCCACCTCGGTATCGCGGGCCAGCGCGGAAAGGATTTCGAAACCGTAGGTGGCCGCGGTGCCTTTCAGGGTATGCAGATCCCGGGCCATGCCGGCCAGCAACTCCCCGCGCACGGGCTCGGAAGCCGAAGGCGCGCGATGCACGCCGTTGGCCAGGCCCTTAAGGCGCGCCTCCACGTCGTCCAGGAATTCGGCGATGAATGCGGAGTGCTTGACGATGCCGAGGATGGCCTTCACCTCGGTATCGTGGCGGTCCTTCTCCTCCTTGATCATCCGCTCCACGCGCCGCGCGTCGGTCACGTCCTGTACCAGGATCATCAGCTTGTTCAATAGCTTCTGGCGGTCGAACATCTTCTGGTAACCTACCAGGATGATGCGGTCGCCGGCCCCTCCGTCCGGCAGGCGCAATTCGCGAACCGGGCAGAGGCGCACCAGCTTGTCCCAACGCATGGCCCCGTGGCGTTTGCGCACCATATCCAGCCAGTCCATCCAATCGGCGGTCTGGGTCGCGTCGAGGCGGAGCAGGTCGGGCAGGCTGCGCTTGGAAACGTCCTCCACATCCAGGATGAGATTGGTGGAGAGGGCATAGTCCGGATTCACCTTGCCTTCCAAATCCACCGTGAACAGGCCCTGCTCGATATTGTCCAAGATGGCCTTGATCTCCTGGATCTTCTCGGCGACCATTTCTTCCAAGCGTTCGGTATAGGCTTTCACCGTGCGCCGCATGGATTCGAAATCGGCGGCCAACAACCCTATCTCATCGTCCGATTTGATGGCGACGGTGCGCGAATAGTCCCCGCCCGCGATGGCGTTGGCCAGCGCTTGCAATTCCTCGATGGGCCGGGTAATGCGGCGCGCTTGGCTGCGCGCGGCCAGCCAGGCGAAGAACACGGCGGCTCCGCCCAGCAGGATGAGTACGGCTACCGTGCGAGCCAAAGCCTGCTTGGCCGATCGTGAAGCCGCCGCCAAAGCCGTTTGCATGCGCGCGGTGGAAAGGCCGTAGCGTACCACGCCCAATTGGCGGCCTTCGCTTTCCACCGGCCCCACGAATTCGATTACCTGTTGCCCGCGCCATTCGAAACGGCGATGGCTGGATTCATGGATCGCGGCGGCCCATAGGCTCGCGGTGTCTTCCAGGGCCGTGGGCGCCGCGACCGTGCCTAGCGGATTTGTGGAATCGGCCAAGACCCACGGCTGCCGCTTATCGTCCATGTAGATGCCGTATACCACGTCCGGATCATCGCGGACGGTGGAAGCCACCAGCACCGAGACGGCCTGGAAACCGTTCTCGGCGGCCGGGCCCTGCAACGCCTGGCAATTGTTGGAGACCAGGATATTGCCTTTGGCGAGCAGCGAATTGCGGATGGCGGCGAAGGCCTCATCCTTCTGGCGTACCGCGAGGGAGGCGTTGATCCAGATGACCGCGGCCAGAAAGCTGGCCAAGGCCCCCCCCAGCACCATGACCGAGCTGGCGACCAACTTGTTCTGGATGCCGCGCGCGGGGCGGACCGGCGCGACCGGGGCATTCATTTGATCACCTTGTCCACTTCCACCAGGGCGGCTTCATTGACCTTGGAAGTTCTCCGCGCCTCGGCGAGATTAAGCACCTTGTAGACGGATAGGGGCTGATCGACCTTGGCCGGCCCCTCCAGCTCCCAATCATCATCCTTGAGGCGCAGCAGCATGCCGGCGGCTTGCACTCCCAGGCCGTAATGGTCCGGCAGGATGGCGAAGGTGCCGAAGCCCGAGCCCGCCGAGACGAAATTCTCCACGCCTACCAGTACGGGCCTGCGGAAGCGTTCCAGCGCGGGCAGCCACCCGGTCTCGACGATTTCCGGGGTCAGAAAGAAATTGTCGTTGAGTATCCACAACGCGTCCACCTTGCCGCGATCGCGAAGACGGCGCACACCCGTGCGCACGGCGCGCGCAACGTCCCGGCGGCCTTCGGGAACTTCGAAGGGCACCAGTTCGATGTTCTCGTACTTGCACCATTTCGCGCTTTCGCGCACGAAATCCGCCATGCCCGGCCGCATGATCACGCCCACCTTGCGCACCGGCTCGGAAACGATGGAGCGCAGGTTCACGAACAGGGTCACGCCGGGCACTTCGTAAAAGATGCCGGTGGCGCGGCCCATACCGGCGATGGCCTGATCCACCCGCACGGCCATCAGCGAGATGCTGGGAGGATAGGGCACGGAGTCGGTCCAGCGTTTCTGGGCTTCGGCGTACAGCTTGATGGCGTCATTGTCCATCAGCACTACCGCTTTGGGGCGCACCGCCCGTAGCGAAGCCATCAAGGTCGCGGCGGCGTCATCGGGCCGATCGCTACCCAGGATCTCCTGTTGGCAGGCGAAATCCGATCCCAGCTCATGCATCAAACCCTTGGCCGTCTCCTCGAACTTGGCCCCTTCGGGCCTGAGGATGAGGATGCGATCCGCGGCGCCCGCGGCCATGGCTGCCATCGCGACGAAAACCAGGACGAGAGGCGGTCTGAGCCGGGACAGGCGCTTCATTTCCATGCGTCCACCCCCAACAGCGCCAAGGTCGCCCCGTCCAACCCTTGCAAGGCGGCGAGGATCTCCTTCTCCGCAGCGGCGGCGCCTCCCGCCTTGATGCCCGCGGCCACCAAACCCACCTTGGCTTTATCGAGCTTCACATCCACCAGTTTGGCTTGCGACTTCTTCTGGAACTCCTTCATGTTGGTTTCGGAGACCAGCACCGCCGAAACCGATTGGAAGATGAGCAGGGGCAGCAGATCCTCCACCTTGGTCACGCGATTCACCTTGGGCGTGCCGGCCACCAGTCCGGAAACGAATCCATCCATCTCCTTGCGATCGAGGATTCCCACCACGCCGATGGAAGCCTTGGAAATGGCGGCCACGTCCACCGGTTTTTCGATGGACAAGAGGACGTAGGCTTCCGTCTCCAATCCGCCCCGGGTGCCTTGCAGCCGCGGCAGGTATTCCGGGAATTGGCCCAACACGGCTGCCTGCGCCAAGATGGCCTGGGGAGGCTCGCGCCCGACCTGGGATTGCAGATCGGCCAGCCGTCCGAACACGGAAACCTCTATGCCGGGGCATTTTTTGGCCAGGGCCTCCTGGATCGCCAGGGGGCGGGCCAAGGAGGGGTAATAGACGAATACGCGCGCGCCCGCCTGGGCGGTTCCCAAGGAAAAGAGGAGGAGGATGGCCCATAGCCGACGCATATCAGCCCCGAGCCGGATCCCGATGGAAATACCGTTTCATCCGGAGCGATTATAGCACCCCGATTCCGGCGTGATCACCCGCTAAACGGCCCGATTACGGGATATCGACGGAAGGGCGTTTTCCTGGATTTTCCTAAGGAAAACGGGGTATCATTAAGCTCGCAGATCGACATTTTATATATTACCCGCGGATGCACATGCAGAAAATCGCCTTGCTGGGCGCTACCGGCTCCATCGGTATGTCAGCCCTCAAAGTGATGCGCCAGCACCCGGACAGATTCAAGCTGTTCGGCGTCGCGGTCGGCCGCCAATGGGACAAGCTTCTCCCCATCATCGAGGAATTCCAGGTCCAGGTCGCCTGCGTTTGGGATTCCGCTTCCGCCGCCGAATTGCGCAAGCGCACCCAGGCCAAAGTGCTCGAAGGCATGGACGGCCTGCTGGAGCTGGTTACCCTCGCAGAAGTCGATTACGTGCTTAACGGTCTGGTGGGATCCATCGGCTGCCGCCCCACCCTGGAAGCCATCTACAAGGGCAAGCATGTGGGCCTGGCCAATAAGGAATCCATGGTCATGGCCGGCGAAATCATCAACGCCGCCCTGGGCAAGCATCCCGAAGCCCGCCTCATCCCCATCGACTCCGAGCATTCCGCCATTTTCCAGTGCCTAGCGGGACGTCCGGTTTCCGAAGTGGAGCAGATCCAATTGACCGCTTCCGGCGGCCCTTTCCGCACCCGGCCCGCCGCTGACTTCGGCAGCATCGTCAAAGCCGATGCCCTCAAGCATCCGACCTGGGTCATGGGCGAAAAGATCACCATCGACTCCGCGACCCTGATGAACAAGGGCCTGGAGGTAATCGAAGCCCATTACCTGTTCGGCGTGGGTTTCGACGATATCAAGGTGGTCATCCACCCCAGCTCCATCATCCATTCCTTCGTACAGTTCCGCGACGGCTCCCTGATGGCGCAACTGGGCTGCCCGGACATGCAATTGCCCATCCAGTACGCCCTGACCTACCCCGAACGCTGGCCCCTCAAGGTCGATCGCCTGGACATGGCCGCCATCGCCAAGCTGGAATTCTTCCCGCCCGATACCGCCAAGTTCCCCTGCCTCGCCCTCGCCTATCGCGCCGGCGCGCTGGGGGGCACGGCCCCCGCCATCATCAATGCCGCCAATGAAGCCACGGTCGCGCGCTTCCTGGAAGATCGTCCCGCGGGGTCGGCCGGCGCCATCGGCTTTACCGACATCCCGCGCGTCATCGCCGCGGTGCTGGATGAGGCCGAAATCGTGCCCCGCCCGGTCCTGGACGACGTAATCGCGGCCGACGCCTGGGCCCGCAAGGCGGCCCTTCGTATCATGAATCCCGCCGCCGATGGCGCGGCGGCACCGCTCCGCGCCCAGGCGCAGGCAGGCAAACGGTAGGGTCTTCCCGCCGGAAAGGTTTCCCATGCATCTCACCGGTTATTGGTCCCTTATCTACCAGATTCCCGTCGGCCTGCTCGGCCTGAGCGTCATGGTGTTCGTGCACGAGTTGGGGCATTTTTCCGTGGCCAAATGGGTCGGGGTCAAGGTGCATACCTTCTCGATCGGGTTCGGCAAGAAGCTGATCAAATTCAAGCGCGGGGACACCGAGTACGCCCTTTCGGCGATCCCTTTCGGCGGTTACGTGGCCATGGCCGGGGAAAGCCCCGATGACGGCGGCTACGGCAACACTGACGAGTTCCGCACCAAATCCATTCCGGCCCGCATCGCCATCGCCGTGGCCGGCCCGATCGCGAACATGATATTCGCCGTCCTCATCCTGTTCTGCCTCTACCTTTCCGGCACCCAGGAAGCCAAGACCAGCATGATAGTGGGCGAAGTGGAACCGAACTCCGCGGGCGCCAACGCGGGCGTGGTTCCCGGGGACGTCCTGCTCAAGTACAACGGCAAGCCCCTCACGGGATGGGAAGGCTTCATGCAGGAAGTCGCCCTGGAAAGCAATCATCCCATTCCGCTGGAACTGCGCCGCGCGGGTCGGGATACGGTCGTGAACATGACCGCGGAGATCAACCCCAAGTTCGGCATCGCCTTTTCGGGAATCAGCAGCGAGCTCGAGGTGCAGGTCGAATCCCTGGTGCCCGGCATGCCCGCAGTCGAAGCCGGCATCAAGCCGGGGGACAAGCTCCTTTCCGTGGACGGCATTCGCGTGCCCTCGGCCACGGCCATGATCGCCATCGTGAAGGAATCGAAGGGGCAGCCCATCACCATCACCGTCCAGCGAGCGGGCGAGAAGCTGGACATCAAGGCCACTCCCGTCATGGATAAGGACAGCAAGCGCTACATGATCGGCATCAAGCAATTGGAGATCTTCCCCACCGTGCTGGTGAAGCGTTCCCCCTCCGAAGCCTTGAAGCGCAGCCTGCAAATGAATTGGCAGTCGGGAACCAGCGTGGTGCGCACCTTATACGGGATTTCCACCGGCAAGATCAAGTTGAAGGCCCTCTCGGGGCCGCTGGGCATAGTGCAGATGATCGCCAGCAGCCTGCGCAGAAGCCTGCAAACCTTCTTCGAATTCATCGCCATGGTGAATACCAACCTGGCCGTGGTGAATATCCTGCCGCTGGCCATCACCGACGGCGGACTGGTGCTCTTCCTGTTGCTCGAAGCCATCCGCCGAAAGCCGTTGAGCCTGTCCACCCAGATGGTCATCAACCGCGTGGGAATCTCCTTTTTCCTCATGCTGGCCATCTTCGTGACCTTCCAGGATATCCTGCGCGTCTCCCTGTTCCTGAATTGATTCCCCTCGGCGCGGTCAAGCGGTGGGCGGCCATCGTCGCCGCGGCTACCGTAGCCGGTACGGCAACGCCCGGCGCCGGCGCCCCATCCGCCATCGGGGACGGTGACCTGCTCGTGGAATCCCCCGCTGACCTCATCGCCCTGGAAGCGCGCGGCTTCGGTATCGGTCGCATCGGCTTCGCAACCCCGGACGCCGCCGACAACGCCGCCTTGGCTTCCGATTCCGGCTACCAGGATATCCTCGCGGTTCTGCATGACGATTTTACGGAGCTTTACCATAAGGACAAGGCCTGGGGCCCGGACATGCGCCATTCCCATCGCGGATTCGATCTGCGCTGGCTAACCTCGCGCCATGCCCGCTGGGAACTCGTCGCCGCGGCCAACCGGGCCGATCGCAAAGCCTTCGCGCCGGGAACCTGCGGCGAACTCCGTTTCATCTACCGGCTTGCCTATACGGTGGCTACCGCCAGCGGTCCCTTCTCTTCGCGACTGCCGGCCACGCTCAACATCGTCTACCGGCAACCCGACGACGGTGCGGGCTGCCGCGATGCCCCTCTCGCCCTACGCTCCGAAAAGCCCGCCTTGGGACGCCTGCAATCGGTGGAGATCAACATCCAGAGTTCCCGCTGGCCCTCCACCATCAGACCGGACATGGGCGGCCATGCCGATTACCTGTTGCGGGTATTCCATCGCGACGGCGCGCATCTCCGGCCCTTCACCCTGGAAAACACCCCCGACTTGCCCCGTCTGTCCCGGGACACCGCGCTCAAGCGCGAGTTGCTGGCGTGGGTGCGCGCGCATGCCCCGGCCATCGACTCGGGAATCGCCCTGGCGCCCGAACGCTTTCTGGCCCACCGTGCCCTGAGTGTTACCCCGCACGGCCTGGCGCGCCCGCAGAACCGGCCCTGGACCGGCCTCTTCTCCGAAAAGGATGTCGCCGGCCTCTCACTCCCTCCCAAGGCCCTTTTGCGCCGCCTCGACGGCCTCAGTTGCATGGGCTGCCACCAGAGCCGTTCGCTGGCGGGCTTCCACATCGTAGGCGCCGAGCGCGATGCCGGTCGACGCGCCGACGCCTTGGGCATAGGCATCTCCCCGCATCTCGAAGCCGACCTTCCGCGCCGGCGCGCCTACCTGGCGGCCCTCCTCTCCGGCGCCGCTCCCGACGACCGTCGCCCTCCCGCCGAACACGCCCGCAACCATGGCGGCTTCGGGGACGTTTGCGGCCTCGCTCCCGCCTTTTCCGCTTGGACCTGCGCGCCCGGCTTCGCATGCCGGTCCGTCGACAATTCCGACGTGGGTGAATGCATGCCGGCGGACGCGTCCCCGGGCGCGGTGTGCCAATCCGGTTTGATTGATTCCCGCGCCGATCGGTTGCGCGCCGCGAAACCCGATGGCTGCGGCCTGATGATGGTCTGCGACGAACCCGCCGTCGGTTTCCCCGGCGGCATGTGCGCCTCTTCGTGCCTGGCCGCGGGAGAACACGCGGTGTGCGGCGCCATCGCCCAACTCGAGCCGTTCAATGCCTGCCTGGCCCGCGGCGAGCTCTTCACGAAATGCGCCCAGCACGCCACCCCCGCCGGCCTGCGCCAATGCGGCCCCGGGGATCCCTGCCGTCCCGACTACATCTGCGCCAAAACCGCGCAGGGCGAATCCGCCTGCCTACCGCCCTACTTCGTCCTGCAAATGCGCGTGGACGGCCACCCCAGGGTCCCGAAGTAACGCCTCACAGTTCCTATATTCAAACCCCATGAAAATCCTGATTATCGGCAACGGAGGCAGAGAGCACGCCATCGGAAGAAAGCTCGCCGCCAGCGCGAAAAAGCCGACCCTGCTGTTCGCTCCCGGTAACCCCGGGATGGAAGAACTGGGTTCCTGCTTCGCCGTGGCTTCGGACGATTTCCGCGGCCTGCTCTCCCTCGCCCAATCCCAGAAAGTCGACCTTACCATCGTCGGTCCCGAGCAACCTTTGGTCGGCGGTATCGTGGATCTTTTCAACGAGAACGGCCTCAAGGTATTCGGACCGGACAAGGCCGCCGCCGCCTTGGAGGGCAGCAAGGCCTTCTCCAAGGATTTCATGGCCCGCCATCACATTCCCACCGCCGCCTTCAAGACCTTCCGCGCCCTGGAGCCGGCCAAAGCCTGGTTGCGCGAAATGGGCGCGCCCATCGTGATCAAGGCCAGCGGCCTGGCCGGGGGCAAAGGCGCCGTGGTCTGCATGACCTTGCCCGAAGCCGAGAGCGCCCTCAATTCCATGCTCGGTCCCAAAGCCGTGTTCGGGGCCGCCGGCTCCGAAGTGGTGATGGAAGAATTCATGGAAGGCGAAGAGGCATCCGTTTTCGCGCTCACCGATGGCGAAACCTTCGTACTGCTGCCCACCGCCCAGGATCACAAACGCATCGGGGATGGGGATACCGGACCCAATACCGGAGGCATGGGCGCCTATGCCCCGGCACCCCTCATGACCCGGGAATTGCTCGACGAAGCCTCCCGCACCATCATCCAGCCTACTTTGGACGGCATGCGCAAAGAGGGAATGCCCTACCGCGGCATCCTTTACGTCGGCCTGATGATCACGCGCCAGGGCCCCAAGGTGGTGGAGTTCAATTGCCGCCTGGGAGATCCGGAAACCCAAGTAGTGCTCCCCATCCTGCAAGAGGATTTGCTCGATCTCATCCTCGCCTCCCTGGATGGAACGCTGGGGAAATGCCAGGTGCAGCCGCCCAAGGAGTGGGCCGCCGTCGTGGTGATGGCTTCCAAGGGATACCCCGGGTCCTATGAAACCGGCATCCCCATCGAAGGTCTGGAACAGGTGGGATCGGTAGCTTCGGCCCATGCCATCCATGCCGGTACCAAACGGCTCCAGGGCCGCCTCGTCACTGCCGGCGGTCGCGTACTGGGTATGGTGGGCCAAGGCCCTTCCCTAACCGAAGCCATCCAGGCCGCCTATGCCGGCACGGCCAAGGTCGCATTCGCGGGCGCCCAATTTCGCAGCGATATCGCCAAAAAAGGCCTCGCCAGATTGGTAGTTTAGCGGCGATGGGTGCTCGCGCCTTCCGTCCTATGCTGCTGCTCGTTGCCTTCCTGGCCGCCGTTGCCGCTGTACCCATTATGGGCGCGGCCAATCCAGTCAAGCCCCCTGTCCCCGCCAAGCCCATCCACGCGAAAGCTCCAGCAGTTAAAACCAAAACCGTGCCCGGGAAAACCGCGACCCGTAAGGACGCCAAGGACAGCGCGGCGTCGAAGCAGGTTTCCGCAACGGCCGTCGACAGCGCCGCCAAAGCGGATTCCATACCCAAGCCGCTCCGCGATCTAGGCCAAAAAGCCCTGAAAGTCCCTGAAAAACTGCTGTTCGATATCATCTGGGGAGGATGGGGCTTTCGTTGGATTACCGCCGGGCAGGCCACCCTGGAACTGCTGCCCACCGAAAAGCCCGATGCCTGGAAGATCCAGTCCCTGGCCTGGTGCAATGGCTTCTTCCAATCCATCTACCCGGTACGCGACACGGTCGTGTCGGTCATCGATTCCCGGGGCATCTATCCTACCCGATTCGAAAAGCGCCTGCATGAAGGCAAATACAATGCCGACATCTCGGCCAGTTACGACCAGGCAAAGCATATCCTCAAGACCCAGGATACGACCTTGAGCATCGATCCCTTTACCCATGATGTGCTCTCGGCGTTCTATTTCATCCGCACCCAGACCTTGAAGGTGGGCGATACCCTCGATTTGGCGGCGGTTTCGGGGAAAAAGAAGTACAACCTCAAGGTTCTGTGCCATGCCCGGGAGACCATCAAGGTGGCCGCCGGCGAGTTCCACACCCTGGTGGTGGAGCCGGTTCTCAAGGAGGACGGCCTGTTCAAGGCCAAGGGGAAGCTGACCATCTGGGTGACCGATGACCCGGCGCATACTCCGGTCAAAATGGAAAGCAAGATCCCGGTGGGATCCATCAAGGCCGAACTCGTCCGCATGACGGTCGCCCCATGAACCTGAAAATCTGATTATATTCTGAATACTCTTTTTGCCTCGAAGCTTTCCAACCAAGGAGACCCATGTGATGAACGTGCACCTGGACGATTCGCAAGACGACAAGTACCCGAACGCCACCCCTTCCGATACGATGGAAGAAGAAGGAGGGGAAGGCGCCGCGCCCGAAGCTCCCGCCGCTACCGGCGAGAAGGACGAGGATGATCTGTGGGATCTGGACGATGATTCCCAGGACCCCCAGACCTCCGCGCCTGCGGAAGTCGCGCCCGTAGCCGCGAAGAAGGCCAAGGCCGCGAAGCCGACCGCCACCAAGAAAGCCGCTGCGCCCAAGGCGAAAGCCAAGCCCGCCGCGACCAAGAAGGCTGCCGCTCCCAAGGCGAAGGCCAAGCCGGTAGCCACCAAGAAGGCTGCGTCCGCCAAGGGCGGAGCTTCCAAGAAGTCCGCTCCCAAGGCGAAGGCCAAGCCCAAAGCCAAGGCGAAGGTGAAAACCACCGCCAAGAAGGCGACCGCCAAAGCCAAGCCCGCGAAGAAAGCCGCCCCAAAGGCGAAAGCGAAGGCCAAGGCGAAGCCCGCCAAAGCCAAGGCGAAATCCTCCAAGGGCAAAAAGAAGTAACCAGCCGTAACCTATAGGTTACCTGGGTCCCTGGAATACATCAGCCCCTCCGGCATCCGCCGGAGGGGCTTTTTCATGTCCGGGAAAAATGGGCGGCGGAAGCTACGGACGCCTCGGCCGCGTCCGGTGGTCTGCCAGGTCCTGGCCGCCGCCGCCGCCCGTATGATTATCCCGGGTGGGAAGGGCCCCGATCCGTTGCCAGGCACCCGCGCCAGGGGACGGTATTTGAAGCGTAGACGCAAGACCTCAAGCGCGAAAACGACCGGCAAGCGCCGCATTTGCGGGGCTTGCGGCCGGAAGGGGTTTTTGGGGATGGTATCCGGCGTAAGGCCGGGTTACTTGAACAGGCGGAAGCGCAGGGTCTTCTCGCCGGGTCCCAGGTTGATCACCGTATCCACGGTCGGAAAGCTGCGATGGGTGATTTGCAGCTTGTGCCGGCCGGGAGGCAGTTCCTTGTCCTTCACGGGCGTGGTGCCCATGAAGCGGCCGTCGACGATCACCTCCGCGAAAGGCGGGGCCGAGGTGATGGTCAGCAGGGCCTTGTTGGACGGGGGCTTCTCTTGTTGCTGATCGGGGACGAAACGGTCGGCTGCCTCGTCGTTGCCTTCCGGCTCCGCCTGGTTATTGTCGCGGGGTTGCGCGATAGGCCGGGGCCGCGGCTGCGGTTGGGGCTGGGGCGTGGGTCGGGGAAGCGGTTGCGGTGTGGGCTGCGGGGCGGCCGCGACAATCACTTCCGCCGAACCTTCTTTGGTCCCGTCCTGCAGGGAGATGGCCTTGACCGTGGTGGTTCCCGGCCGATAGCCCCAGACCTCGCCGTCCTGGACCGAGGCGATGGATGGATCGGCGCTTTCCCAGCGTACGTTGGGTAAGGCCTCGGCAGGCTGCACTTCGGCGATGAACTTGCGCTTCTGCCCCGCCTGCAATTCCATGGAACCGGGCTGGAGGAAAACCGCCGAGACCGGAGCGTTCTTGACCGCGTGCTTGCCTTCGGGTTTGGGTTTGGGACCGGGATTGATGACCACGAAGGCGGCCGCTCCGAGGAGGGCCAGGCCTACCACGGTTCCTCCGATCCACATGAAGATATTGCCCTTGGCCGAGCCGGGCCGGGTGCCGTTGAAATCGTATTCGCTGCCGGCGGGTCCCGGTTGCCAGGTGCCCGGACGGATTCCGGTGCCGGGGCGAATCCCCGTTCCCGGGCGCACGCCGGTTCCCGGACGGATTCCGGTCCCGGGTTTCGCCACCGCCGAAGCCTTGGCCCGTTCCACTTTCATGCCGGGACGTAACGGCGTCTTGGCCTCGTCGGGAGCCTGGGCGGGAGTCAAATCCACCACGGTCTGGCTGCCGGCCATCTTGCCGGTGGCCTCCAGGAAATCCTTGGTCATCTCGGTCAAATCCAAGATGCCTTTGCCGGTGAGCCAGGTACGCAATTGCAGGGACAGCCAGCGCGCGCCCTTGCCGCGGTTGGCCGGTTCCTTCTGCAGCAGGGTATCGACCAGGCTGACCAGATAGGGATCGGCATCGGGCGCGAAAGTGGTGAGCGGTTCGTGGGGCAAATCGCAGATGTGCCGCATGATGGTCGGGATGTTGGCGCCGGAGAACGGTTTCCGGCCAGCCAGGCAGTAATAGAATACGGCGCCCAGGGAGAACATGTCGGTCAGATGCGAAGGCTTCTTGCCTTCCACCTGTTCCGGCGACATGAAGTTCGGCGAGCCCAGGATGCTGCCGGTCTGGGTCATGTTCTGCTCGCTGATATGCGCGATGCCGAAGTCGGCGATCTTGAGCACGCCCTCCGACTTGAACATCATGTTCTCGGGTTTGATGTCGCGGTGCACCACGCCCGACTTCTCCGCGGTGATGAGCCCGTCGGCGGCCTGGCAGATGATGGCGGCGCAGACTTCCGGCATCATGGGCTGGCCCTGCAGCAGGTTGAGCACGAATTGCAGATTGGGCCCGTCGATGTATTCCATCACCAGGTACTGCGCCTCGTCTTCCAGGCCGTAATCGAAAATCTCGACGATATTGGGATTACGCAGGCCGGCGGCGGTCTTGGCTTCCACCGTGAAGCGATCGAGAAGGCTGGAGTTCGAGGAAAGGTGCGAGTGGATGACCTTGATGGCCACCATGCGGTTGAGCGCGGGATCTTCCGCGAGATAGACGGTAGCCATGGCGCCCTGACCGAGTTTGGTCAGTGCGTTGTATCGGCCGAATTTCAGTTGGGTGGCGCCCTTGTGTTTCGACATCGATTCGCCGCGACCGGTAACCTTTCGGGTTATGCTTCCGGCGGACGGCCCTTTCCGGCCAAAATTTACAATCTTACGCGGAGTTACGGGGCCGATACGTGATGGGGGGCACGCCCCAATTCAGGGAATAATGCGATTCCCGCCCCAGTGACCCTGATGGGATAGGGGTTTTTTTACCTTTTATGGGCGATTTTCCGAGTCCCATATCCCACGGGAGATGCTTCCATGATAGCCAGTTCCGTCCGCTCCATCCTCGAGAAACTGAACAAGTACACCAAGAGCCTTTTGGAAGGTTCCGTGGGGGCCGCCGTCACGCGATCCCATTACGAAGTCACCGTCAGCCACGTGCTGGCGCAAGCGATGGAAGAGGGTAAGGGCGATCTCAATTACATCCTCGCCTACTTCAAGCTGAATGAAGGTCTCTTCAAGACCGCCTTGCAGCAGGATCTCAAGGAACTGCGCATGGGCAACACGGGACGTCCGGTGTTCTCTCCCGCCTTCATGGACGCGCTGGAATCGGCGTGGGCCGAATCCTCCCTCAACCTGGGACAGAGCAGCATCCGCGTCGCGGGCCTTATCCTGGCGCTCAAGAAGAAGTCCGGTTCCATCTCGCGCGGCCTTTCCGATCAACTCGCGCTCATCAATGCGGAAACCCTGCAGACCAAGTTCGCCGAGATCGTAGCGCATTCCAAGGAAACCGAAGAGGCCCCGGAAGGCGCCCGCGGCGAAGACGGCGCTCCCGCCGAAGGCTCCAACCTGCAACGCTTCACCGTGAACTTCACCGAGCAAGCCCGCAAGGGCAAGGTCGATCCCATTTTCGGGCGCGATAACGAAATCCGCATGGTCATCGACATCCTCTCGCGCCGCCGCAAGAACAACCCCATCATGGTCGGCGAAGCGGGCGTGGGCAAAACCGCAGTCATCGAAGGCCTGGCGCTGCGCATCGCGCAAGGGCAGGTGCCGGACATCCTGAAGAACGTGGAGATCCGCGGTCTGGATATGGGCCTGATGGCCGCCGGCGCGGGCGTACGGGGCGAGTTCGAGAACCGCCTCAAGGGCGTCATCAAAGAAGTCAAGTCTTCCACCACGCCGGTCATCCTCTTCATCGACGAGACCCACACCATCATCGGCGCGGGCGGCGAAGCCGGCCAGAACGACGCGGCCAACCTGCTCAAGCCGGAGATGGCCCGCGGCGAGCTGAAAATCATGGGCGCCACCACCCTAACCGAGTTCCGCAAGTACTTCGAAAAGGATCCGGCCATGGCGCGCCGCTTCCAGATGGTCAAGGTCGAGGAACCGGATCCCGAAACCGCCGCCATCATGTTGCGCGGACTGCGGGTCAACTACGAGAAGTTCCACGGCGTGAAGATCACGTACGAAGGAATCAAAGCGGCGTGCGACCTGTCGCACAAGTACATCGCCGGCCGCCAGCTGCCGGACAAGGCCGTCGATCTGCTCGACACCGCGGCCGCCCGCGTGAAGATGGGCCTTACCGCCAAGCCCCCGGTGCTGGTCAACCTGGATCAGGCCATCGAGAACCTCAAGATCGAGATCGCCACCCTGGAGAAGGACGACAATTCCGGCGCGCTACCCGATCGCAATGTGCTGACCAACGCCCGCGAGCGGTTGGAGAAGGCCGAGGCCGAAGCCAAGGACGTGGAAACCCGGTGGACCAAGGAACTGGAGTCGGTGAAGGAAATCATCGCGCTGCAGGACAAGCTGATCGCGGGTACAGCCGGCGACGGCAAGGGTAAAGATGCCAAAGCCGCTCCGGCCAAGGAAGCCAAGGAAGCGGTCGCCCCGCTCACCACCGAACAAGAAGCCGGCTTGCGTGAAGAGCTCGACGCCAAGTGGAAAGCCTTGGAAGAATTCCAAGGCGACGAAGGTATGGTGCACGCGCATGTATCGCCCGAAGTGATCGCCCAGATCATCGGCGAGTGGACCGGCATTCCCGCCGGCAACATGCTCAAGAACGAGGCGCAGGCCCTGCTCGACCTCGAGCGGACCATCAACAGCCGCGTGGTAGGCCAGGAAATGGGCGTGGCCGAAATGGCTTCCACCCTGCGCGGCGCCAAGCTGGGACTCGGCAATCCCGAAGCCCCCATGGGCGTCTTCCTGGTGAC
>JAHFCH010000012.1:50248-62779 GCA_023249635.1 Fibrobacterota bacterium
TCGGCAAAACCGAAGTGGCCCGCGCCATCTCGGACATCCTGTTCGGGGGCGAGAAGTTCGTCGTCACCATCAACATGAGCGAGTACCAGGACAGCATGTCGATTACCCAGCTCAAGGGCGCCAGCGCCGGCTACGTGGGGTACGGCGACGGCGGCGTGCTGACCGAGGGAGTGCGCAAGCGGCCCTACACCGTGGTCATCCTGGACGAGGTCGAGAAGGCCCACAAGGACGTGCTCAACATGTTCTACCAGGTCTTCGACAAGGGCATGCTGCGGGACGGTGAAGGCCGGGACATCAACTTCCGCAATACCGTCATCATCATGACGTCGAACCTGGGACTGGACACCATCACCGCGCTGCACACCACGGGCCAGGCGCAGACCCTGGACCAGTACCGCGAGGCCATTTTGGGCGAACTGACGGCGCATTTCGCCCCCGCCCTGCTGGCGCGCTGCAAAGTGGTCCCCTTCATCCCGCTGGATGCCGAAGTGCTCAAGCGCATCGTCATGCTCAAACTCATGAAACTGGGAAAGCGCCTGATGGAGAAGCACAAGCTGGCCTTCGCCGTGGCGCCGGAAGTGGTCCGGGATATCGTCATCCTCTGCACCACCTCCCAGAGCGGCGCGCGCAACATCGATACCATCATCGATCAGAAGCTGATGCCTACCATTTCCGGGGATTTGTTGCAGCATATGGCCGAAGACAAGGTTTTCACCCACCTGTTCCTCTCCTCGGACGAGCGCGGCGGGTTCGCTTGCACCTTCTCCGTGGGCGAATTCCAGATGCCCGAACGCACCGAAGAGGGCGAGTTGGTGGGCGATCAGGATCCGGCCGGTAAAGAACCTGGGGAAGAGACCTTGGTCCTGGAACGCGAAGCCGCAGCAGCGGAAGAAGCGGGATAACCCGAACTTCCCGGATTACGCCGTCCTTTCGGCGCAATCCGGGCATGTGACCTCGGTCACATCAATCCACCCCGTTTTTGGTTCTTTTTATGAGGTTATAGCGGCAATCACCTTGGGCTTGTGATTTCCGCTTTCGTCCATTTTCCTGAGGAAACCCATGGCTTCAGCGGATACTTCGATTTTCTCCCTCCAGGTCGGGGGATTCACGCTGGATACCTTCCGCGTGATCGAGTTCATCGGCCGCGAGGCCATCTCGGAATGCTATAGCTTCACCATCCGGGCAGTGGCCTTCGACACCGAGCTTACCTTCGACAACGGCGTAGGCATCGCGGCCACCCTTTTCATCGGCGGCGCGGATTACGATATCAAGCACTACGGGGTCATCACCTCCTTCACCCAGGTGCCCGACAGCGATGGCGACCTGCTGCTGAATTTCACCTACGAGTTCACTTTCGAGCCGCGTATCCGCTGGGCGGCTTACATGGTACAGAGCCGAATCTTCCAGAACAAGACCGTCCTCGAAATCGCCGAAGAAGTGCTCTCCGAATACCTGGTGAAGGATACCGATTTCAAGATCGACGCGAAGTACGAGGGTTCCGGCGATTACTCCAAACGCGAATTCACGGTGCAGTACAACGAAAGCGATCTGGATTTCCTGCAGCGCCTGCTGGAAGATGAAGGGCTGAGCTATTTCTTCGACCATACCGGCGATATCGAGGTAATGGTCGTTACCAATAAGAAGGAATCCTTCAAGCCGATGGAGAACACCCCCACCCTGCCATTCCGGCCCGAAACCGGTATGCACGCCGATGACGGCGAATACGTGGGATCGTTGCAGAAGACGGTAAAGTGGGTAATGGGCGGGCGCACCACGGTCAAGGACTACAACTACCGCACGCCGGATACGAAAGTGTTGGGCGTATTCGACATGGCGCAATCCGAAGCCGAGTACTACCATTTCGGCGATCACGTGAAGACCACCGACGAGGCTACCCGCCTGGCCCAGATCCGCGGCGAGATGTTCGCGGTCGATCGCGAAGTCTACCGCGGGACCAGCATCGCGCGCTCCATGCACACCGGGCACCGCTTCACCCTCGAGCATGCCGATGCGGAAGGTTTCAACGGCGACTACATAGTCACCCGCGTCATCCACAAGGGCGATATGCAGGCCGATGAAGGAACCGTGGATAGCGGCAAGGGCCCCAAGCCGCATTACACCAACAGCTTCGAAGCCATCCCCGCCGCGGTCCAATTCCGGCCTCGTCTGATGACGCCCAAGCCCAAGGCCCCGGGCATTCTCACCGCCAAGGTCGACGGGCAAAAGGGATCCTACGCCTACCTGGACGAGGAAGGCCGCTACCGCATGAAGCTATTCTTCGACCGGAGCGAAGACACGGACGGCAAAGCCAGCAAGGCCATCCGCCTGGCCCAGCCCTACGCCGGTGCCGGCTACGGAATGCATTTCCCCCTGCACACCGATACCGAAATCGCGGTGGGCTTCGTGGACGGCGATCTCGATCGGCCCATCGGCCTGGGCGCCATTCCCAATCCCGGCAAGGGCTCGCCCGTGAAGGCCGGCAATAAGCACCAGAACATGATGAAGTCGCATGCCGGCAACAGCATGATCCTGGAAGACAAGGAAGGCGCCACCGGCATCCACATGGCCACTGCGGGCGGCCATAGCATGGGCTTCGACGACTCGGCGAACACCAAGGGCTTTTCGGTCAAGACCTCGGGCGGGCACATCATCGCCGCGGACGACAAGGGCAAAACCATCTCCATGCATTCCAACGGGGGCATCGACCTGTTGTTGAGCGACGACAAGACCAAGGTGGTGATCGACACCCATGGCAACAGCCTGACCATGGAAGACACCGGCAACGTCGTGACCTTGAAGACCGCGGCGGGCGACAGTAAGATCACCATGAAGGGCGATGGCCACGTGGAAATCACCACCTCGGTGGAAATCAAGCTGGTGGTGGGCAGCAGCAGCATCACCATGAATACAAACGGCAACATCGACATCAAGGGCATCAAGGTCAACGTCACGGCCTCGGACGCGCTCACGGCGGAAGGCACCAATACGGCCGCCGTCACGGGCAAGGCCCTTACGCTCACCGGCAGCGACTCCGCCAACCTGGGCGGGGCCACCGTTGACGTCAAGGCCGGGCAGTCTTTGGGATTGGCCGGCGGGATCATCTCCTCGGAGGCCACCGGCGCCAATATCGTCAAGGGCGCCTCGGTCATGCTCAACCCCTGATCCCCATGGTAGCCTCCGCCGCACCCTCAAAGGCCAAGCCCGTCTGCCTGCCCGTTCCCGGCCAGGACGAGGACGGCGCGCCCATCTACTCCGTGCTCGTCAAGCGCAGCTACGATATCGTCCCCGGGCAGGCGTTGCGGCGGGCCGAGGCCGATCGTCCGCTGGCGCTCATCGACGCCTACTACGATTCGGGAGACGCGGAAACCTCGACGGTGAAGCAGGAATCGGACGTGGTGCCCTATAAGCGCCTCACCGACGTGGTGTTCATCGGCAAGGCGTACGCCCCGGACGGAAATCCCGTGCAGAGCCTGGATGCCGGCCTCCAGATCGACGGCGCCGGCCGCAAGCTGCTCCGCATCATCGGGGATCGCAAATGCGCCCACCGCGTCGGCATGGCTCCGGTGGTAAGCGAACCGCGCCCCTTTACGCAAATGCCCATCCGTTACGACCTGGCCTACGGCGGCAAGGATGTCCACAGCATCCCGGGGCTTCCCGTCTATTACCCGCGCAACTTCCGCGGCAAAGGCTTCGCGGTCAAGAACCTCCGCGGGGTGGTGCAAAACCTGGCCCTCCCCAACATCGAAGATCCCCAGGATCTGCTCACCCCCGAACGCATCGTAGTGGAAGAGCCGGAAGGCTGGCGCCTGCAGCCCTTGCCCCAGGGATTGGGTTGGTACCAGAAATTCTGGTACCCGCGTTCCTTCTATTCCGGCGTCCTGCCGCCATACCTGGCGCCGGGCGCATTGACCAAGGAAGAGCATCTGGGACTGGTTCCCAAGGATCACGTGGCCTTGTACCTGCGCAAGAAGCTGCCGTCCCTGTTCTCGCGTTTCCATAACGGCGCCTCGCTGGGTCTCGCCTTTCCGTATCTGCGCGGCGATGAAACCGTGCGCCTCAAAGCGCTGACGCCCGATGGCCTGCTGCATTTCATGCTGCCTGGGGAAACGCCTTCCATCGAACTCGATATCGGGTTGCCGGGCGTGGAACTGGACGCGGTATTGCATTCGGTTTGCATCCGCGGCGATGACAACCAGGTGGATCTCATCTGGCGGGGCTCGCGCGGCTATCCCGGCATCGAATGGCTGCCCGAGATGAAGACCCTGAAGGTGCACGTAACATGAACGCGCCCGCAACGGTCCTGCCCGACAAGCACACCTTCCTTCCCGGACAGGACCCGGAAGGCAAGCCCATCTTCAGCGCCCTGTTCAAGCGCACTTATGACATCGTCCCGGGCGGAAAATGCGTGCGGGCGAAGAAGGACGTCAAGATCCACACCGGCGCGGTATACTACGGGGATCCCAAGACCTCGTCCCTGCGCTACGATACGGACTTCATCCCCTACAAGATCGCGACCGACGTGGTTTTCGAGGGCAAGGCCTACTCGCTGGGCGGTGTGCCGGTGCAAAGCCTCAAGGCCGCACTGTGCGTAGGGGCCGCGCGCAAGGAAATCCTCGTCATCGGCGAACGCATTTGCCGTTGGATGGAAGGCGGACGCATCGCAGCCACGCCTCCGGAGCCTTTTTCCGCCATGGAAATCCGCGCCGAAAACGCCTACGGGGGCGTGGACATCTATTCCGATCCCAAGGCGCCCTGCGAGTATCCCGCCAATCCCCTGGGCAAGGGATTCGTCATCAAGCCCACTCCCAAGACCTTGCTCAATCTGCCGCTGCCCAATCAGGAGGACCCCAAACTCCGCCTTTCCGCGGAAGCCCTGTGCCTGCTGGATGCGAAGCAATGGAAACGGCAACCGCCGCCGGCGACCCTGGGATGGGTCTCGCCCCATTGGCAGCCTCGCGCAGCCCTCGCCGGAATCATGCCCGGCGATGCGGAGCTCGAGCAGCAGTTGCGCGACATTTTCGTTAAGGCCCTGCCCAAGGATCAGCAGGAGCTTTACACCAAGCACCCCTTGCCCAAGATCGATTTCGCCTATTTCAACGGCGCGCCCGCGGGCCAGGTGTTCCCGTATCTCAAGGGAACGGAAACCATCCTGCTGGAGAACCTGACCCCCGAAGGCCGGCTGGAATTCAGCCTCCCCGGGGACATTCCTTCCGCCGAGCTCGACATCGGGTTCGGTCCGCAACAAGCGCCGACGGTGATCCATACCGTACAGATCCGCGGCGAGGATAGGCAGATCGACATGCTTTGGCGCGCGGCTTTCACGTATCCCGGCACCGATTGGCTGCCCAGCATGGCCAAAGCCGACTTCCGGCTGGAATGGAGCACAGCATCATGAAGATACCCAACCCCATGGAATATCCGTTGTACTCGGCGGCCGCCTTGATCTTCGCCGTGGCCATGGGTTACCAACTTTTCCTCGCCGTCGACGGGGCCTGGCTGGCCCGCAAGCAGGCGGATGCGCAGGTAATCGCCAAGGAATACCGTCCCGTATCCCAGGGCACCTATACCACCAAGGTGGGCAACACCGTACGCAGCTATCCCATGACCATTCCGGATGCCTATCTGGTGACCATCGCCATCGACGGCGTGCAAGGCCAAGGCCAGATCCCCCGCGGCGACTACGCGTTCATCAAGGAAGGCGATCCTGTGCATGTCACCTACTCCCAGCGCCGGCTTAGGAAAGGGCTGATCATCCACGCCATCGCCAAGATCGGCGGAGGCGGATAACCGTGCCGAATTTCCCCGCATTGACTTTGGGCGATACCGTGCTCGGATTGGATATCCATTTCCAAATCCCCATCCCGCCCGCGCCGCCGGTCCCGGTTCCCGTGCCCTATCCCTTCACGGGTCCCATCCTGCTTTGGCTTACGCCTTCGTTCCCGATCATCAACACGTTCATCAACAGCAAGCCCGCGGTAGCCGTGGGCGCCGTGGCCTATTCCGCCCATGTTCCCCCGATTGTGGTGGGGCCTCCAGCCAATCCGCCCAACGGAGGCTATTGGAAACGTTACCTGACCAACATCGCCATGGGCGTGGTGCTGATGGCCATGACCACCATGGCCAACCTGGCCATCGCCGCCATCACCGCCTTCATCCCCAAGCCCAAGTTCGCCGAAGAGTTCGTCAAAAACGTGACCGGCATCGATACCACCGATCGCAAGACCTTCCTGGAAACCGCCAAGGGCAGTTTCGATTCGTATACCAAATGGCAAACCTGGGCCAAGTTGTTGATGCCGCCCATCCCGTTCCCGGGAGCGAACGGCTCCCCATCCATCGGCAGCCCGGGTGTGACCGTCAACGGGGGCCCGCTCGGTTTCGTCGGCCCCTTGTTCGCCAACTCTTGCAGCGATATCCCCATCGTACCCAATGCGGCCAACCTGGCCTTCAGCAACGTAATGGTGGGCATCACCTGGGCCGGACTCTTGCAGGCCATGGCCGCGGGCGTGGCGCAGGCGGCCATGTCCCACGGTCTCGGCAAGCTGGCCGACAAAGGCAAGAACGCCTTGGCCGGAAAATTCAAGTCCGGATGCCCTAAATGACCGCCGGAAAGGTTACCGTCGGGCACCCGGTGGACGTGGCTTCCGGGGAGATGTTCGATCTCTGGGACGATGCCTTTATCCCGGGCGCCCAACCCATCGCCTTCACCCGACGCTACAGTACTTCGGCCTTGGGGAATCCGCCGGGACCCTTCGGCAAGGGCTGGACCGCCAACTACTTCGCCTCCCTGCGCAAAGAGGCCGATGCCTACGTCTTCACTACTCCGGAAGGGGCGCCCGTCCGCTTTCCCGATCCCGGGGGCGCGGTGTGGGCGGGCAAGCCCGTGCGCAACCTGGGCGCGTTCTCGGAATTGGTACGCGAGGGCGGCCTCTTGACCGTGATCACTTGGAGCCCCCAGTCGCACACCTCCGAACGATTCCAGTTCCTGCCCGGCGAATCCGGAAAACTGTGGCCTCTGCAGGCCCATCTGGACGACAAGGGGAATGCGGTAGACATCGCCTGGGACGGTCAGGGCCGCATCGTGCACGCGCGCCAGCGCCGCGAGAAGCGGAGCATCCTCTTTCGCTATAATGATTTGGGCCGGATTTCCGAATTGGAGATAACCGGGGAGAATGCCCGGCGCCTACAGGCGCGCTATACCTATGATGCCGCAGGCCGGTTGACCCGCGTGGAAAACGCGGGCGCCACGGAAACCTTCGAGTACGACGACAAGGATCGCATCGTGAGGATGGGCACCCGCACCGGCGGGGAGTTCAACTTCACTTATGATGATCAGGGCCGTTGCCTGCGCGCGGTGGGCAAGGACGGGTACTATGATCGGGTATTCCGGTACCTGAGCCACCTCGGGTGGACCGAGGTCACCGACAGCGCCGGACAGATTTGGCGCTATGAATACCTTCCCAGCGGCCAGGTGATCCGTACCCTCAGCCCCATGGGCGTCGAGTCGGTGACGAAATTCGATGACGAAGGCCGCATCCTTGAAGAGGTGGACGGCAACGGGAATAAATTCCTCAAGGAATATTCCGAAGCCGGTGACTACGCTTCGGTCACCAACGCCCTCGGCGAGGTAACGCGCTTCGAGCACAATGCCCGCCATCAGCTCACGCGCCTCATTGATGCGCTCGGCCATCCTTGGGAGCTGGAATACGATTCCGCCGGCCGCACTCTCGCGTCCACCGATGCGATGGGCGATAAATGGACCTGTACCCTGGAGGCGGACGGTCAGCCCGCCGTGATCCGCAATTCCATGGGTCACGAACGCAGGTTCACCTATGACGCGAACGGTAACGTCGCCCAATGGACCGATTGGCAGGGAGGGGTGTACGCCTATGCCTACGACGGCCTGGGCAGGGCGTTGGCGCGTACCGATCCCCTAGGGCGCACCACCCGTTTCACCTATGACGACAAGGACAACGTCACCAACGTGAAATCGCCTTCCGGCGAAATCATGCGCATGGAATACGACGCCGCGGGACTGCTCGTGGCGTCGACGGACACCTCGGGAAAGATCACCCGGTATAAATGGGGCACCTGCGGCCGCCTGCTCAAGAGCATCGACCCTTCCGGGGCCGCGCGCAAGTACTGGTGGACCAATGAGCCGGACCGCCTGGCCAAGGTAATCGACGCCAAGGGCCGCGAATACCGGTTCGAGTACGATGGGGACGGCCGGCCGGTGCGGGAAACCGATTTCGAGGGCAAAGTCTTCGAGCGCGAGTTCGATAATGCCTTCAACCTGGTGCTGACGCGGGATCCGGCCGGTCTCGAAATCGCGATGGAATACGATCCGCTCCATCGCGTCATCAAGAAAACCTTGCCGGACGGCGCCGAGGAAAGCTACCAGTACGGCCCGCGCGCCCAGTTGCTTTCGGCGACCAATCCCGACGCGACCATCGGATTCGCGTACGACAAGCTGGGGCGGGTGATCAAGGAATCCCGCGGCGACTTTACGGTGGAATCGGAATACGATGCCGTCCACAACCGCGTCCTCTGCCGTTCCAGCCTGGGTCATGAGGCCCGCTTCGCCTACGGCCCCAACCGCGATCTCGTTTCCCTGCTGTTGGACGGGAAGCATGATATCGCCTTCGCGCGGGACGCGATGGGAAGGGAGACCCGCCGTGATTTGAGCGGCGGCCCCCACCTCGATCAATCCTGGGACGTACAGGATCGCATGCTGTCGCAATCCGTGGAACATCCTTCGCGCGGCCGGGATCTGGCGGTGGCCGGGGGCTCGGTCGAATCGTATGTACTGGGGCCGGCGCAATCGGCCATGCGCATCCTGCGCAGCTTCACCCACGCCCCGGACGGCTCTTCGTTCCGGGTCGACGATGCCCACCGCGGCCTCACTGATTTCGGCTACGATACCGCCGGCAGGCTGACCAGCGCGAGCCGCGCATCGGGCCGCAGCGAATCCTTCACCTATGATTCCGCGGGCAACCCCACCCGATTCGTGCGCCTGCCGGGACCCCGCGACGAAGCCGATGCCGACCACGGCGAACAGGATTGCGAATACGGGCCGGGCAACCTGCTGCTACGTAAAGGCGATACGCGTTTCGAGTACGATGATTCCGGCCGCATGATCCGGAAAACCGTGACTTTGGGGGGCCGCGATAGCGTTTGGGAATTCGCCTGGAACGGGGCCGGCCTCATGGCCTCGGCGAAAACCCCGGATGGAGGCACCTGGCTGTACACCTATGATCCCTTCGGGCGCCGCATCAGCAAGCAATCCCCGGAAGGGAAACGTACCGTCTTCGTATGGGACGGCGACACCCTGCTCCACGATATCGATCCGGAAGGCAATGCGCGTTCCTGGACCTTTGACGATACCGTCCGCCCCATCAGCGTGATCGAGAAGGGCGAAGTCGGCCTCTTCGTCAATGATCCTATCGGGCTTCCCCAGGAAATCCTGAAATCGGATGGGACCATCGCCTGGGCCGCCGCTTACGCCAGCTGGGGCCGGGTGGATTCGCTGATCGTAGCGGGCATGGACAATCCGGTGCGCTTCCCGGGGCAATGGTTCGATGCCGAGACCGGGCTCCACTATAACCGCTTCCGCACCTACGATCCCTCGGTGGGACGTTACCTCACTCCCGATCCCATCCGCATCGAAGGCGGTCTCAACGCCTACCAGTACGCTCCCTCGCCCACCCATTGGCAAGATCCATTCGGGCTGGAAACCATCGTCAATCCGGGGGCGAAACGCGGGCAGGAATTCGTCACCACCAAGGATTCCATGGGACGGGTCACCCGTACCGAGGGTCCGCTCGCGGCGCCCAAAAACCTCCCGGAAAGTCAGCGCTTAGACAAGAAATCGCAACGCGATTCCATGCCCAACAAGGTGCCCGGCGACGACGCCGGCCATTTGATAGGCAACCAATTCGGCGGGCCCGGAAACCACGATAACCTGGTCGGAATGTGCCGGACTATGAACCAGAATGGCACCTGGAAAAAGATGGAGAATCAGTTGGCGAAGATCGCCAATAAACGAGGCAATTCCGTCGAGGTGGTCGTGAATGTACATTACGATGGGGACGATATGCGGCCTTCGAAATTCACCGTGACCGCCAAGATCACGGACAAGGACGGGAACGAGACGACGCGGCGCTGGCTGCATACCAATTGCTGAAGGAGTCGAACATGTGGGAAAAGCTGCATAAATCCATCAAGATGCTTCCGCCCTACGGCAAGGCATTCGCCGCGGTCAAGGATGCGGATCTGGACAAAGCGGAAAAGGCCATCGGCTCGAAATTGCCGGAGTCCTACCGGGAATACGCCAAGCTGTTCGGGTATGGGGAACATGGTAAGTATTTCCGCATCTACGTTCCCCTCGGCTCCAAATATCCCAATGCGGATCTGACCGGGCACACCCTAAGCTACCGCAAGGATTGCGCCGAACTCGCCGATAAGAAGAAGGACAAGGAATTCTATTTGCGCATGATCCCCTTCGCGGATACCTCCGGCGGGGACATCTTCGCTTTCGATCCCGCCGAAGCCAAAGGGAAAGACGCGCCCGACTATGCCGTATACGTCATCATCCACGGTCGCGACAAGATCGAGAAGCTCTCCCCTGATTTCAAAACCTTCTTCACCGACGTGGTATACGGAACCGGCCTGGAGAAAGTGCTCAAGAACAAAGAGAAGCTGGTCGTGCTCAAGGAATTCCAACCGTTCGGGGACAAAGTCCGGGGCCTGTGAACGCACTGCTCCCCGTCCCCGCGCCTGCGTCGGCGCAACCGTCTCCGGTCAAGATCGCCCTTGACGATACCTGGCGCGTGCTGGGGATGCGGTTGCGCAACCTGCGCCGCTGCGCGGTCGGCGCCCTGGCCTTGCTGCTGGCGAGCCTGCTGGCCGCGGCCGTCGGACGCAGTGTTTGGTGGCTATGGGGACTGGCAAGCCTGCCGCTGATGGGGTTCTTCTACTCCAAGCGCGAGCGCGATTTGGTTTACGGCTGGGAAAACCTGCTCCTCGATCTGTGGGCGGGAAGCGGCATGTACCTCTCGGTGGTGACCACGACCTTATCCCTGCATCCCACGCCCCTCAAAGCCAGCCTGGATGGGATGCTCGCCCTGCTCCCGGTTGAAGGCCGCTCGCAAACCGCCACGCCGACGGAGAAAAGCCTGCGGCGCGCTTTGGCCGCGACCCGCCAGCGTCTGGAAGCCCGGCGCACGGATCGAGCCTGCCTCGCCTACCTGGGCGTTTTCAGCCTGACCTTGGGCGGTACCCTCGCTGCGGCCGTCTCGGTACGCGCGGGGGCGACTGTCGCCGTATTCATCGCGGTGGCATTGGGCGCAAGCGCAACCGCCTACGCGGCCTCCCAGCGGAATCGCTGGCGACGCCGTCTCAAACGCATCCATGGGGATACTCCCTGGGAACAATCGGCGCTGCTCAATGAAATCGGAAATCCCGAGTGGGCTGGTTTGCCTGCCGGTTACCGTCGGGAGTTGCAAGCCCTGCGCTAAGGCCGCGACCGGCCCTACCGGTCAGCCGATGAATCGCGCCAATCCCGGATAGACCCGCCGCATCCTTCCGGCGGCCCGCGCATCATCCCGCATCAGGGTGAAGTCCCGGAAATCGAAACCCGGCCCTACCGTGCACCCGACCAGGGTATAGGTCCCCAGGCTTTCGGCCGCCTGCCAATCGCCGCTTGGGATGACTGTGACCGGCATCACCTTTCCGCCCACGGGACCCAGTCGGATGGACTCCCGGCTTTGCATATCCGCGGAGACCCGGTGGAGTCGTAAATCGGCACCTTCGTAATGGTGCCAAACCTCATCCGAGGTCACCTGGTGGAAAAGGCTGCGTTGGCCTTCGGGGAGCAGGAAGAAGATGGTGGTGAGCGCGGAACGGCGGCCTTTGGAGGTACCTACCGACTCGGCCGCGCGATGGATTTCCCGGTAGTAGCCGCCTTCGGGATGGGGCTTTAATCCGAGCTTGCGGATGAGTCCTCGCGCCTTGGCATCCATGGAGTTGAAAGGTACTAATGCCGCGGTGCGGAACCGCCCGTAGCGGCATCGTGTGAGCGGGCTCACCGACGGCCCGGCGCGGGAAACATACTATTATTCCCTGAGTTATCCGGCGTCGCTTCCGCGGCCCCGGGACCGGTACACCTGGACCGAAAGGCGACCATGGCTTCCTCGACTTCCCTTCAATTCCAGCTGAAGATCGGGTCCCTCGGCGCCGATTCCTTCCGGGTCCTCGAGTTCACCCTGGACGAGACCATTTCGGAATGCTTCCAACTGCACATGCAGGCCAGCAGCTCCGAACCGGACGTGCCGTACGACGATATGATCGGGCAGGACGCCACCCTGACGGTCAAGGGGAAGGACTTCGAAATCACCCATCATGGGATGGTCACCGAGTTCAACCAATACCCGGACGCCGGCGGCAATTTCGGCCATGAAAGCTTCCTCTACGATATCGTAGTCGAACCCCGCCTCAAGCGGCTGGCCTTCACCACCCAAAGCCGCATCTTCCATA
>JAHFCH010000168.1 GCA_023249635.1 Fibrobacterota bacterium
GGGCATCTGCATCACCCGTCGCATGGGTGTTACGGCCTTGTCCAGGTCCCCATGGGCGGTGTGCAATTCGGCCACCTCGCGCAAGGCGGCCAGTTCTTCCTTGGAGGGCAGGATACGGGATTCGCTTTCCGGTGCGCTTTCGCCCCCGACGACGCCTTCGCCCTCGGCGACGCTCTCGCCTTCTGCGACGGCTTCGCCTTCATGGGCGGCCTCCCCAGCGTGGCCGGCAGCGGCGGTAGCCTGCGCTTCGCCTTTGCCATGTTGATCCCCGGAATGTCCTTCGGCGGTTTCGCCTTCGTGGCCGGCAGGCCGGCCTTCCGCCGTGCCCGCTTCGCCTTCCTGTTCATGATTCTCGTGAGAAGCCGGTACACCGGCCAATTCGCCGCCGGCTTCCGCTGCGGTTTCCCCTTCCGCAGCTTCGCCCGACGCGGCACCTTCGCCATGCCCATATTGCGTGGAAGTGACCCCGGCTCCACCCTTGCCGGGGCCTCCCGCGCCATTGAGATGCTTGTCCTTCAGGACGAAGAAGGCGGCAGCCGCCCCCAACCAAACCGCGCCGGAAATGCCCAGTACGATCGGGATGAGTTTCTTCCCGGAAGGCTTTTTATCGGAAATCCGTTTCCAAACTTTGTCCAGCATAAGGACAACCCTCTCCGCCTTTCTGGTGGCGGCCCCGGACCCATCATAGGGGTAGGCGGGCGAAGGCGCAAGTACAGGCGGGAGGATGATTTCGGGGGCGCGGCTCCGATGGCCGCGCAAGAATCGCGCGAACTAGTCCTCGAAGGATCCCGGACCGGCCCCGTCGGAGGCGGCGGGCTTGGGCTGTTGGGGTTCTTGGAAGAATTTGGGACGGGGTTGGCCGAGGCGGGCGAATTTGTCCGCGCGATTCACTTCGTACAGGAGGAGGGAAAGCGCCACGCTGGCGTTGTAGGAATGGGCGCCCATCGCCATGGGCAAGCGCACGACGTAGGTGCAGGCGCGGCGGATATGCGGCGGGATGCCGCGGTCCTCTCCGCCTACGATGAGCACCAACGGGCCTTCGTAGTGGCCTTTGGTGGCATCCACTTCGCCGTCTTCGTCCAGGCCGACCAGGGTATAGCCCTCATTGCGCAAGGTTTTCAGTTCTTTCTCGATATCGCTCACCTGGCAGATGGCGATGGACTCGAGCGCGCCCGCGGCGGTCTTGGCCACGGCAGGGGTGAGGCCCGCGCCGCCCTTGTTATGCGAGAGGATGACGTCGGCTCCCAGCGCCACGGCGGAGCGGATGCAGGCGCCCAGGTTGCGGGGATCTTCCATGGCGGCAGGCACCACGATCATGGGGGAGTAACCGGCGCGTTTCGATGCCACCAGTTCCTTCTTCACCACGTCCCAATCGTCCCAGGCGCGGGTGTTGCAAAAAGCGAGTACGCCTTGATGGACGCCCTTGTACCATGCGTCCAGCCGGGCCTTGGGCAATTGATGCACGCGGATATGCTGGGCATCGGCGAGCTTCTGCAACTCGTGCAGTTTCTTGTTCTGGCCGCCATGCAACAGCACCAGATGGTTGATCTTGCCGGGGGTACCGCGTAACAGCGCTTCCACGGGGTGAACGCCGGCTACGATGGAAGAAATATCGACTTTAGGCATGCTTCAGGCGCGGAGGACGGCGGTGCCGGTCTCAGCCCACGCTGCGGGCGCCGGCGCCCACGGGTTGGGACGCGTGTTTCTTGATGGCGGCGAGGAATTCCTCGAACAGATAGTGGGAATCCTTGGGACCCGGCGAAGCTTCCGGATGGTACTGCACCGAGTAGGCGGGCAGGGACTTATGCCGCAGGCCCGCTACGGTTTTGTCATTGAGATTGATATGGGTGACTTCCACCGTGGCCTGGCTCAGGCTGGCGGGGTCGACCGCGTAGCCATGGTTTTGCGAGGTGATTTCCACCTTGCCGGTGCGCAAATCCTTGACGGGATGGTTGGCCCCGCGATGCCCGAATTTGAGCTTGAAAGTCTTGCCGCCCAAAGCGCGGGCCAGCAATTGGTGCCCCAGGCAGATGCCGAACAACGGCTTGCCCGTCGGCAGCAGGGTCTTGATGGTATCCACGGCATAGTCCAGTAGCGCGGGGTCGCCCGGGCCATTCGACAAGAAGATGCCGTCGGGATTGCAGGCCAGGATGTCTTCGGCCTTGGCCTCCGCGGGGAAGCGCAACACTTCGGCGCCCTGCGATTGCAGCTTGCGGAGGATGTTGTACTTGGCCCCGTAGTCGATGGCGGCGATGGTAAAGCGTTTGGCCCGCTCTTCGATGGGACGGAAGCTCAAGGCATGCTCGCCTTCGTTCCAGCCTTCCTTGCCGCCGATGGTCACCTTTTTCACGAAGTCCACGTTGCCGAAGGCCTGAACGGCTTTGGCTTTGGCCAGCACGGCCTGTACATCGTAATCGCCGATGGCGATAATGCCGTTCTTGGCCCCGGTCTCGCGCAGGATGCGCGTCAGCCGGCGGGTATCCACGCCTTGGATTCCGGGGATGCCGTTCTTCTTCAGGTATTCCGAAAGCGACCAGGGATGTTTGCCCTTGCCCGCGTCGGCGCGCCAGTTGGACGGGTATTCGCAGCAATTCTTGACGACCAGACCCGCGACCTGGATCTTCTTGGATTCCACATCGTCCGGATTGATGCCGTAATTGCCGATCTCGGGGTAGGTGAGGGTGACGATTTGACCGGAGTAGGAAGGATCGGTGAGGATCTCCTGGTACCCGGTCATGGAGGTGTTGAAGCACACCTCGCCGCTGCCTTCTTTTTCCGCTCCAAAGGACTCGCCTTCGAAGTAGCTGCCGTCTTCCAGGGCAAGTATGGCTTTCATCAGCATTCCTTCAGGCCGCGTCGATGCGGGGGGCGGAAAAGACCAGGGTCCGCATGTCCGTAAGCACGGCGTCCATCAATTGATCGTGCGCGTCCAAAGGTAGGTTTTTCTCGGTGATTTGCACGTCGAAGCCTACTCCCGCCTTGAACGCTTTCATGCCCGCCAGGTAGCGGTCGTAAAATCCTTTGCCTTTGCCCAAACGGCCGCCCCGCAGGTCGAAACCCAGGGCGGGAATCAGGACCAGGTCCGGCTCCGGGGCCGCGCCGGCACGGGCCTCTGGGGTAGGCTCCCGGATTCCGAAGGCGCCTTCGGCCAGGTCCTTTTCCAGGTCGGTGACGGCCGCCATGGCCATGGTCGCATCGGTCCCGGTACCCTGGATCACGTACGGCAAGAGGAGGGTTTTTCCGTCCGCCAGGATCCGGCGCAACATCGGTTCGGTATCGACTTCTTCCAAGGTGCCGGCGAAGCAGGCCACGGTCTTGGCGATCTTGTAGCTCTGCCATTCCGCCAGGCGGTTGCCGAGCGCTTCGGAGGCCGCAGCGCGATCGGCCGCGGGCATCGAGCGCAAGCGTTCCCGCGCCCATTCGCGCATCCCCGTCTTGTCATGCTGCACTTTGGCGCGTTTGTCGGTGGCTTCCGCTTCCAAGGTAATGGTTTCCAATTGCGACTTCACGTCCGATTGGATCTGCAATGCCTTGCGCTTGAGCTTGCCGAACTCGCGCATCACCTTGCCCAATTCCTTGGGCTTGATCATCACCACCGCGAGCGCCAATACGACGCCGACTTCACCGATACCCAGGGAGTCGAAAATCATGTGGGACCCCAAGTGATAAAGATCGGTTCGGGGAGGCGAGAGTAAACGACCACGTGCATGGGTATCTGAGGCACATCGTCGGGCGTCGGGCGTCGGGCGTCGGGCGTAAATGCGGGAGCGCGAAGCTGTGCCGCATTTCCGGAGCGCGCGCAAGCGCCGCTCAATGCCGGTCTTAACGCCCGACGCCCGACGCCCGACGCCGAACGATATGCCTGCTCACCGCGCAACAAGTTCACCACCCTCCGCATTTTCTTCTGCCGCCTGTTTCTTCTCCGCAACCTTACAAATGCCGATCGATACCGCGTAGAGAACCACCAGGGGCACGGCCATCAAGAGCTGCGAAACCGGATCCGGTCCAGGCGTGAGCAGGGCGGCTACCACGAAGATGATCACGATGGCGTAGCGGAAGAAGCCCCACATGCCTTTGGCCGTGATGAGACCCAGGTTGGCCAGCACGTAGGCGGCCACGGGTAATTCGAAGATGATGCCGAAGGCCAGCATGAACTGGCTCATGAACCCGACGAATTCGCCCTGGCGCCAGTTCTGGGCGATGGCGCCCTTGGTATAGGTCGCGAGGAAGGTGAGCCCGGCGGGCAGCACCGCGAAATAGGCGAAGGCCGCGCCCACCAGGAACATGACGATGGAAGAGGAGAAGGCGATGGCGAAGACCTTGCGCTCCTTGGCGAAAAGTCCGGGCGCCAAAAAGCGCCACACATGCCACATCACGTAAGGGAAGGCCACGATGACGCCCGAGATCAGGGACATCTTGATGCTGGTCATGAAGGTTTCCATCGGCGAAGTAGCGATGAAAGACACCTGGAGATGTTGCTTTGTAAGCGGATAGGCGAGGGCGGCCCAAATACGTTCCCAGAAGCCGTAGCACACCGACGCCGAAACGGCCACCCCGAGCATGATCCGGATCAACCGGGAGCGGAGCTCCGTGATATGGTCCCAGAAGGTGAGTTCGGATTCCAAGGGACGGGAGAGGAGGAAGGGGAGGGGCAATCCGGCTGGCGCCGGCGCCCATCAGGTCTTGGGGGTATCCTGGGAAGGCTTCTCGAGCTTGGCTGCTTTAGCTTCTTCGCTCTCGCTCTCGCCCGCCATGGACGATTTGAAGTCACGAATGCCTTTACCCAAGCCCTTGGCGATTTCCGGGATCTTCTTCCCGCCGAAAAGCAGGATGACGATGAGGAAAATGATGATCAATTCCATGGGACCAAGTCGACCGAACATAAAGACCTCCGGACAGGGGCTTCCGCGATAGCGGCGCTTTAGGAATAATAGCAAAAACAGGGGTAATACGCTTGGGAACGCTGGGATTAAGGGGGTGCGGGGTCGAAACTGGGGCGCATTGCGCAAGGGCGCGTCGCGAGTCGGGGGCTGGGAGTAAAACTTTATCGGCTCTGTGGGTCCCATTTGGGTTTTTACTCCCGACCCCCTACTCCCGACCAACAGGGAGCGGATTAAGCTCCGGGTTTTTTATCCGCAGGCTTAAGCCATGCGTCCAGCAGCAATTCTTCCTGCCATTTCATCCACTTGGCGGCGGCCATCATCTTCGGGCGCGAGTTGCAACCGGTAAGGGCCACGGCGGTGAGGGTGGATTTGGTGGCGAGCAGGGAGGGATCCACCTTCAGGTCGGCCGCGATCTTGTCGCGAACGTCCTTGAGCTGGGTCAGCAGGGAAGAGCTGGGGCTGGGCGCGGTCCTGCGCGGCGGACGCAGCGGCATGGGCCAGGCGGATTGCGGCAAGTCAAGCGAGTGATGGAAGGTTTCCAGGAAGCCCGTCTTGATCTTGGGATTGAGCCGGGACGGGAGCGAAGGCGTCTGGGCGGGTTGGCCCTCTTGCGGCACCGCCATGGCAAAGCGCAGCAGGATATCCGAAGGCAGGATTTTGTAACTGGGCAGATCCAGATCCTGCGCCGTCTGATCACGGAACTTCCACAGGGCCTGCAATGCCGCGAGCTGGCGGGGATACAGCTTGGAAGAGCCGTCGATACGCCAGGTATTTTCCAGGTCCACTTCCTTGGACTTCGCCGTGGCCTTGACCAGTTCCTGGCAGGTCTCGGAATGCCAATCCAGGCGATGCTTTTCGTTGAGTTCTTCCGTAAGCGATTGATACAGGCCAGGGAGGAAAAAGGTATCCTGGGCGCCGTACTGAAGCATCAGGGGCGGCAAGGGACGCAGGGACCAGTCGGCCTTTTGCTGATCCTTCTTAAGGGTCACGCCGAAATAGGCATGCACGAGGGCGGCCAGGCCGAAGGCGGGCTTGCCGAGGAGCTGGGCCGCCAACATGGTATCGTAGACCTGAAAAGGGCGGAAGCCGTGTTGTTGGTACAGCATACGGAGGTCGTAATCCGCGCCGTGGAGCACCAGAATCTTTTTCGAGAGCTTGGCCAAGAAGCCATCGAGCGTGATCTCACCCAAGGGGTCGACCAGGTAGCATACCTCGCCGACCAGGATCTGGATCAGGCAAATCTTGGCGAAATAGTGGTGCATACTATCCGCTTCCAGGTCCAGAAAGACGGTATCGGTACCGTCCATGGCCTTTAGGAGCTTGGCTACTCCGGCAGCGGTATCGACGTATTCGATGGGAAAGCTGGGCTGGGCGGGATTAGGAGGAGTGCTCAAAACGCGGCGGCCATTTTCGAAAAATGTTTATCCTTATTATGTAAGGCTATGATTTTCATCGAGTTAAGGAAAACGAAAAAATGACCTCGCCTGCCTTAGCCATGCCCATTAAGGTAGCTAAATTTCCCGACTTACTCCAAGGAAGGATTAAGGCATGGCATTGCGGGCATTGACGGGGATCAAACCAACTGGCGAACCCCACGTCGGCAATTGGCTGGGAGCCATCAAGCCTGCCTTGGCGCTGGCCGCTTCCTACGAAACCTTTTACTTCATCGCCGACTACCATGCGCTCAACGCCGTGTACGATGCCGAAGCCTTGCGCAAGCATACCTTCTCAATCGCCGCCACCTATCTGGCCTTCGGGCTTGATCCCGAACGTTCCGTGTTCTACCGGCAAAGCGAGATTCCCGAGGTCTTCGAACTGGCTTGGATCCTGGCCTGCTTCACGGGCAAGGGACTCATGAACCGGGCGCACTCCTATAAGGATTCCATTGCCAAGAATACCGAGGCGGGTAAGGATCCCGATTTCAACATCAATATGGGGTTGTATACCTATCCGATCCTGATGGCCGCCGATATCCTGATGTTCTCCGCCAACGTGGTGCCGGTCGGGGCGGACCAGAAGCAGCACGTGGAATTCGCCCGGGACATCGCCGAGCGTATCAACCACAATTACAAGGCGGAACTATTCACCTTGCCCGAACCCCGCATCGAGGAGCAGGTTAAAACCATCGTAGGCCTGGATGGCCGCAAGATGAGCAAGAGCTACGACAATACCATTCCGCTTTTCCTGGATGAGAAGCCCCTGCAGAAACGTATCAACCAGATCGTCACCAATTCGCAGGAGCCGGCCGAGCCCAAGGATCCCGATCAAAGCCATATCTTTTCCCTGCACCGGTTGCTGCTATCGGACGCTGAGGCCCAGGCGCTCCGGACCAAGTACCAGGCGGGCGGCATGGGGTGGGGACAGGCGAAAAAGGAATATTTCGAAAGCCTCAACGCATTGCTGAAGGCCCCGCGCGAGGAATACCGGCGCCTGATGGCGGATCCGGCCGGTCTCCAATCCATTTTGGCCAAGGGCCGGGACCGCGCCCGCGCCACGGCTTCGGAATTTTTGCATCGTATCCGTACGACCATCGGAATACGTTAGGAGCGCCCATGAGTTTCGTACTACCCACCGGATCGCCGTCCCCCGCCTTTGACCTGCCGGGTTCGGACGGCCGCAGGCATACCTTCGCCGACGTCAAAGGCGCGAAGGGCACATTAATCTTCTTCACCTGCAACCATTGCCCTTATGTAGTCGGCAGCGAGGCGCGGATGAAGGCCCTCTTCGAGCGCATCCAGCCGCAGGGGATTTCCATGGTTGCAATCCATTCCAATGAAACCAAGGATCATCCCACCGATTCCTTCGACGCGGTGTTGGCGCGCATGCGCGAAATGGGATTCCGCTGGCTCTCGCTGGATGATGGGGAACAGTTGATCGCCCGGGCCTTTGGGGCCGAGCGCACGCCACATTATTTCCTCTTTGACGCCGCGGAAAAGCTCGTGTATTCGGGCCGCCAGGACAACAGTCCCCGGGACGCAAGCAAGGCGCAGACCCGTGAACTGGACGAGGCCATCGCGGAGATGCTGTCCGGACGCCCGGCCACGCTGCCGCGCACCGATGCCATCGGATGCAATATCAAGTGGTGGGACAAGGAAAAGCATTGGATGCCGGGTGAAGCTTGCGATTTGGACTACCTGTATCAACGGTCCGCCGCCTCGGGACCCGGGGCCGGGAAAGGCTAGGCGCCGCAATGCCGGATGGGAAGAATCCCTATCGCATCCGGCAGGAGGCGAATCCCGGGAACCGCTTCGAATCCACCCAGGTGGAGTGGGAGGACGGCGTAGAGCTTCCCCAGGAGCTCCGCATCCACAAGGAAATCGCGCGCAGTATCGTTTCCGAGAACGATAGCCCGGACATCCCCTTCCGCTTCAGCGTCAATCCCTATCGTGGCTGCGCCCATGCCTGCGCCTATTGTTATGCCCGCCCCAGCCATGAATACCTGGGGTTGGGAGCGGGCACCGATTTCGATACCCAGATCTACGCCAAGATGAATGCCGCCGAGTTGCTGCGGAAAAGCTGGCCTCGAAAACCTGGACCCGGGAACCCATTACCTTTTCGGGCGTCACAGATTGCTACCAGCCCGCCGAGAGCCGCCTGCAGCTGACGCGCGCTTGCCTGGAAGCCTGCCTGGAATTCCGCCAGCCGGTTTCCGTCATCACCAAATCGACCCTGATCCTGCGCGACCTCGACTTGCTCACGGAGCTGGATAAGGCCGCCGGGGCCGGCGCCGTGATTTCCATCCCCTTCGCCGACGATGCCATGGCCAAGCTGGTGGAGCCCTTTGCGGCTCCGCCCTCGCTGCGCTTCCGGGCCTTGGAAAAACTGAGCGCCGCCGGCCTGCGCACTGGTATCTCCCTGGGGCCGGTGATACCCGGCCTCAACGACAGCGATATCCCCGTCTTACTGAAGCGGGCCAAGGATGCGGGCGCCACCTTCGCCTTCTACGTGATGCTGCGCCTGCCGGGCGCGGTACGCGAGGTTTTCCTCTCGCGCATGCGCGAGCGCCTGCCCGAGCGCGCAGGGAAGATCGAGCATCATATCCGCGAAGTGCGCGGAGGGGAATTGTACCAGACCGATTTCGCCAACCGCATGTCCGGCACCGGCACCATGGCCGACATGGTGGAAAAGCTGTTCCGTATCCAATCCCGTAAACTGGGGTTGGAGACCGGGGAGCGCATGACGGGACTGGAAGCCCGCAGCGAAGGGGAGAACGGCGCGCGCATCGAGTTCGGTTCCGGCAAGGATATGCGGAAGCCGCCTGCCGCCCCACCCGCCTCTCCAGCGATCACGAAAGCGGCCACTGCCTCAAAGTCCAAGGCAATTCCGGGCCAACCGGATTCGGGCCAACTCGATTTGTTCGCGACCTGACACCGTACCATTCCGGGGAAACCATGCTGAAGCAAGCCAAAGTCATCTCGTTCATCGCCACCCGCAAGCCGGCCGAGGCCAAGGCCTTCTACCGCGACGTACTGCGGCTTTCCCTCCGCTCCGAGGACAAGCATGCGGCCGTCTTCGATCTGGAGCATGGGACCCTGCGCGTTACCCCGGTGGAGGCCCTGGTTCCGGCGCCCTTCACGGTGCTGGGTTGGGAGGTCGCCAATATCCGCGAAGAGGTCAAGGTCCTGGGTGAATTCGGGGTCGACTGCCTGAAGTTCCCCGGGCTGGAGCAGGACCGGACCGGAATCTGGACGGCGCCCGGGGGAGCCAAAGTGGCCTGGTTCAAGGATCCCGACGGAAACATCCTTTCCCTCTCTGAGCCGGGCGAAGACTGATCGGCGCATCCCGTTGAACCATCAGGAAACCTATTTCGGATACTTCAGTATCCTGCTTTCCTTCGGGATTGGGATTTTGTGCATCCGAAAAATCAGATCTTACGATGTACATGAACGTGAGCCGGTACTGGATCTGTGCCTGGCGGCTGTGTACGGCGGGCTCATTTCCGTGGCGGTCTCATTGGCCGGCTATACGGTCGTCTATTTCTTCTTACCCCGCGGCAGTTCGCATTGGTACTGGTATTTACTGTTGGTGGCACCCCTGGAGGAGGCCTCGAAGTATCTGGGCTTCTTAGGGGCGGGCTGGGTATATCGGAAGAACCTGAATGAACCGCTGGACGGCATGGTATATATGGCCGCCGTCGCCCTCGGATTTTCCCTTACGGAAAACTTCCTGTACGCGAACTCGGGGAATTCCAGCGAGCATTTGCTGTTTATCCGCGTGCTACTCTCCACCCCGGCGCATATCCTCGCCAGCCTTCCCATCGGATTGGCTGGGTATTTGTCGTTCCAAGGTAAACTAGGGCGGAAAGGGGTTTTGGCCGCGCTGGCCTTGGCCGGCGTCATCCACGGTCTGTACGATATATTCTGCGGCCACCTGTTCCTGCTGGTGGTCCTCTATCTATGCGGCCTTTGGATCGAGGCCACAGCCGTGTTCAGGTACTTGAATGTCCGCTCTCCTTTTCGAGTACCGCTCAGGGTCTTCATGGAAAGGTCGACTCCGGAACCGGCCGTAGCCGTGGCATGCCTCGCCTGTGGGAACGCGGAAGGGAATACCATCTCACGCACGGAAGGCATCGCCATCGGGACCTGTTCCGCTTGCGGTGTTCACTTGGTGAGCCGTGATGATGCATTCCTGATTTTCCACCGCCTGGCCCCCGAATTCCGAAACCTCCAGAAGGAGTATTTCCCTTCCAAGTCGAAACCCGGCCTCTATGAACTTTACGAATGCATCTACGTGGATGATGTCGCGCGAACGGGGTTCTTCCGTTTCGAAGAGGTGGAAGCCAGGATTGCGACCATCACGGAAAGGATCCGGAGGGATTCCCAGGGCCGCTGGCTATCCGGAAAATTGGCGCGCCTGCTCGGTCCCGAAGATCTTCAGACCGTGGCGTGGAGGGTTCCTGCCGCCAAACTGCCCAAGGTCGGCTTGCTGTTTCTAGGCATCGTCGTCTCCGCGGCAGTAGGTACCGTGTATATCCGCTACCTGGAAATGCCCTTGGCCGAGTTGGGCCGTAATGCAAAATTCGAAGGACGGCATTTCCGCATCACCCGTTCCCGCGGTTGGATAGAGGAATCGGATCATTCCAATCGGGATAGCGTGGAAACCCTCAATTTTACCCTCAAGAATAGGGCCGCACTTCTGGTGAAATTCCATTGCTGGCAAATACTGCCTAGGGAGAAAGTCCAGGCGGTACTGAAGGCATTCGAAACCGGCATGAATTACCGGGAAACGGCGCGGGATACCTTCACCCAATGGGGCCGGTATCACGGGTACGGCTTACGCCTGGAAATGGAAAAGGACGAAGTTGGCATCCGGTACGGGGTTTTCGCATATACGGATTCGGTTCGATCGTTTTTCGTCCAGGAAGTCTCCGAATCGCGCGAACGAAAGGCGGAGATCCGGTTCGCGAAAATGCGTAACTCCTTCGAACTGACCTCTGACTGCCGGGAACCCCGTGAAGTAATGACGCTGGACTCTTCCGAAACGAAGCAGGTGGAAAAGATCCTGGGGATAAAGCACCCGGCAGTACCCGCCGTTCCCACCAAATAGGATTCATCCGACCCGCGAGGAATCCGCAACTCCGCGCGCGCATTTCCTCGTATCATAGCGTAGACCCGTTTCCGCATTCTGTATTTGACATCCACGATTCCAAGCTCGCCCGCAAGGGCCAAGGAGGCGTTGTGCGCAAGGTTATCGCGCTGTTGGGCGTGTTTTACTGCCATGGATTCTGCCAAGGGACCCTCGAAGACGCCATCGGCCGCATCGAGCGGCGTCACGGGGACAAAGTGATTGCTGAGCGATCGGACACCACCCGTATCCGCGAAGTTACCCTGATCTGCATCAAGGATGAGCGCGCCCTGGAGTTGTGGATCAACAGGGCGTTCGTAAAGCGCTATGCCATGACGGCCTTCAGTGGAGGGCCCGGGCCCAAGCTGAGGGAAGGGGATGGGCAGATACCTGAAGGGATTTACCAGGCTGAATACCTGAACCCCAACAGCTCCTACCACCTTTCCATCAAGGTCGGGTACCCGAATGCCTGGGACCGCGCCTGGGCCCGGGACGAGGGCCGCTCCCGGTTGGGAGGGGACATTTTCATCCACGGCGAGGACGTAACGATAGGCTGCATTCCCATAGGGAACCGGAATATCGAAGAAGTATTCTGGGCCGTATACCAGGCCAAACCGGCGCACACCCGCATCCTGATCAGCCCCTGGGATTTCCGCAAGCCGGGTTGGAAGAATCCCGCTGCGCGCGGACGGTTACGCGACCTTTATCATGCCTTGAAGGATGAATTGGCGGCGTTCCGGCGCGAGACACGCAGCGGAAGCGCACCTGACTAGCCGTATGGCCGCCGGGATAATGATCTCCCTTCCGCATAAGTGGATTTCTCAACCGTATAATCCGATAATGGAGTTTTCGGGAACCCATTTTTACCCTTCTTGCAGAAGTAAAGAACATGGAAAAAAACGCGAAAATATATATCGCAGGCATGTATGGGATGGTTGGGAGCGCCATTACGAGAAACTTGCGCGCCCGGGGTTACTCCCATCTACTCGGTCACTCCTCCAAAGAGCTGGACCTGACCAACCAGAAAACCGTTTTTGATTTTTTCCAAAAAGAAAAGCCAGACTACGTTTTCCTCGCCGCAGCCAGGGTTGGCGGAATCTACGCAAACAACAGCTACCCGGCCGATTTTATCTATAGCAACATCTGCATACAAACCAACATTATCCACTCCGCGTATATCTTCCGCGTTCGCAAGCTGCTATTCCTCGGCAGTTCGTGCATTTACCCCAAACTCGCCGAACAACCGATGGACGAGTCCTGTCTCTTGACCGGAGGATTGGAGCCGACGAATGAATCGTATGCGCTGGCGAAGATAGCGGGCATCAAGATGTGTCAAGCCTACAACCGCCAGTATCACACAAGTTTCATCTCCTGCATGCCAACCAATCTTTATGGTCCCAATGACAATTATGATTTGATGAATGCCCACGTATTACCGGCACTGATCCGAAAGGTCCATGAAGCCAAGGTAAATAGCCAACCATCCTTCGTAGTATGGGGTACGGGAAACCCAAAACGTGAATTCCTCTACGTTGATGATTTGGCCGAAGCCTGTTTTGTCCTGATGAATGAGTATCTCAATGATGAAACCATCAATGTGGGAAGCGGCGAGGAAGTGTCCATCAAGGAATTGGCCCAAACCATCCAAGAGGTGGTTGGGTACAAAGGAGATTTGGTTTTTGATACGACCAAGCCTGATGGGACACCCCGTAAGTTACTGAATGGGTCCAGGATGAGAACCCAGGGTTGGGCGCCTAAAATCACCTTGAAAAACGGTATCGAGCTGGCGTATAAGAATTTTCTGGAAGGAAAAATCAGGATGTAAGCTGACCCCGCTTTCGTGCCCGGGGTCGAGGTCAAGAGCGATTCAATCATTACAACTTTAACAAATCGAATTATTACCTATTCGACCTGCGCGATTCCGAAGAAGGCCTGTCCGTCGCCCTGCTGCATCGCGATCAAATAACCGGATTCCTGGAGAACGTTTCCCGTAATCGCGGCGCGACCGCCCTATGTATCACCCATGATGAGGCGCAGGCGCTGGAGTGGCTTCGTACGGAAGCCTGAAACCGCTGGTTTGCCCGGGAACGCGCATCAAATCCCGCGTAGGTTGAACCGGATTTTGCCTATGGAACCACGCCCGGATTTTACCCGGCGTCCTGCCGCGTCCGCGTTGCGTTCCTGAACCCGTTTCCGGCTACCTGTCGCTTGCGGATACAGGGCGGTGATTTCCCCCAGGCTATTCACGCTCAGTTTCACTTGGGCCGCATCGGTGTGCTTTCCGATCTTGACCACGGTAGTACAGCGCGGGGACGGGGACATGCGGTTGCCCGTGACCTCGGCGTTCGTCACGGCATGCAGGTAGATGCCCGCCAACGCCTGTTCCCCGTAGTAGGCTTGCGCAGGCGGGTCGGTGCGGTTCACCGGACGTTCGATGATATTGTCCTTGATGATCAGGCCGTCGATGTTCTTGGCCAGGATCCCGGACCACATGGAATTGGAGATATGGTTGCCCTCGATACGGAAATCACGGAAGATCTGCTCCACGGCGGTTACCTTACCAGGCGAAGTGGAAGGACCCACGCTGATGGCGCCGGACATCTGGAACGAGCAGCATGCACCATAGAGGCTATAGGGGCTGTCCTTGATGGTATTGCCACGGATGATAACGTGTTCACTGGTGGGCCCTTCCCACCAATAGGCATCCAAGCGCACGTCGATGGCCGCCAGCCCCGCGCGTTCGATGACGTTATTCTCGATCACCGCGCCGCGCACCCCCTGGATCATGGTACGGCACATGAAATCGTGGAAATGGCAATTGCGGATCACCACATCCCCGGGCCGGAAGTTGGAGGACTCGGCATAGTCGGTCGGCGTAAGCGATAGGTCCCGATCCAAGGTCACGCGTACGCAGGCCTGCCCGCCCAGATCGCGCGGCTGCAGGGAACGGGCCAAGGCGTTCGCGGCTGAGACCATAGCCGGGTCATTCAGGTTTTCCACGGCGACCACCTTGGCCCAACCCGCTTTGGCGAAGTTGTCGAAGCGGTAGAAGGTGGCCGTATCGCCCACCGCGAAAGGGGTGAACGAGGAGCCGGGTTTAACGATAACCGTGCGCGCATCGTCCTGCCGATAGACCATGTGGATGTTGTTCAAGAGATTGATATTGTCGTCCCAGCTGTTGGCGAATTCGCAACCGTCGTAGATCGGTCCGCCGGAAACGTAGTTCTGCTGAGGACCCGCTCCCCCGATGAGACGGTTGCTTCCCGGCCGCCGGATGATTTTGCAGCGCAGGTACAAATTCGGCCCGTGAGCCTGATCCTCCCAGGCGAACATGTTGTAGCCTCCGTATACCGTAATGTCCTCGAAGGAATAATTGGATCGCCGGCAGGAAAAGGCGGCCCCCGGCCCTTCGAACGCGATCAGGTTTCCGGGTCGGTATAGCGCTATGGCGTCCTTGTCCGAGGGCACGCCCAAACGCACGGTCTGCGCATCCACCTTCACGGGATCGGTGAAGGTGTACATGCTTTGGGGCAACCAGGCGCCATCGGGAGCGAAAAGCAGGAACCGGGCAGGCTTGAGGTCGCTACGATAACCATCATGGATGCGGACAGACAGGGTCTTGGCGCCCGCATCGTACGCGAGAATCCGCGCTTGGGAAAAAACCATGGGATCGCAATCGATGATCAGCGGACCGCGGATGACGAGCCGGGCGCAGTCGTTCAAGGACATGAAATCCCCGCTGGGATTGTTCTCCACGATGAACTCGACGTTGCGGGCGGTGAGGGTGAAATCCTGCACCTTGTCCCAGCCGAAAGTGCCTTTGACGCGGTAGACCCCGGCGGGGATTTCGAACCCGGGGGTTTTCTTATCGATGGCGGCGCGGAGCTCGGTGAGGATGCGCGCGCCCTGG
>JAHFCH010000169.1 GCA_023249635.1 Fibrobacterota bacterium
TGAACGGGCGCGGGGAAGTTTGCGAGATCGCCGATGTCTCGCAATTCCATCCCGGGAAGACCGAATACGCCTGCGGATTCTACAGCGCCGGAATGACTTGCTTCGCGGGTATGCCGGATCAAGGGCCTGCGGGTTCGGCACTCGATATCAATGCCTGGGCCGAGCGCGAATACGTCCTGAAATACGGTTCCGCGGATGCGGGCATGGCTTGGGGAGTATCCGTTGCGGACGAACATGCCTTGATCGCCAAGGCTCTGACTGCCAATCCCGATCATATCCATTACCGCGACCTTGAATTCAACGTAGCGCCCTTGCGCATTAGCGCTGCCGAGATGATCCGCAAAGCGTTACGGAGCGGATATCCCGTCGTCGCCAGCGTAACCGAAACCAGCGTCTTCGATCTGGATTTGGGCAGGGGCCCCTACGCATGGACGCCCGCGGGCACTCATGTTTTCGTAATTACCGGATTTACGGCGGGCGGCGATTTGCTGGTGCATGACCCCGCCAACGTGGTGGGGGACCTGCAAGGCAGCAATTGGCCGCGTCCCTCTCCCCGCCGCTACGCCGCCTCCGCGCTAGAAATCCAGTGGGCGATCATGGCGAGGTTGCCCTGGCTCACGGCCTTCCCCCCCGACTGGAATCCCGGCACCGGCGCTCCCCTCAACCAGGTTTCCGTGACCTCGATTCGGGTGGAACGCCTTTCCGAGAGCGTCGGCCATCGGCGGCAAGTGGCGGTGGATGGAAGGCGGACTCGGTTGGGGGGCCATTTCCTTCCGACGGCTCCGCGATAACCTGTCCTCTCTTCCTCAAAGTATACGTTAGCCGGAGAAAGCCATGCTTGGAAGGAACACCATGAAAAACCGATCTCTCCGCCGGACCACGATTGCCCTATCACTCGCAGTTGTGGGTGGATTGGCCGGGCCTGCAGCAGGCGCCAAGGTCCCGATCCGCGACAACGGGGTGGATCCTTATCATCTTGGGAAAGGGGATTATGTCTGGATCCCTTCGGCGGGCGTCAACAATAACGGCTTCGCGAACCTTCAACAACTGATCGATTTCGAGAAATCCAAAGGGATGAAGTACCTGGTGGTGAAGAGCTCGCAAAGCGATGCGGGCTTCACGGGAAATTTCACGAGCGACTTGGTGACCCGTTGCCATAAAGCCGGGTTAAAGATTTTCGCTTTCCCCTATGCCATCGGCGGAGCTTACCTCCAAACCGATATCAACCAGGCCTTGGCCATCATGGCCGTGAAGGATGGCGACGGCGTACCCATGGACGGGTATGTCATCGACGCGGAATCGGAATGGAGCGGCCAGTACGCCAACGCGGAAACGCTCTGCAAGGCGATCCGGGCCAAATATCCTACCCGCTTCCTGGCGCATGCGCCGTATCCGATGCCGGGATGGAACGCGGCGTTTCCGTATAAGCAATTCGGGAAATATTGCGACGCGGTTTTCGCGCAAGCCTACTGGTACCTGCAGTTCGACTACGATTTTCCCGCGGGTACCGGCACGGGCGGCAAATCCCCCGAATACATGGTGCGGACGATGAGCGGGCAATGGGATTCCGCGTATGCCCGTTGGTCCTTGACCGCGGATTCGCTTTCCATCAAACCCTTGGCCCCGACGGGACAAGCCTTTCCATCCCGCGGCGCTTCGCCACCGACCTCGGCAGGCCATTATTGCCCGGCGGCGGAACTGGCGCGCTTCTGCGTCGCCTTGAACGCCGATACGCTCATGTCCAAATGGGGAGGGTACGGATCCGTGAATTGGTTCGACGCCGCATGGCACACCAAATCCCAGTGGGATACCATCGGGAAATACGATGTGTGCTCGCGGGGATGCGTGGCGACCGTAGGCTTGGCGTCCCGCCAGGCCCCGGAGATCCGGGACCGACTCGCCGCGCAGGCTTTCAATCCTTCCCGCGGAATCGGATTCGGGATCTTATTTCCCCGTCCGACCGCCGACCGCATTTCGGATGCGCTCGGAAAGGTCCGCTCCGGTAGACTTAATCCGCGGAAATGAGGACGCGGCGCGCGTAAGTTCCGCCCGGCGTTCGTAGTGAGAGGAAGCAGAATCCCTTCGTAAGGTCCGCCTGGGTGAAGGCGTAACGGGCCGGCCCTGGCCCCCGCCTCACCGCAAGCACACGGCCTTGGTTGTCGGTGATTCTCAATTCGTGATCGCCCACGCCGTTCACGTCAACCTCAAGGCTGCCCCGCGAACTCCCCACCTCCCAAACGGTGAATGGGCCGCGGGATCCGGAGGCCCCTACACGCGTTTCCGCCGGGTAGGGATCGACCCAATCGGTTTTCGCCGGCGCCTTCCAGGCCGGGTCCCAATACGAAATCCGTTCTACCCCCGACGCCTCGCCATAAGGATCGGCCCCCCCCGCCTCCAGGTACCAATAGGCCGTGGCCGCATAAAGGGCGGGAATGTCATCCGGGAAATACTTTTCCAAACTCCCTTCGAAGGAGGATTGGAAGGGTTCATTGTCCGTGATTTGCCAACGGATATCGGAGATGTGGCCTTTATTGTTCCCATTGAGGGGCTGGGCATGGTACGCCTTTGCGAATGTGCCCGGATTGCTCCACGCGTACCCGAAAAAATCCTCCGTTCCCGTGCCAAATTGGGAAGGGAACTTCTCCCCGTCGACGAAGAATTTCTCGTCGCCCTCGCCCCACCACCATTTCATCCCCCCGAATTGGGGAACATCGAAGTTACCTCCCTTCGGATGCCAGACATGAAGATTGACGCCGACATACCTGCCCCGCCCCTGGGTAGCCAACAAGGTCCAGTCAGGTTGCCGATCCGCGCGCGTGGAGAGGAGCGCGTTCCGGTGCCACTTCGCGTGGAAGCGCCCGTATATGCCCGGGTCGGCCGGCAGCGGGGAGTGCACGATCGTGAATTGAAGTTCCTGATCCGCATTACCGTCATTGAGCAATTGCAGTGTCGCGGACTTGGCGAAGGGCATATACCAATGGCAATAAAAGCCGCTATCGGTCATGCCGGCGGGCAGCGAAGCGTACTTGTTGTATCCGGGCGCGCTCCCGAAGAAATCGCCGAGCGGGGCCCATACGCTGGGCCTGCTCTCGCCATCCCAATAAACGCGCAGCGCCAGTTCCCGCAAGGTGATCCGATCCTTCGCCGTATCACCCGACAGCCGCAACCGTGCCCATAACGATGTAATCGCCCCAGGTCCCGTCACGGACGCGATGGTCGAAACCGCGCCGGCCCCTTTCCCGATTTTCACGGTTTTGATCTCTACCCTTTCGCCGGCCCGCGCTCCTTCCGGGTCCCCGCCGAGACTTGACGCGAGGTAGCTATCCGCAGTCGCCAAGGCGGCTTTGTCTTCCGCCGCGAGCTCCCGCTTGAAAGCGGGCAACGTCGTACCCGCCGGGTATGTCGTGTAGTTGAAATGGAAATAACGCCCCCAGCCCGGGTCGCCTTCAATCCGGCAGGATTTCTGGTATGGGATTGGGATGTAATTGTTGAACCCCCGCGATGCCGTATAGACCAGGGACTTGTAGTTGAACGGAGCGTGGCCTTGATCGAAGAATTGGCTGAAGGGCATGTCGATGGCGGGAGTGGCGGACCCGTCCAGGTAAATACGCACATGCCCAGTATCGGCCTGGGCGCTCCATATCCTCCAGATGACGCCGGGTCCCTGCATCTCGGCGAGGATGTACGCCTTGCCGGACATCCTTACGAACCCGGTCCCATCGCCGTTGGCCGTGCCCCAACTTACGTACTTGTCATTGACGGATTCGTATTTACTCCCGCGGTCGTAACTGGAAGCCATCGCCTGCTTCTCGCCAATCGGGGGCAGAATCGCCAATCGGCCGAGGTCGGTGAGGCGTTTGCCCAGGTCAGGATAGCTTATCGTTTCGGCCCCTTGCGCGCTGGAGCAGACCGCCGAGAAGCATATCCAAGCCTGAAAATATCCGCGCGCTATTTTGCGCAACATCGCGGGAAATGACATATCGCTCTCCGCTCCGGCGGCGCCGGGACAAGGAAAATGAAAAAGACGAGAGACCCCGGGGACAAACTACGCGAAACCGGGGGCGCCCTCAGGAAGTATTTCGCGGCCTCGAAAGACTTCGTCCCCCGCCAGGGCAACGCTTTGCTTACCGCGGAGGCGCCGTCAATGGCGGATCACGTGGTTGCCGGGGTTTATGGGGGATTTTTAGGGCTTTCAGGGGAATGAGAGCAGCTTCTGATCGGGACGCTGGTTTTCGAAAGAGAGCTTGATCCAGTCCGCGGATCGGGCCGTTCCGGAAATGACCACCTCGTCGATCAGGCCGGAGAAGCCTTGTCCTGTAACTTCGGAGTTACCCCCGATGCTGACGGTGAAATTCTCGCTTCTATGGGCCTGCAGGCTCTTGACAGCTTTGGAACCATCGGCAAGCGTCCCGTTGATGTAGAGGGTTTGTCCCGTGCCGTTGCGGACGCATGTCAGGTATTTCCAGTTGCCGGCGGCGGCCGGCACTTCGGTCGCCTCGTAGGTTCCCGACGCCATCGCCTCCACGAAATGCCATTGGTTCTCGAAACTGATCTGCACGTTGTACTGGTTGTCGCCCTTGCCCACCAAGGTCTGGTAGGCCGCCGTAAGCTTATCGGCCTTGACCCAGGCGGAGATGGAGTAACGTCCGTTCTCCGGAAAATTGAGCGGCCCGGCGGCCGAACCGGGAATGTCGATATGCCCATCGCCCCCGTTGAACCGTTGCGCGCCGCCCACCATGCCCCCCGCCCCCGAAGCGGAATCCATGTTCACCCCTTTACCATCGGAATGATTCGCCGTCGCGTCTGTGTAGGCTTGCGAATTACCGCCGTCGCCTTCCAGATGCCATACGGCGGTGAAGCCGCCCGACTTGTCGAACACGCCCTGGGGATCCGATTTCGCCGGCGCATCCGCGCGGCCCCAGAACATCCGGATGGATTGCGAAGCGCTGTTCCCGGCCACGGTATCCATCCTCACCCACGCCTCCGCATGTTTGCGCGCGGCGTCCCAGCCCGCGATTTCGTACCGCAAAGGCGAGCCGTCCGATTTGGTGAAGCGCAAATCCGCGCCTCGCGGTTCAGCCTGGGTGAAATCGAAATTGGAGGAATCCAACCGCACCAGCAACGGGAATCCCGCCACGTCTGCGGGCACCCCCGCTCCCGCCGCCGTGGTATTCAGGCGCACCTGACGCGAATACGGCCAAGCCGAGTACGCGCCGGCGGAAAGGGTATCCCCCGAAAGGATGCGGATGGAATTCTCGGCGAGAATCAATTTCGATCTGCCGTCCGGTTTCAGTTGGAACAGTTCCGGGATGGGTCCGACAGGGAGGGAATCCAGGATCAGGAACCCCCTGGCGATGGCGGAAGAATCAATGGCTGAGGAAATGCGCGTACCGGCGAAGTAAAGATACGATCCCGCCAGATCAGGCATTTCCATCAGGAACAATTTCAAAGCGCCCGGGTCCCTCAAGGTGTCCGCGGGCACCATCACGCTGTCCCCGACAACGCGGATGTTCTTGATGAGCAGGCGGGCGCCGGATTTCCCGCTGACGGCGATGAGGTTGCAGAAGCCGCTGTCCTTGATCGAGAATCGATACGCGCCCCGGTTATCCGTTTCCGCCACCGTGTCCACCCTGGGAGCGCCCGCCAAGGGATCCGCGCCCGATGTCATCAGGCGCGCGCTGACCTGCGAGGCGGCCGTACCGTCGGGCGTGAGGATGAGGCCGATGACCTTGGTGGATTTGGTATTGCCGGTCTCCGTCGCACCCGCGGTTTCCATAGGCTTCTCGCCACAACCCAGAAGGAGCAGGACCCAGAGCAGCGAGGTACGGTTGCGGCGACTCATGTTCCCGCGGCTTCCGCCCGGGACAAGGGGAACAATTGGAAATTGAGTTGATAGACCCGGTCGAGTCCCTTTTGGTTGGCCATGATACCCAACAAGCGCTTGCGGAAGTTGACGACTTCCCTCTTGACCTGGAGGAACCCGGCCTCGTTCGTCCCGAAGGTGATGGTCGAGATGTCCTTTTCCTCGGAATACCTGTCCAATGCATCCGCCGCCAATTGCATGTTCTCCCGCTGGAAATTCCGCACCGCCAAGCTGTAAATCTCGTCTCCCGTCGTCACGATGGTATCGGTCTGCTCGTACCCTGTACTTTTTTTCACCAGGAGCTTGAGCCTAAGCAGCAGCTCCACCGATTCCTTGGCCTTCTTCGCGGATATCGCCGGGGCTACCGCCTCCCCGAGCCTCTGGTAATCGTCCCTGAAATCTGTGAAGCAAATGATCTCGCGGATCACTGCATTGTACCAATTATTGAAGTATTGGAATTGGTCGTTGCGCAAAAGCGAAGAGCGGCTGTCCTTGTTCAGGGATTTGAGCTGGCTGAAAAAGAAATTCTTTTCTTCGCCCGTCTTGGCGTCATTGAAGAAAACCAGTAGGCCGAAATAGTCCCGGTCCTTCTTGCCCAGGTTCAGGGCCAGGGCCACCGGGTATATGCTGGCGCGCGAAAGGCTTTTCTCGCCTTTCATGACTTTCAGGATGAAGGTACGGGACTTGAAGCCGGCCTTGCGCGCGAAGAATGCATGGGAAAAGAAACGGTTGGCCTTCTTCTGGAACTCGAAATGCGCTTTCAGGAATTCCCGGTAGTCGAGGAAGGAAAACAGGGAAGGGGGACCCTCATCCTTCGAAGCTTGCTTGGATCCTGATTGCGCGCCACCCGTCATCCTCGACCTATTATATCGTTCAATCCCGTCAAATCAAAGCGGTAAGGCCTCGCCATGGGTTTTGGAAGAATGGGGCAGATGGCGATATCGTGGGAGTTTCCCCGGATTGAAATCCAGGGCGTTCCCCAATTGGGCAGCGTTTATTGCCTCGGCCTATTTCACCAGGATCATCTTCCTGGTCTTCACATACCTTCCCGCCGTGAAGCGGTAGAAGTACTGACCGGAAGGCACCTCGAAGCCGCCATCGTTCTTCGCGTCCCATTGCAAACGGTACTTGCCGGCCTGCATGGGCTTCTCGGGCCGCACCAAGGTGCGCACCACGCGCCCGCGGCCGTCATAGACGACCAGGCTCACCGCCAGCTTTTCCTTGAGGGAGAAGCGCAAGGTGGTGATGGGATTGAAAGGGTTGGGATAGTTCGAGTACAGCTCCGTAGCCAACGGGTTACGCGGACGCGCCGTACGCGGACCGTATTGCACTTTGCCGCCGTTGAAGTCCACGGCCTCCAACAGAAACTCGTAGGCGACACCGGCGGTGGCGGAGCGATCGACGAAAGCGTAGTTCTGCGTGCTGGCGGAAGACCCTCCCTTGGCGCCGGGGATGATCCGCGCGGTGATGCGTTGGTAACCCAAGGCCTGCAGCTCCTCGGGGGTGAGTACCGTGGAGGAGAGGGTATCCAAGGAAGAATCGGCCGTGCCCGCCTTTGCCAACTTCTCAGCCGCGCGCTTGACCGCTTGGGAACGGGCCGCATGGGCGGGCCCCCGTTCCAGGCCGTCGCCACGGCGACGGGGATGCGTTTCGTCGGCGGAATGCAAGCCTATAGCGGGGACGGCCGCAGGTGCGCGAGCATTCCGGCAGGACTAGGGGCTTGGTCTACCTACCCTGGCGCGCGGCATAAGTAAAGGCGAGGAAATATTTTTTCCACTGCGCTTCCGTGCTGTTGTATTCGTTATCAAAGGCAAGGAAATCGGCCAATGCCTCGCGCACCCTGGCTATCTCCCGCAGCCTACCCCGGTGTTTGGGGTCGCGTAAGGTCAGATCAATAAGTTCCAGCGCCCGATAGAACGCCAACCGTTTGTATTCCGGATTACCCTTCCGGCCCCAATTGATCGATCGCTCGACCTCGCTCCCGATATTGGCCATCTGGGCGCAAAGGGAGAAGCCGAACCAGCGTCCTTCGGCCAGGGACGGATGGGCCGGATTCAAATGATCCACTCATCGATGATGGCGAGGATTTTTTTCCGGGCCTCCGGATTTTCCACGGATCGGCTCTTATTCTGGAAGGTCGGCTTAAGGTTAATCATGGAGTCGAATTCGACGAAGTTTTCGTCCGTCTTGGGAAACTCAGGATAGAGATTTATCCCCCACAAATCCTCCTGGCGCGAACCCTGGTCTATCAAATAGCCTTCTTGGTCTGAATGGAGTTCGGCGTCCACGACCACCAGTCCTTTTTCCACGTCGACGACAGCCTTGACAAGGTTGCCGAACATGGCGTTTGCCATCTCCTGCAATTCTGGAATCGCGATTTTCTCCGAAAGCAATTTCATGGCAAACCTTCCGGTATCGGAAAGAACCAAAGGTAGCTTTCCGAGGGGGCTATTTCACCAGAATCATCTTCCGCGTCTTCACGTACCGCCCCGCCGTAAAACGGTAGAAGTACTGGCCGGAAGGCACTTCGAAGCCGCTGTCATTGCGGGCATCCCACGCCAGGCGGTACTTGCCCGGTAGCATGGGCTTGCCAGGCCGCACCAGGGTCCGCACCACGCGGCCGCGGCCGTCGTAGACCACCAGGCTCACCGCCAGTTTCTCCTTGAGGGAGAAGCGCAAGGTGGTGATGGGATTGAACGGATTGGGATAGTTCGAGTACAGTTCCGTGGCCAACGGGTTACGCGGACGCGCCGTACGCGGACCGTATTGCACTTTGCCGCCGTTGAAGTCCACGGCCTCCAACAGATACTCGTAGGCGACACCGGCGGTGGCGGAGCGATCGACGAAAGCGTAGTTCTGCGTGCTGGCTGAAGACCCTCCCTTGGCGCCGGGGATGATCCGCGCGGTGATGCGTTGGTAACCCAAGGCCTGCAGCTCCTCGGGGGTGAGTACCGTGGAGGAGAGGGTATCCAAGGAAGAATCGGCAGTGCCTGCTTTGGCCAGCTTTTCCGCTGCGCGCTTGACCGCCTGGGAACGGGCCGCATGGGCCAGGGCATTGGCGATGCCGGCGCCGGCGATGGCATCGGTTTCGGCCATGGCCGTATCCACTTGCAGCGAACCCGGCGCCGCGCGGCGCCAGACATGGTAGCCCAGGTTCTCGAATTCGCTTTGCGTGGTCCACTCCAGGGTATCCACGCCCTCGCCGTCCTTGGCCTCGAACCGGTTCAGCGTCACGGCCAGGCCGGTCTTATGGCTGATGAAGATGACGTGGGTGCCGGGCGCCAGGGTCTTGTTGAACTGGAGGACCACTTCGCTCGTGGCCGTGTTCAGGTAGGCGTTGTAATGGTAGCCGCGGGTCAAAGTCTGATTGTCCAGGATGACCACTTCGGGCAAGGTGCCGTAAGTCCAGGAGGAAATGCGGAAGGCGGGGTTGAAGCTGGTGACGCTATTGACGTACTTGAAGTGGGCCAGGCCGCCGGAGGCCGCATAGGTATAGGCGCCGTCGCCTTCGGCGAAGTTGTCCGTGTTGAAGTCGAGGGCGTCGTTGGTGATGCGGGTACCGGTTATGGCCGTGAGCACGGCTGGGGTCTGGATATCCTTCATCAAGCTGTCCGCGGTGGCGGAGTCGGTGAAGTCCTTGGAAATGTCCATGGCGAAGTTCAGGGTGACGGGCACGTCGGCGGTTTGGAACAAAGACCCCTTCAGGTAAATCCCCGCTTCGTAGTAATCGTTATTGGCATTGTTGCCGGTAAACGGGGAGGCGGTCGAATCCATGCTGGCCCCGGATGTCACGGTGGCGCCGGCGCTCTTGATACTGAGGATGCCTCCCACGAAAGAATGGAAATCTAGGTTTCCGCCCATCAGCCCATAGCGCGCATTGGCGGTCGCCGTAGCGGCCGACCACGTGGTCGTGGGCAATCCGCCATTGTAGCGCCCCTGGAACCACATGGAGCAACGATTGAATTCGCGGTTGGAAGCCGTGATCGAGTAACTTCCGAAAATCCTGCCGGTGGGATACACCGTCCACCGCTTTGTCATGGTCACGTTGCCGTTACCGGAATAGGTCATGGCGCTCAAGGTAAGCGACAACCGCGTTGAGGAACTGTCGGTCAGGGTATAGGTGATGTTGGTCGGCGCGGCATACCCGTACCCGCCCGCGTTCATGTAGTTGGTGCCGTTATAATCCATCTGGAACATGCTTAGGGTGCGTCCGCCCAGATCGTAAAGCCCCACCTGGTTGGTTCCCCCCGAGACCGCGACATTGGGGTTGATGGCCGCCGCCTTCCAGACGTTGATGTCTCCGAAACCATTGGTGGCGGGAGAGGCCGTAGGGGTGACCCAGCCGTTGAGATCCAGCTCGGTATACCACTGCCCGCTGGCGGCCCCTCCGAACACGGTATCGGTGAAGTTCTTGATGACGATCTTGTCGTTGGCGGTGGCGGTGATGGACAAGCCCTTCATGGCCGAGCTGGTGCCCATATAGCCGGTGGAGTCGTCGTCATCGATGAACAGCACCTGGTCCGCCGCGGTCAGGGTCTTGTTCAATTGCATCTGGAGATGCGCGCCGAAATACGGGTCGCCCAAGGAGTCCACGTTGAAATCGGTGAGATGCTTGAGCCGCGTCCCGTTCAGGTACACGTACTTGGGCACCTTCACCCCGTACCAGTTGGAAATGTCGAACACGGGCTGCACGCGGTTGGCCGCCGCGTTCCCGTTCAAGACCGCCACCATGCGGTTGTTGTTGTCCGCGCGCAGGTTGTAGGAACCGTGCTTGATGTCGAATCCGCGGTTGTAGATGGCCTGCAGATCGGCCAGGGAAATCCCGTTCTGGTAATAGCGCACGTCGTCCAAGGTGCCCTTGAACTGATCCGTGGCCGCGCCCGCGCTGTAGCCCAGCAGCAGGCTGGAAGCGTTCACGACCGCCGTGGCCGCGCCCGTGGAATTGCCTACCATCACCCCGTTCACGTACAGGTCGATTTGCTTGCTGCCCGCCGGATGCGCCACCGCGCAGATATGCGTCCAAACCCCGTCGGTCAAGGTCGGCGTGGTCGCCGACGCGGCGCCCAGGTTGAACGTGATCTGGCTCTGGCCCGCCACCTTCTGGAAGAAGTAGCCGTCCGACGTGGTGATGCCTTTGGAGATGATGTAGGCCGTATTGCCCATGCCCGCGAAGTCGGGCTTGATCCAGAACATCCAGGTGCCGAAGGTGGCCTCGTCGTTGGCGTTGTCGGCAATGGTCACCACATCGGTCTGGGTCAGGTACAGGCCGCCGCCCACCTTGCCCGAGACCCATTTGTAATTCGCGCCGCTAAGGGTGCCATCATTCTGGTAGTTCACGGCCTTGTCCCGGGCCTTGGCGCCGCCGCCGTCGTCCATGTTCCAATGGCCTGCAAGGGCGTACTGCCAATCGCGCTCGCCTACCAGCGAACCCGAAGTGGCGGTCACCACCGAAGGCGAGTAGGTATCCGCGTTCAGGGTGGCGGCCTCTTCGCGGGTCAGGGCCTGGTCCCCGATATAGAGCAGGAAATGATGGTCGCGCACCAGGAATTTGGCGCTGTTGCTGGGGTTGGCGGTGGCGTAGACCACGGTTCCGGGCGGGCCGGAGGCGACGGTCTGGGTCCAGGTCTCGGCCGTGGCCGCGCCATTATCCAGATCGGAGGTGACGGAAAGCAAGGCGTCGCGCGTGGCCGTGGTCAGGTAGCCGTACCCGTTCTTAGTGCTGCCGGAGGCGAAGGAGCCATTGGTGGTGGTTCCCAGCTTGAGTGTGTAATCCACGGAAGTGAGGGCGGTGGAACCGGCGCCGATGTTCTCGATCTCGCTTTGCACGAAGATATGCCCGGAGGGGTATATGGTGTAGTAGATGTTGAGGGTGAGGGAAGCCGAGGCGGCGAGCCATTGGCGTACGACGACGCGGGCGCGGGTGCGTTCGACCAGCAGGAGCTGGGGCCCGGCCCCGGTCTGGGACGAGGCCTGGTAGGAGCCTATTTTGGCGTCGAAGAGCAAGGTGTTGCTCGAGAGCAGGTTGGTGGTGGAGTCGGACATGTCGGAGAAGAAATTGATGCCGGCTCCGCGGGCCTTGTCGAAGGTGAGTTTCCACTTGGAGTTCTTGACGGTGACGGTGGTGGCGGTCGTGGTGGTGGTCAGGGTATCGAATTCGTTGGTCGGGGACGAGGTATAGCCGGTGCCTTCGTAGGCGCCGATGTCCGGGGTGTTGCCTATGGTGCGGCTGTTCCCGAACAAATCGGCGGGGGTGAGGTAGTTCACCGGTTTAAGGCTGCCATAGGTCGCCGTGCCCGCATCGATGGCGGGCGATCCCGGCAGCAACATGTACCCGTAGCGGGAATCGTACGGGTTTACGTTCGCGAAGAGGGGATCCTTCAGGATCTTGTTGGCATCGGATACGCCGGAAACCTCGCGCCCGGAAGTGACGAGGAAGAACAGGTTGTTGGAAGTGGTGCCGTCGTTCGCTCCCGTGCTCTGCAGGCCGTAATCCCAGTTGTAGAAGATGTTGTTGGACTCGGTCTGATCGGTCCAGCCGGTGGAGACATGGTAGAAGCCCTTGGAACCGTTGTTCCCCTGCCCGATGAGGGTGTTGTACGAGAAGATGAAGGAATTATCCGCCCCGACATACACGCCGTACGAGGTAGGCTTGTAGATGAGGTTGTTGGTGACCATGATGCTGTCGGAACCGTAAGCATCCCAACGCACGCCCACATCGTGGATATTCGCCCCGTTGTTGTAGATGCGGCATCCGTCCACGCGCGAGGCGGTGCCGCCGATATACACGCCGACATCGTTGTTCGTGGCGCAGCCGAGGTTGAGGTTACGCAAGACCACATGGTCGATGATGGCGGCGGTGTAACTGCGCGCGCCTCCCGAAATGGTCCCGCTGCCATGGCCCAACAGAATGGCGCGCGAGTTGCGATCGAAGGAGGTGATCACCTGCGGTTTCGTCGTCGAGGTGAAATTGGAATCGGTGTAGGTTCCGGCCATCACCCGCACGATGAGGGTATCGGTAATGGCGCCGGTCTCGCATCCCGAGGCGGACTTGATCGTCCGCTTGGGCGTGAACGGGCTGGTGGCGGTGACGCAGGAATTGGCATCGGAGCCGGAGGCCGAATCGACGTATACGGTATCGGGGTAAAAGGAATATCCGTTCAGATTGGCGGTGTCCGAGGACGTTTTCGTGAACGGGCTCCAGACCCCGGAGGTATTGCGCACGGCCAGCCCGAAGTAATAGGTGCCGGCGGTGACGGCGGGATAATTGTAGGTCGTGTCCGTTTTGACCAGCTTGACGACGCTGGTGGTACTGGTCGCATTGGCCGAGTCCGGATACGCCGTGTACTTGACCCAGATGCCCACGGTATCGGCATTGGATGAGTCGGAAACCGACGAGGGCCAGGAGAGGGCGATGGTACGCGCGCCCGCGGTGGCGGTGAGGACGGCGGTATTATTGGGACTGGTGCGGGTGTTCCAGAATAAATTCCCGGTACGTCGTTGGCTCTCGTAGGCCAGTTTCAGCCAATTGGCGGAACGCGCCGTATTGGCGACGTTTACTTCGTCGATGATCCCGTTGAAATGATCGCCCGCCACGCCCGAGCCGGGCTTGTTCCCGATGGAAAGGCCATTGGTCGCGGTGCTCAGGGCGCCCGTGGCGGCCTGGGATGCAACTGGGACGCCATCGACGTAAATCGCGCTGGTGGCGCCGTCATAGGTGGCTCCCACGTGGTGCCATGCCCCCGTGGAGGGAAGCGTCCCGTAATCAAGGTTCCCCACCGATGGACCGCTGAGCTTCCATCGCAGCACGCCCGACTCTTCCAAAATCCCATATTGCTGATCGGGGCCCTTTTGCACGATGCGGCGATTGCCGCTGGCCCACGAGGTGGTGTTTATCCAGGCGGAGACCGTAACGGCCGCCGTCATATTGAGGCTGGCGGCATTGGCCGCCGTGATTTCCTGGTTGGAGCCGTTCAAACCGCGCCCGGCTGCCGCGTCGCCGATGCCGGCCGTCGAGGAAGCATCGGTCAGGGTATTCCCGTTTCCGGTCTGATCCGCGAACTCGGCGTTCAGGTGGTATTCGGCCACGTACCCGTTGGCCGGCGAGAACACGCAGCTTGCGCATTGGCCATCGGCAACGGTCACCCCGCTGGCCTGCTGGTAGTACATGGTGATGAAATCATGATCGCTGTTGCCGTCCACTTTCGGCACCAGCACCCAGACTTCCCCTGAATCCAAGCTGCGGTCCCACCGTTCAACCTGGTAGTTGAGCCAGGTCTTCCCGTCGCCATCCAAGAAGCGGATATCCGGGGGGGCGCTCGTCCCTGATCCTTGCACGAGATCCAGGATGCCGCCGTTGGCATCGGTGACGCGCACCAGCATGGGGAAATTCGTCACGCTGTCCGGGACGTTGGCGCCCGTCTTGGTAGTGTTGAAGACGTACTTCTTCGATTTCTGGAAGTCCGCCGTGGCGGGGTTGAACAAGGGCGCGGCGTCGCGGCGCTGGGTCTGGTAGGTGAGCAGGTTCCAGGAGGAATCGCGCACCACGGTCGAGAACTGGATTTCGTCCAGGTTGCCGGTATAAAAGCGGCCGCCGGATTGGATGCGCCCGAAGTTCAGGGTACCCGGGGCCGTCAGCGATTGGTAATTGGAGGTACCGGTGATCTTCTGGGTACCGTTCAAGGAGAGAGTCGTGACGCCCGTGGTACGTCGGCGGGTGGCTACCACGTATTTCCAGCTGCCGGATTGCACCGTATCCGGGCTGGTGGTTACGATGGTAGCATCGGCGTTACCCGTTCCGAAACTCGCCACCTTGTCCTGGTAGCACACCCCGAAATCGTTCACGCTACCGCCCACCTCGCCGTCCACCAGGGGCGAATGCTGATGCCACTGCGCGCCAAGGTTCACGCCCGCCGTGGAGGTGTTCATCCAGAAGCCGATGGTGAAATCGTCCTGGACGGGGCGGGTGATGCTCACGTATCCCGTGGTCCCGTTGAAGCTGCGCCCACGGCCGATGATGCCGCCCACATCGCCGGTGGCATTGTCGGTGCCGTTATAGCTGCCGCTGGCGTCGGTCACGTCCGTAGCCAGATGGTACGAAGCCGCGAAGCCGTTGGAGGTGCCGAAAACGCAGGACGGGCATTGCCCATCGGGCACGGTCACGGACGCGGCCTGCTGGTAGTACATGGTGATGAACCCGTTGCTGCTGTTGCCGCGGATGCGCGGTACCTTGACCCACACCTCGGCGCTGTCCAGGGACTGGCTCCAGCGTTCAATCTGGTAATCCAGCCAGGTGACCCCATCGGCATCCAGAAAACGGATGTCCGATCCGGTGCTGGTGCACAGATCCGTGATCGGGGTACCGCCTACGCTACCGGTGATGCGCAAGAGCAGGGGGAAGTTGTACACGTCGCCGGGCACGTTGGCGCCCGAGGCGGAGGTGTTCAGGG